>JALZDN010000116.1 GCA_030862525.1 Actinomycetota bacterium | reverse complement strand
CGGCGGTGCAGACTGAGACTCAGACCGGAGCCCACAGTGTGGCTCAGGCCGGGGATCAGCAGGTCGCCCCGCCCGCGCCGCTGACCGGGGATCGGAATCAGCAAGACCGGGGGGACCAGCAGGACCGGGACAGCGACGGTACGGACCGATCCCGCAACCGGCGTCGTCGGCCCGTCCGCGCCGGTGATGCGCCGCGTTCCGATCAAGCCCCGAGCGATCAGACCCGGACCGATCAGACCCGGACCGATCAGAATGGCGCCCGCGACGACGACGACGAGGGTGGTCGTCGGCGTGGCCGGCGTTTCCGCGACCGCAACCGCCGCACCCGCAGCGACCGCGGTGACCGCAATGACCGCACTGACCGCAGCAGCGACCGGCGCGACGGGGGTGAGCTGGAGGTCCGCGAGGACGACGTGTTGCTGCCTGTCGCCGGAATCCTCGATGTGCTGGACAACTACGCGTTCGTCCGCACCTCGGGGTACCTGTCCGGACCCAACGACGTGTACGTGTCTCTGTCGTTGGTCCGCAAGCACTGGCTGCGTCGAGGTGACGCGATCACCGGCGCGGTGCGCCAGTCTCGTGACGGCGAACAACAGCGGCAGAAGTTCAACCCTCTGGTGCGGGTCGACACCATCAATGGTCTGGATGTCGATCAGGCCAAGCAACGCCCCGAGTTCACCAAGCTGACCCCGCTGTACCCCAACGAGCGGTTGCGGTTGGAGACCGAGCAGAACCTGATGACCACCAGGGTCATCGACTTGGTGATGCCGATCGGCAAGGGTCAGCGGGCGCTCATCGTCTCGCCACCCAAGGCAGGCAAGACGATGATTCTACAGGCGCTCGCCAACGCGATCACGACGAATAACCCGGAATGCCACCTCATGGTCGTGCTCGTAGACGAGCGGCCGGAGGAAGTCACTGACATGCAGCGCTCGGTGAAGGGCGAAGTCATCGCCTCGACCTTCGACCGCCCGCCGTCGGACCACACCTCCATCTCCGAGCTGGCCATCGAGCGGGCCAAGCGGCTGGTGGAGATGGGGCACGACGTGGTCGTGCTGCTGGACTCGATCACGCGGCTGGGTCGGGCATACAACCTGGCAGCACCGGCATCCGGTCGGATCCTGTCCGGTGGTGTGGACTCCACCGCGCTGTACCCGCCGAAGCGGTTCCTCGGTGCGGCCCGCAACATCGAGGATGGTGGATCGCTGACCATCTTCGCGACCGCGCTGGTGGAGACCGGTTCGACGATGGACACCGTTATCTTCGAGGAGTTCAAGGGAACCGGAAACGCCGAGCTCAAGCTCGACCGCAAGATCGCCGACAAGCGGATCTTCCCCGCCATCGACGTCAACCCGTCCGGTACCCGAAAAGAGGAACTGCTGCTACCCCCGGACGAGCTGGCCATCCACCACAAGTTGCGGCGGGTGCTGTCTGGGCTGGAGACCCAGCAGGCCATCGATGTGCTGCTGGACCGGCTGCGCAAGACCCGAACCAACATCGAATTCCTGATGCAGGTGTCGAAGTCCGCCGCTGGCACCGGCGACGACTGACCTGCCTCATACCCGGCATGTCGGGCTCTCATGTCCGGTGTGTCGTGCTCAGGGGCCTGCTCGATGATGGGCGGGAACACCGGTGGGTAGCTGACGGTTTCATCTGGGGCTGGGCCGTCTGGCACACTGTCAGCGCTCACTGCGGCTCACGCAGTTCGGCTCCGGTTCACCCCGTCCATGCGCGGCGGGGACCCGGCGGCCATGAGGAGAGGACATCCATGAAGCAGAGCATCCACCCGCAGTACGTCGACACGCAGGTCACCTGCAGCTGTGGCAACGCCTTCGCCACCCGCAGCACCAAACGTGACGGTCAAATCCATGTCGAGGTGTGCTCCAACTGCCACCCCTTCTACACCGGCAAGCAGAAGATCCTGGACACCGGTGGCCGGGTGGCCCGCTTCGAGAAGCGCTACGGCAAGAGGCAGAAGTAGGGCCCAGAAATCGGAGCCCGGAAGTGAGGATGCTGTATCGGGTGGGGAATCGGTGAGATCCGTGGACACCGCGGCAATTCAGGCGCTGCTGGACCAGCACGCAGACCTGGAGCGCCGGCTCGCCGACCCGGCGCTGCATGCCGACCAGGACGCGGCCCGTAAGGCGGGGCGGCGCTACGGGGAGCTGTCCCGCGTCGTGCGGGTGATCCGCGAGCTGGACCAGGCTCGCAGCGACGTTGCGGCGGGCCGCGAGCTGGCCGCTGAGGATCCCACCTTCGCGGCCGAGGCTGACACCCTCGCTGAGCGGATCCCGCAGCTGGAGACTGAGCTGACCCAGTTGTTGCTGCCCCACGATCCCCACGACGGCTCCGATGTGGTCATGGAGATCAAGTCAGGGGAGGGCGGTGCGGAGTCCGCGCTGTTCGCCGGGGACCTGCTGCGGATGTATTTACGTTACGCCGAGCGGCACGGCTGGCAGGCCGAGGTGCTCGACGCTACCGAGGCCGAGCTGGGTGGCTATAAGGACGTCACGGTTGCGGTGAAATCAGCCCCCGCAACATCGGCACAGTCCGGTGTCTGGGAGCGGTTGAAGTTCGAGGGCGGGGTGCATCGGGTGCAGCGGGTCCCGGTCACCGAGTCGGCGGGGCGGATCCACACCTCGGCCGCGGGGGTGCTGGTGTACCCCGAACCCGACGAGATTGAGATCGAGATCGATGAGAAGGATCTGCGCATCGATGTCTACCGCTCTTCTGGCCCCGGTGGGCAGAGCGTCAACACCACCGACTCCGCGGTGCGCATCACCCACCTGCCGACCGGCACCGTGGTGTCGTGCCAGAACGAGAAGTCGCAGATCCAGAACCGGATCCGGGCCACCGCGGTGTTGCGGGCCAGGCTGCAGGCGCTGGCCGACGAGAAGGCCCAGCAGGAGGCCTCCGAGCAGCGTCGCTCGCAGATTCGCACCGTGGACCGCTCCGAGCGGGTGCGCACCTACAACTTCCCGGAGAACCGGATCTCCGATCACCGGGTCAACTACAAGGCTCATAACCTCGATGCAGTGCTTGACGGAGACCTCGACGGAGTGCTCGACGCGCTGATCGGGGCGGACCGCGAATTGCTGCTGCGACGATCGTGAATCGGGCCGCTCGTGGGTAGGCAACCGCTGCGCCTGGCTGTGCTCGAGGCGGAACGGATCCTCACCGAGGCCGGCGTGGGCTCTCCGCGGGTGGACGCCGAACTGCTCGCTGCGCACGTGCTCGGTGTGCAGCGTGGGCGGCTATCGATGGTTCCTCTGGTGGATCCATCAGTGGTCGAGGCATTGCGCGAGCTGGTGTCTCGACGCGCCGCGCGAGTGCCGTTGCACCACCTCACCGGGACCGCCGCACTGGGCGCCGTCGAGGTCGCCGTGGGACCGGGCGTGTTCATCCCGCGTCCTGAGACCGAAGTGCTGCTGGCATGGGGGCTGGCCACACTGGAGGACGTGCAGCGGCCGTTGGTGGTCGATCTCTGCACCGGCTCGGGTGCGCTAGCCCTGGCGGTGGCACACGCCCGGCCCGATGCGCAGGTACACGCCGTGGAGCTCCAGCCGGCGGCGCTGAGTTGGGCTCGACGCAACGCGGACGCCAGGGCGGCGGCGGGGGACACCCCGGTGGTGTTGTACGCCGGTGACGTCGCCGAACCTGGAGTGCTCGGCGCGCTGGATGGGATGGCCGATTTGGTGCTGTGCAACCCGCCCTATGTGCCGTGCAACGCTGCGGTACCGCCCGAGGTCGCCCTGCACGACCCACCTACCGCCGTCTTCGCCGGTGACGACGGACTCGCCGTCATCCCCGACGTGGTGCGCACCGGAACCCGCCTGCTGCGCGAGGGCGGGAACATCGCCATCGAACACGACGACTCGCACGCCGAAGCCGTTCCCGCGTTGCTGGCCGCCCGGCGAGTGCTCACCGATGTGGCCGACCATGTCGACCTCAACGGTCGCCCGCGGTTCGCCACTGCCCGACGCCGCGCGCTGCCCGTCACCCTCAACCCCCGATCCTGAGGGCGTCCAGGGCGAGTGACGATACCGCGCGCATGCCGCGGACATTGGGATGCATCGGGTGGGCCGAGCTGGTAGGAGCTGTTCCTTCCACCCACTTCACTTCGGGCAGCTGGCACACGTCGCGGTTCGATGAGCCGGCGTAGGAGTCGACGAATACCGCACCGTGATTGCGGGCCTGGTCGGCGAGCGTGGCGGTGAGCTGTCGTTCCAGGCCATCCAGGTACGACACATCGCCGCGGGCGATCGAGAAGAGCGGGTAGCACCCGACCTCAGGCGGCAAGATCCGCAAGTAGCCCGCCAGAAGCACGGTCGCTTTCGGTGAGCGTTGGCGGATGCCGTTGAGCACCGCGGCGACCTTCGGTGCCACGGCGGGGATGCGCTGCGCGTAAACGTCCGTGCCGCCGGCGGCGGCCTGCCGCCGGCACGGGTCGCCCAGCGGGTCGGTGCTGCTGAGCGCGAAGCAGGTGTTGAAGATGTCGCTGAGACCGAAGTCGTTGCCGCCGATGGTCACCGTGACCAGGTCGGTGTCCGGCCGCAATGCGTCGAACTGTGGCGGGTTGGTGCCTCCGCGCGCAGCAGCCCCTGCTGGGCAGCCGTCATGTGGTCCGTCCACGCGCCGCTGCAGCTCACGTCGGTGTAATTGGCGACGCCGAGTGCCTCGGCGATCAGGGCGGGATAGTTACGAGTGGAGCGCCCGCAGCCGATAGGATCGGTTCGCTGTATCGGGATCCCCGGACCGGCTACATACGAATCGCCGAGCGCGACGTAGTGCTTCGGCGAGGCGGGGGTCTGCGCGGCTACGGCCGCCGGAGCAGCACCCGTGCCGGCAAGCCCAGCCAGGGCGAGCACGCTGCCCGCAGCGGCCACGACGGCACGGCGGTGCACAGCCACGTGAGTCCCCGACAGCGAACGATCCCCCACCGGACGCAGATAGTGCCGTTCCGGTTACATCATGTCAACGCGACGCGTCATCGCCCGGTTATCACTTCGCTCACATCGCTGAACTCCGACTCTCTGAGAGCATCCAGCGCCAGGGCGGCCACCGCTCGCATGCCGAGGGCGTTGGGGTGCACCGGGGCCGCCGGGCTGGTTGGCGCGACCCCCTCCACCCACTTCACGCCGGGCAGCTTGCAGGCGTCGTGGCCCAGCGAGTCGGCGTAGGATTCGACGAATACCGCGCCGTGGTCACTGGCTTGATCGGCGAGCATGGCGTTGAGCTGCTGCTGGATGCCGTCTAGGAAGGGCACGTCACCGCGGGCGATCGGGAAGACCGGATAACACCCGACCTCAGGTGGCACGATCCGCAGGTAGCCGACCAGCAGCACGGTCGCTCTAGGAGAGCGCTGCCGGATGCCCTCCAGCACCCTGGCGACGTTCGGCGCTTCGGCATCGATGCGCTGCGCGTAGATGTCTGTGCCGCCGGCGGTGGCCTGCCGCTCACACGGGTTGCCCAGTGGGTCGGTGGAGCTGAGCCGGGCGCAGGTGCCGAAGATGTCGCTGAACCCGATGTCGTTGCCGCTGATGGTCAGCGTGACCAGGTCCGTGTCCGATGCCAAGGCGTCGAACTGGGGTGGATTGATGCCCAGTGGCACGCGTTGAGATTCCGTCATGTGCTCGGTCTGCGCGCCGGTGCAGCTGACGTCGGTAAAGTCCCGGATGCCGAGTGCCGCGGCGAGCAACGACGGGTAGTTACTGTTGGAGCGACGGCAGCCGAGCGGATCGAATCGCTGCACCGGGATCTCCGGTCCCGCCGTATACGAGTCACCGAGCGCCACGTAGTGCTCCGGCACACTGGCGGTCTGGGCGGCCGCGGTCTGGACGGCGCCGGTGCCGGCAAGGCCGAGCAGGGCGAGAGCGGTCGTTACAACGGCGACGATGACACGGCGATGCGCGGGCACATAAGCCTCCGGAACCAAAGGACCCTCCCCCGCCCGCGGATCGTGCCTTGCTGATCACCAAGGTGTCAAACCGCCCACGCCGTCGATCCCGCGCCGGTGAGCGGTCGTAGTCTGCGGATCCGTGAGCAACGTCTACGACTGCGCACGGCCTGACAGCCGGATTGCCGGCCTGGCCGCGGCCGCGAGTGCAGTCCGAGCGGGCCAGCTCGTGGTGCTCCCCACGGACACCGTCTACGGGCTGGGCTGCGACGCCTTTTCCTCGACCGCGGTACAGGCGTTGCTGGACGCCAAGGGGCGGGGGCGCGACATGCCGGTCCCGGTACTGGTGGGTTCCTGGTCAACTGTGGACGGCCTGGTGCTGGGCGTACCGTCGAAGGCCCGCAAGCTGATCGAGGCATTCTGGCCCGGCGGGTTGTCGCTGGTATTGCAGCACGCGTCGTCACTGGCGTGGGATCTGGGCGATACGCGGGGAACCGTCATGCTGCGGATGCCGCTGCACCCGGTCGCCCTCGAACTGCTCCGCGACGTGGGTCCGATGGCGGTGTCGAGCGCCAACCGCTCGGGCCTACCGCCGGCGACCACCGTCGAGCAGGCCCGCAAGCAGCTCACCGAACGGGTATCGGTGTATCTCGACGGAGGGGCCTCCGGCGAGCCGCTGGCCTCCACGATCGTCGACCTCACCGCTGACGAACCCGTGGTGCTCCGCGAGGGCGCCGTGACCGTCGCCCAGCTCAGCGACGTGCTCGGCTGCACCATCCAGGTGGCCGGCTGACGGCCGTATGATCATCGATCGAGAAGAACGGGCCGCGGTGCGCGCGGCCAGACCGCTATATGCGCGGCTCAGTCTTCCGAAACGGCGATCACTGATCTGACACGTCGGCAGCGATCAGCTGGCGGCAGGGCAGAAGCTGGCCTACCGGTGGGGCGCAACCGCACCGGGGCTAGCCTGCCAGTCGTGGGACCCGTGCCCGTTGCATCCGGACTGCCGCTGCGGGAGTACCTGCTTGTCGGACTCACCACTGCGGTGGTGACCTTTCTGCTCACCGGGCTGGTCCGGCAGCTTGCGTTGCGCACTGGTGCGGTGGCTATGCCCCGCGAGCGCGACGTGCACCGTGCCCCGATCCCGCGGCTGGGTGGGGTGGCGATGTACGGCGGGATCCTCGGCGGCGTCCTACTGGCTCACCAGTTACCGGTGCTGCGCCGGTCTTTCGAGTTTTCCGGGGACGTCATGGGGGTGCTGGTCGCCGGCGGCATCATCATGCTGATCGGGGCGCTGGACGACAGATTCGAGCTGGACTCGCTCACCAAGTTCGCCGGCCAGGTCACGGCCGCGGGGGTGCTGGTGCTCTTCGGCGTCCAATGGTTCATCTTTCCGTGGGTGCCGTGGAATGGCGGTTCCGGCTCGGTCGGCTCGGCGCTCATTCTTGGTCAGGACCAGGCGGTGCTGGTCACCGTTGCGCTGGCGGTCGTGCTGGTGAACGCCATGAACTTCATCGACGGGCTCGACGGGCTGGCCGCAGGCATCGGATTCATCGCCGCGGTAGCCATCGGGGCGTTCGCCCTGCAGTTGCTCGACAGGTCCGGCGGCAGTGTGTCGGCGTACCCGCCGACGCTGATCGCGGCCCTGATCGCCGGTGCGTGCCTGGGCTTTTTGCCGCACAATTTTCAGCCGGCCCGGATCTTCATGGGGGATTCCGGGGCAATGCTCATCGGGCTGATGCTGGCCGCCGCGTCCACCAGCGCGTCCGGCCGGGTGGATCCCGTCGGCTACGCCGCCACCGACGTGCTGGCGCTGTTCTCTCCGCTGCTGGTGGTGGCCGCGGTGCTGTTCGTGCCGCTGCTAGACCTGCTGCTCGCGGTGGTACGCCGAACTCGCGCCGGCCGCAGCCCCTTCGCCGCAGATAAGCTGCACCTGCACCATCGGCTACTCGAAATTGGACATTCGCACCGCCGGGCCGTGTTATTGATCTACCTTTGGGCGGCCCTGCTCGCTTTCGGCGCCGTTGCGCTGACCGTGTTCGACGTTTACTTCGTGGTATGGGCGATCATGCTCGGGTTGCTTATCGCCGTGCTTGGTTCGATGGTTCCCCGCTTACCCGCACGCTGATCTTTCCAGACCTTGTCTTTCATCGGGACACCCCAGGAGAAGCGCAGCTAGAAGCGGTGGGGGCGAGCACGGGGGGCCGACGTGCCGTGTGATAACGTCTGGTTCGTCCCACCTGGGCATGGGATTGAGGTCAGGCCGGCCCATCGACAGCGTTCATGATCATGGCTTTCGCCATGCGCGCTGTCCCTGGACTGCGAGGAGTGCCTTTGAGCGATGGCGGCGGGTGACGCCATGCGCCGGTTGAGGTTATGTGCGCTGAGGTTAGGTGGTCGTGGAACGACGCAACGGCCCGGAGCTCGCAACCCTACTCGGCCTCGGAGCCGCGACCGCAGCGATCCTCCTAGCCGGGCTGGGTCTCGGCTGGTTGGTCGACGAGATTGTGGACACCTTTCCGGCCTTCACCCTGGCCGGTTTGGCGCTCGGCATCGTCGGTGCCAGCGTCTACATCTACACCAAGTTCACAAAGTTGCTGAAGGAGTAAGCGCCGTACCTATGGTGTCGACATGCATCAGCCCATCGGAGGGGCCCCGTGACCACTGACGTGATCACATCGACCAGATCGGCCGTCAACCTACCCCGGGCCGCGCTCATCGCGGCGTGCCTCGGGGTCGCCAGTTTCGTGGTGCTCGCACCGATGGGTTATCCGTTGGCGGCAGCTTTCTTCTGCGGTGGGCTCGGGCTGGGACTGCTCAACACGAGGCTGGTGCAACGCTCCGCGGCGCGCTTTGCGGCCAGTGGTGATCCGAGTAAACGGCGCTTCGCCATCGCCGTGCTCGCTCGGCTCGCGCTGATCACCACGCTCGCTGTCGGTTTGGCACTGGTGGTGCAGCCGGAGGGCCTTGGGGTGTTCGCCGGACTTGCCGCCCTTCAGCTATTGATGATCTTCATGGCGTCGATTCCGCTGATCAAGGAGCTGCGTCGCTCCAAAGTCGACGGCGAGTCGGGAGCCTCGGTATGAACGAGCTGGTAGTTGCTTCGGAAGGCGGCGTGCAGGTCGGTGAGCATGTCGAGTGGCACCTGCTCGGTCTGACGATTAATGCCGACACCGTGATCTCCACGGTGATCGCCGCGGTGATCGTCCTTGGATTCGGCCTTTACCTTGCGGCCAAGGCGACCTCCAAGGTGCCCAGCGGCCTGCAGCTGACCTTCGAGGCGGTCACCAGCCAGGTGGAGCGCCAGGTGGAGAGCAACGTCGGCATCCGCACCGCGCCCTTTGTCGTGCCGCTGGCGATCGCGCTGTTCTTCTTCATCTTGATCTCGAACTGGATGGCGATCCTGCCGCACGCCTGGGAAGCGTACGTCCGACCACCGACGTCGGATGTGAACCTGACCTTCGCGTTGGCCCTCTTCGTGATCATCCTTGTACATCTGACGGGAATCCGGGTCAAGGGCAAGCACTACTTCAGGCATTTCATCGAGCCCCACCCGGTGATGCTTCCGTTGAACATCATCGAGGAGCTGGTCAAGCCGGTCACCCTCGCGCTGCGGCTGTTCGGCAACATCCTCGCGGGCACGGTAATGGTCAGCGTCATCGCGCTGCTGCCAGCGGCCGTGTTGTGGGCGCCGACCACGGCGTGGAAGTTGTTCGACCTGTTCATCGGCCTGCTCCAGGCGCTGATCTTCGCGCTGCTGACGATCCTCTACTTCGGATTCGCGGCCGGCCAGGACGAGGAGGGGGCCCACTAACGGTTCTCCGCTCGCCTTTGTGAGGTCATCTCAGGAATCATCTCGCCCGGCCAAAATAACCTAGCTTGAGGACAAGAGGGTAAAGATATGAGTTATTCTGAACTGCTCCTTGCCCAGGGGGGCGGCATCACGGGCAACGTCCAGCTCGCGGGTGCCTTCATCGGTGGTGGTATCGCACTAGCCGGTGGCGCGATCGGCGCCGCCATCGGTGACGGTCTGGCCGGCGGCGCGACCATTCAGGGCGTTGCTCGCCAGCCGGAGGCGCAGGGTCGGTTGTTCACTATTTTCTTCCTGACGGTGGGTCTGGTCGAGGCGATGTACTTCATCAACCTGGCCTTCATGGCGGTGTTCGTCTTCGCGCTCGCCGGCGGCTGACCTTGGGGCAGATGATCTGGCAGGGACGGTAAATTGATGAGTTCGCACAACCTGGCCGCCGCAGGCGGTGGCAACATCTTCCTGATCCCCAACGCGACGTTTTTCGTCGAGCTGGTGATTTTCCTCATCGTGCTGGGCGTGGTGTGGCGCTACGTGGTTCCCCCGGTCAAGCGCGCGATGACCGAGCGCCAGGAGATGGTCCGCCGCCAGATCGAGGAGAGCCAGCAGGCCCGCACGCGCCTGGACGAGGCCGAGACCCGTTACTCCGAGGCGCTTGCCGAGGCGCGCGTCGAGGCGGCCAAGATCCGCGAGGCGGCCCGGGCCGACGCGCAGGAAATCAAGGACGAGATGCGTCAGCAGGCCGAGCAGGAAGTCGTGCGGATCCGTCAGCGTGGCGAGGAGCAACTGGCTACTCAGCGCGAGCAGGTCGTCCGCGAGCTGCGTGCTGAGTTGGGCAAGTTGGCCGTGACGCTGGCCGGTCGCATCGTCGGTGAGTCGGTCGCCGACGACGCCCGGCGGGCCGGCACAGTAGATCGCTTCCTCGACGAGCTGCAGGGTATGGCTGCCACCGACAGCGGTACTGACGGTGCCGTGTCGGTGCCCGGCGGCAGGCGGAAGCGCTGATGCAACCGGCCAGCAGGGCGGCGTTGGCCACGGCCCGCGAGCAGCTCGAAAAGCGCGTCTCAGGGGCCGGTGTGCAGGACCGCGACCGCGTTGGTGATGACCTTGGCGCTGTCGCGGCGGTGCTCGGGCAGCAGCCGGCGATCCGGCGGCACCTCGCCGATTCTTCGGCACCCCGGCAGGTCCGCACGCAGATGGTCGAGGCTTTGTTCGGCGGCAAAGTGAGCGAAATCGGCCTCCAGGTGTTGGGCGACGTGGTCGCCTCACGCTGGTCTCGGCCGCTGGACCTGGTCGACGGGATCGAGGAGCTGGCCAGGCAGGCGCTGCTCATGCTGGCCGAGCGGGACCGCAGCCTCGAGGACGTCGAGGACGAGCTGTTCCGGTTCGGTCGCATCTTGGACGCACAACCGCGTCTGGCGACCCTGCTGGGGGATGAGAGTGTGTCGGCGGAGCAGCGGCTAGAGCTGCTGAACACGGTGTTGGCCGATCGCAGCCGCCCGGTGACTCGCCGGCTCCTGGAGCAGGCGGTTCGGGCGCCACGGCGGCGCCCGCTCAGTGACATCGTCGAGGTACTCGTGGACCGGGCAGCGAGCCGCAGGGAACGGTCGGTGGCCCACGTCAGCGCTGCGGGCCCGCTGTCGCAGCAGCAAGAACAGCGGCTGATCGAGGTGCTCGATCGGATCTACCGGCGGCCGATCTCGCTCAAGGTCGACGTCGATCCCGAGCTGCTGGGTGGGCTGGTGATCCGGGTGGGCGACGAGGTGATCGACGGCAGCGTGGCCGCCCGGCTGGACAGGGCGCGCCAATGGATGTCCCGATGAAGCGCACGATGAACGATCGACACGAGAGCAGGGAATGATTGCCATGGCGGAGCTGACGATCTCCTCGGATGAGATCCAGAGAGCGATCGAGAACTACGTCACGTCCTTCTCAACCGAGACCTCGCGTGAGGAGGTGGGCGTCGTCACCTACGCCGGTGACGGCATCGCCCGGGTCGAGGGCCTGCCCTCGGCGATGACCAACGAGCTGCTGGAGTTCCCCGGCGGTGTGTTGGGCGTCGCGCTCAACCTGGAAGTGCGCGAGATCGGTGCGGTCATCCTGGGCAACTTCGGGACCATTGAGCAAGGCCAGGAGGTCAGGCGAACCGGCAGGATCCTGTCGGTGCCGGTGGGGGACGAGTTCCTCGGTCGGGCGGTGGATCCGCTGGGCTACCCGCTGGACGGCCTGGGCGACATCGCCGCCGACGAGCAGCGGGTCCTGGAGCTGCAGGCGCCCTCGGTGATCGACCGGCAACCGGTGAAGGAACCGCTGCAGACGGGCATCAAGGCGATCGACTCGCAGACCCCGATCGGTCGCGGCCAACGCCAGCTCATCATCGGTGACCGCAAGACCGGCAAGACCGCGGTGTGTATCGACACGATCATCAACCAGAAGGCGAACTGGGCGACTGGTGACCCGGCCAAGCAGGTGCGCTGCATTTACGTGGCGATCGGCCAGAAGGGAACCACGATCGCGGCGGTCCGCCAGACGCTGGAGGACGCCGGCGCGCTGGAGTACACCACCATCATCGCGGCACCGGCATCTGATTCGGCCGGCTACAAGTGGCTTGCGCCCTACACCGGCTCGGCGCTGGGCCAGCACTGGATGTACCAGGGCAAGCACGTACTGATCATCTTTGATGACCTGTCCAAACAGGCCGAGGCCTACCGCGCCATCTCGCTTCTGCTGCGCCGCCCCCCAGGGCGCGAGGCCTACCCCGGCGACGTGTTCTACCTGCACTCACGGCTGTTGGAGCGCTGCGCGAAACTCTCCGACGAGCTGGGCGGGGGCTCGCTGACCGGGTTGCCGATCGTCGAGACCAAGGCCAACGACATCTCGGCCTACATCCCAACCAACGTCATCTCCATCACCGACGGCCAGTGCTTCTTCGAGTCCGATCTGTTCAATCAGGGCGTCCGGCCGGCGATCAACGTCGGTGTCTCGGTCTCCCGGGTCGGTGGTTCGGCGCAGATCAAGGCGATGAGGTCGGTCGGCGGCACGCTGCGCCTGGAGCTGTCTCAGTACCGCGAGCTGGAGGCGTTCGCGGCGTTCGGTGCGGAGAACTTGGATGCCACCTCGCGACGTCAACTTGAGCGCGGTGCCCGGCTGACCGAGCTGCTCAAGCAGGGGCAGTACGCGCCGTTCCCCGTCGAGGAGCAGGTTGTGTCGATTTTTCTCGGTACCCGGGGGCATCTGGACGACGTGGCGGTGGAGGACGTCCGGCGCTTCGAGTCGGACTTCCTCGACGACGTCCGCAGGCACCACCAGGGCATCTTGGACGCGATCCGGGAGAGCAAGCAGTTCAGCGAGGATACCGAGCAGCAGGTAGTGGACGCGGTGACGGTGTTCAAGAAGCAGTTCACCACGGCGGATGGCTCGGCGCTGAATCCGGAACCGGATAACGAGGCCGACGCGATGGATCCCGACGAGGTCGAGCGCGAGTCGGTCAAGGTCACCAAGCGCAGCCCCACGAAATCGACAGGGTGAAGTGACGCGACGATGGCAGCGCAGCTGAGAGTCCTCCGTCGCCGGATCCGCTCTGTCCAGTCCACGAAGAAGATCACCAAGGCGAGCGAGCTCATCGCCACCTCGCGGATCGCTCGAGCCCAGTCCCGGGTGGAGGCGTCGCGGCCGTACGCCCAGGAGATCACCAAGGTGCTCTCCGCGTTGGCCAGCGCCGCCGGGACCCTGGACAACCCGCTGCTGGTCGAGCGGGAGAACCCGACTCGGGCGGCGATGCTGGTGGTGACCAGCGACCGGGGGCTGTGCGGTGGCTACAACGCCAATCTGCTGCGGGCCGCCGAGGAGTTGCACGCACTGCTGCGCGACGAGGGCAAGTCGGTGTCGCTGTACCTGGTCGGTCGCAAGGGGGTCGGTTACTACACATTTCGCGAGCGGCCGATCGAGCGGTCCTGGACCGGTTTCTCCGAGCAACCGTCTTACGGCGACGCGGCGGAAGCCGGCAATGTGCTGGTGCGCGCGTTTCTCGCCGGCGCCGACGATAGTGACGGTCCGGATAGGGATGCCGGACCGGACGGGGTGCCTGGCGTGGACGAGTTGCACATCGTCTACACCGAGTTCCGATCGATGGTCACTCAGATGCCCCGAGCGCGCCGGATCGCGCCGCTGGAGGTCGAGTACGTCGATAATGAGGATGCGGCGCAAGGCGCTGCATCCGAGGCCGCTGGGAGCGCCACGGGGAGCCAGCGGCCCCGTTCGGACAGCCCGCCCCCGCTGTATGAGTTCGAGCCGGACGCCGATGAGCTACTCAGCCACCTGCTGCCGAAGTACATCAATACCAGAATTTACGCGGCGCTGCTCGAGGCTGCGGCATCGGAGCAGGCCGCCCGGCGCCAAGCGATGAAGGCCGCCACCGACAACGCCACCGAGCTGATCCAAGACCTCACTCGTGAGGCCAACCGGGCCCGCCAGGGCCAGATCACCCAGGAGATCAGCGAGATCGTCGGCGGCGCCGAGGCGCTGTCCGCCGTGGGGAGTGATGACTGAAATGAGCCCACAGACAAACGCTGCCGAGAAGTCGACCACTGTTGATCCGATGCCTGGGGCCGCAATCGGTCGTGTGGTGCAGGTGACCGGACCCGTGGTGGACGTGGAGTTTCCGCGCGACCAGGTGCCACCGCTCTTCAACGCGCTGACCGTGGAGGTTGATTTCGAAGCGCTCCGCAAGACGATGACGCTGGAGATCGCCCAGCACCTCGGTGACAACACCGTGCGGGCGATCGCCATGCAGCCGGCGGACGGCCTGGTCCGGGGCGCGCCGGTGACCGACACCGGATCGGCGATCTCGGTACCGGTCGGCGAGCAGGTCAAGGGCCATGTGTTCAATATGTTGGGCAAGTGCCTGGATGCCCCGGACACGAATTTCACCGGGGACCGGTGGGAGATCCACCGCAGGCCGCCTGCCTTCGATCAGCTCGAAGGCAAGACCGAGATGCTCGAGACCGGTTTGAAAGTCATCGACCTGCTCACGCCATACGTGCAGGGTGGCAAGATCGGTCTGTTCGGTGGTGCCGGGGTGGGCAAGACGGTGCTCATCCAAGAGATGATCATCCGGGTGGCTCGCAACTTCGGTGGCACGTCGGTGTTCGCCGGCGTCGGCGAGCGCACCCGCGAGGGCAACGACCTCTTCCTGGAGATGCAGGAGGCTGGCGTCCTCAAGGACACTGCGCTGGTCTTCGGTCAGATGGACGAGCCGCCCGGTACCCGGATGCGGGTCGCCCTGTCCGCGCTGACCATGGCGGAGTACTTCCGCGATGAGCTGAACACCGACGTGCTCCTGTTCATCGACAACATTTTCCGGTTCACTCAAGCCGGTTCCGAGGTCTCCACCCTGCTGGGCCGGCTGCCCTCCGCGGTGGGTTACCAGCCGACACTGGCCGATGAGATGGGTGAGCTGCAAGAACGCATCACCTCGACCCGGGGCCGCTCGATCACCTCGATGCAGGCGATCTACGTGCCGGCCGACGACTACACCGACCCGGCACCGGCGACCACCTTCGCGCACCTGGATGCCACCACGGAGCTGTCCCGAGGGGTGTTCTCCAAGGGCATCTTCCCCGCGGTGGACCCGCTGACCTCGTCGTCGACCATCCTCGACCCGCAGTACGTGGGGGAGGAACATTACCGGGTGGCCCAGGAGATCAAGCGGATCCTGCAGAAGTACAACGACCTGCAGGAGATCATCGCCATCCTTGGCATCGACGAGCTGTCCGAGGAGGACAAGGTCACGGTCAACCGGGCCCGCCGGATCGAGCGTTTCCTGAGCCAGAACATGTACTCCGCCGAGCAGTTCACCGGCCAGGAGGGCTCGACAGTGCCGCTGAAGGAGACCATCGAGGCCTTCGACAAGATCAGCAAGGGTGAGTTTGACCACATGCCGGAGCAGGCTTTCTACCTTTGTGGTGGTCTGGAGGACCTCGAGGCGAAGTACCAGCAGTTGTCCCAAAGCTGACGGTTAGACTCCGGTCGGGGCAAAGGCCGCCCAAGGCCACATGCGTGGTGTGCAACAACAGGGCAGGGAGACATGCGTGGCTGAGATGTCCGTCGAGTTGGTCGCGGTGGAGCGCAAGGTGTGGTCCGGGAACGCGACCTCGCTTTTCGCCGAGACCACCGAGGGCGAGCTGGGTGTCCTGCCTGGGCACACGCCGTTGCTCGGCGAGCTCGTTGAGGGCGGGATCGTCAAGATCACCACTACCGACGGCGAGACTGTGACGGCGGCCGTCTTCGGTGGCTTCTTGTCGGTCACTGGGGAGAAGGTGAGCGTGCTCGCCGAGGTCGCC
The DNA here is from genome assembly GCA_030862525.1 of Actinomycetota bacterium. GTDB lineage: Bacteria > Actinomycetota > Actinomycetes > Mycobacteriales > Pseudonocardiaceae. The sequence continues at coordinate 15,228 of JALZDN010000116.1, read as the reverse complement.
GAGCTCTCGGAGGAGATCGACCCACAGGCTGCGAGAGATGCTCTGGCGCAGGCCGACGCCGAGGATGACCAGGCCCGAGCGGACTCGATACGGGCCAGGGCCACGGCCCGGCTCAAGGCCGCCGGCCAGACAGTCTGACGGTTTCGCAGGTCGCGGCAGGACGCCATGGGGGTAGGGGAGATCGTCGGGCTGGTTCTGTTAGCCAGCGCGTTGATCATCGCCGCGCTGGCCCTGAGACGGCTCCGGCTGGTGCGTCAGGGCGGGATCGACGTCGCACTGCGCTGGCAGCCGAATGACACTGGCCGCGGCTGGCATCAGGGGGTGGGCCGCTATCGGGGCGACGATTTCGCCTGGTTTCGCGTCTCCAGCCTGAGATCGGGTCCCGATCGGGTGCTCGACCGGGAACAGCTGGAGATCGTGGAGCGTCGCGGTCCGACACTGCCGGAGAGCTACACAATGCCCAGCGGCTCGATCGTCCTGCGCTGCCGCACCGACGTCGAGGAGCTGGAACTTGCGATGCGGGCGGACACTCTCACCGGGTTTCTGTCCTGGCTGGAGTCCGCGCCACCCCGTACCAACCCGTGGGCGTCCTAGCTGCTGCTCGAGTGCTCACTATTCCCGGCGGTCCCCGCCGGGCTTCCACAGCACGTCGCCGTCCGGGTTGGCGACCCGGCACAGGATGAACAGCAGGTCGGAGAGCCGGTTGAGGTAGCGCGCGGTCAGCGCGTTGGTGCGCTCGGCGTCGACCGCCAGCAGCGCCCATGTGCTCCGCTCGGCTCGCCGGGTGACGACCCGGGCGGTATGCAGCAACGCCGCGCCGGGAGTGCCGCCGGGCAGGATGAACGAGTCCAGCTTCGGCAACGGACCGTTGAACTCGTCACACCAGCCCTCCAGCCGGGTGACATAGCCATTATCGATCCGCAGTGGAGGGTACTGGGGATCTTGGGTGATAGGCGTGCACAGGTCGGCGCCCACGTCGAACAGATCGTTCTGCACCTGCCGCAGCACTGTGACCAGGCGTTGCTCTAGGGACCCCAGTGCCAGCGCGACGCCGAGCGCGCAGTTGGCCTCGTCCACGTCGGCGTAGGCAGCCAGCCGCGGGTCCGTCTTGGGCACCCGGGTGAAGTCACCGAGTCCGCTTGTTCCGTCGTCGCCGGTGCGGGTGTAGATCCTGGTGAGGTGCACGGCCATGGGTGCAGGCTACGGCGTGCATGCCCCCTGAACGCACCCGCTAGCGTGCAGTCCCGTGAGCGAGCACTTCAGGATCCGTGGTGGTGCCCGATTGACCGGTGAGGTGCAGGTCGTCGGCGCGAAGAACAGCGTGCTGAAGCTGATGGCAGCGGCGTTGCTGGCCGAGGGCACGACCACTCTCACGAACTGCCCGGAGATTTTGGACGTTCCGCTGATGGCCGACGTGCTGCGCGGCCTGGGCTGCGACGTAGACGTCACTGGCTCAGAAGTCCGCATCACCACACCGGCTGAGCCCAAGTACGAGGCCGATTACGGATCGGTGAGCAAGCTGCGCGCCTCGGTGTGCGTGCTCGGGCCGCTGGTGGGCCGCTGCCGGCGAGCCAGGGTCGCGCTGCCCGGCGGCGACGCCATCGGCTCCCGCCCGCTGGACATGCACCAGAACGGGCTTCGGAAGCTGGGTGCGCGCAGCGAGATCGAGCACGGTTGCGTGGTGGCCGAGGCTGAGGGGCTGCACGGGGCGCAGATCTGGCTGGACTTCCCGAGCGTGGGGGCAACCGAGAACATCTTGATGGCCGCGGTACTCGCGGAGGGCACCACAGTCCTGGACAACGCGGCCCGCGAACCGGAGATCGTGGACCTGTGCGTGCTGCTGCAGCAGATGGGTGCCCGGATCGCCGGTGCCGGTACGTCCACGCTCACCGTTGAGGGTGTGGACGCGCTGCGGCCCACCGAACACCGGGTGATCGGAGACCGCATCGTGGGAGCTACCTGGGCCTTCGCCGCCGCGATGACTCGCGGCGATGTCACGGTGCATGGGGTCGACCCGCACCACCTGGATTTGGTGCTGGAGAAGCTGCGACTGGCCGGTGCCCAAATCGATCAAGCACCAGCCGATCAAGCACGACTCGACGGCTTTCGGGTCGTGATGCCCGACCGGCCTACCTCGGTGGACTTCGTGACGCTACCCTACCCGGGCTTTGCTACCGATCTGCAGCCGATGGCGATCGCCCTGTCGGCCATCTCCGAAGGCACGTCGATGATCACCGAGAATGTGTTCGAGGCCCGGTTCCGGTTCGTCGAGGAGATGATCCGGCTGGGCGCCGACGCGCGCACCGATGGGCATCACGCGGTGGTCCGTGGGGTCGAGCGGCTCTCCAGCGCTCCGGTGTGGGCTTCGGACATCCGGGCTGGCGCGGGACTGGTGCTGGCCGGGATGTGCGCGGAGGGCAGCACTGACGTCTGGGACGTCTTCCACATCGACCGCGGGTATCCCCGATTCGTGGAAAACCTCGCGGCGCTGGGCGCCGACGTCCAGCGCGTCACCGCCCCCCCGGAGCGCTGAGCCACCCGAAGCGGAGCCCTGCAGGGAGTCTCAGGACTGCTGCGCGATGACGACGTCGAGGTCGCCGTTGGCGTAGCGCGTGCGGATCAGCTTCTTGTCGAACTTGCCCACTGAGGTCTTGGGTATGTCGTCGAGGAACGACCAGCGTTCGGGCAGCTGCCAGGCCGGTACCCAGGCACCAAGGTGATCCCGAAGCTCGCCGGCGCTGACCTGCTCGCCTTGGGCGATGACCACGGTGGCCAGCGGCCGCTCCACCCACTTGTCGTCCGGGACCGCGATCACCGCGGCCTCCACCACCTGCGGGTGACCCATCAGCGCGTTCTCCAACCGCACCGAGGAGATCCACTCACCGCCGGATTTGATCACGTCCTTAGCGCGGTCGCTGATGGTGATGAATCCCAGCTCGTCGATGGTGCCGACGTCGCCGGTGCGCAACCAGCCGTCGTGAAATCTAGCGGAATCCGAGTCGCCGGTATCGGCCCCGTAGTACCGCGCGGTGACCCACGGCCCGCGGATCTCGATCTCGCCGACCGATTTCCCGTCGTTGGGCAATATGACGTCGCCGTCGCCGACGATGCGGCCCTCGACGCCGGAGACCAGCCGCCCCGCGCTGGCCCGGTAGCGCCAGTACTCGTCACCCTGCGCGCCCATCCGCGGGGTTGCCACCGAGCCGAGGGGCGAGGTCTCCGTCATCCCCCAGGCCTGCTTGACCTCGATGTCCAGCTCCTCGGAGAACGCCTTCATCAACGCCAGCGGCACCGCCGAGCCGCCACAGATCACCCGGCGAACCGACGATACGTCTCCACCGTGCTCGCGCAGGTGGCGCAGCACGTCGCCCCAGATCGTCGGCACCGCGGCGGAAACCGTGGGGCGCTGCGCCTCGATCAGCTCGATGAGCGGTTTGGCTTGCAGAAAGCGGTCGGGCAGGACCAAGCCGGCGCCGGCCATCAGGGCAGCATAGGGCAGGCCCCAGGCATTGACGTGAAACATCGGCACCACAGGCAGGATCCGGTCGGCCGGGGTGAGCCCGAGGGCCTCTCCGGCACACATCGCCATCGAATGCAGGTAAACCGAGCGGTGACTGTAGGCGACACCCTTCGGGTTCTCGGTGGTGCCGCTCGTGTAGCACATCGCGGCCGCGGCGCGCTCATCGATGTCGGTCGGCCAATCGAATTGCTCGGGCTGAGCGGACAGCAGCTCGCGGTAGGAGTGCAGCTCCTTGCCGAAACCATCCAGTACGGACGTGTCGGCGGCGCCGACGACGATGACGTGCCGGACCGTCTTCATCTCCGGCAGGGCCCGGGCCAGTAGCGGTACCAGGGAGCCGTCCACGATCACCACCTCGTCCTGCGCGTGGTTGGCGATCCAGGCCACTTGATCGGGAAATAGCCGCAGATTCAGGGTGTGTATCACCGCGCCCATCGACGGGATGGCGAGGTAGGCCTCGAGGTGCTCCTGGTTGTTCCACTGGAAGGTGGCCACCCGCTGGTCCCCGGTGATGCCGAGCCCGCGCAACGCCCCGGCCAGTTGCGCGGCACGCCGCCCGACCTGGGCATAGCTCGCGCGGCGTGCGCCGCCACCGGTCCAGGTGACGACCTCGCTGTCACCGTGCACGGTGCTGCCATGGCGCATGATCATGCCCACGGTGAGTGGGACGTCCATCATCGTGCTGTCCACCACGTGCCCCTTCCCGCTGTCCGTTACCGGCCAGTAGTCTCGGCAGGCAGAGCTGCGGAGGTTGCCCCAATGCCCTACCCGAGCGATCGTGAGCGCGACCGGCCGTGGGTGATGCGAACATACGCCGGGCACTCGTCAGCCCAGAAGTCGAATGTGCTGTACCGGCGCAACCTCGCCAAGGGCCAGACCGGCCTGTCGGTGGCCTTCGACCTGCCCACCCAGACCGGCTATGACCCCGACCACGAGCTGGCCCGCGGCGAGGTCGGCAAGGTCGGTGTGCCGATCAGTCATATCGGTGACATGCGCACCTTGTTCGACGGCATCCCGATGGCGCAGGCCAACACCTCGATGACGATCAACGCCACCGCGATGTGGCTACTGGCCCTTTACGCGTCGGTAGCCCAGGAGCATGGGGCGGACCTGCCGCAACTGACGGGTACCACGCAGAACGACATCATCAAGGAATACCTGTCGCGGGGAACCTACGTCTTCCCGCCGGGGCCGAGCCTGCGATTGATCACCGACATGGTGGTGCACACGGTCAACAACATGCCGAGGTGGAACCCGATCAACATCTGCAGCTACCACCTGCAGGAGGCGGGCGCGACACCGGTGCAGGAGGTTGCCTACGCAATGTGCACCGCGATCGCCGTTCTGGACTCGGTTCGTGACTGCGGGCAGGTCGCTGCGCAGGACTTCGCCAAGGTGGTCGGGCGGATGTCGTTCTTCGTCAACGCCGGGGTGCGCTTCGTCGAGGAGATGTGCAAGCTGCGCGCTTTCGGGCGGTTGTGGGAAGAGACCTGCCGGGACCGCTACGGCGTCGAAGATCCGAAGCTGCGCCGCTTCCGGTACGGCGTACAGGTCAACTCGCTCGGGCTGACCGAGTCGCAGCCCGAGAACAACGTCCAGCGCATCGTGTTGGAGATGCTCGCGGTGACGTTGTCCCGCGACGCTCGGGCCCGGGCGGTGCAGTTGCCGGCATGGAACGAGGCCCTGGGCCTGCCGCGGCCGTGGGATCAGCAGTGGGCGTTGCGGATGCAGCAGGTGCTGGCGTATGAGACCGATCTGCTGGACTACGAGGACTTGTTCGACGGCTCTCGGGTGGTCGAGGCCCGGGTGGCCGAGATCGCCGCGGGTGCTCGGGAGGAGATCGATCGGGTGCAGGGCATGGGCGGGGCGATTGCCGCCGTCGAGTCGGGCTACATGAAGTCGCAGCTGGTGTCGTCGCTGGCGGCGCGGCGCCGGCGGATCGAAGACGGCGAGGATGTGGTCGTCGGGGTGAACCGGTTCACCGAGACCGACCCCAGCCCGCTGCAGGCTGAGGGAGCCGGGGCCATCGAGGCCATCGACCCGCAGACCGAGGCGGCGCTGATCGAGGCAATCCAGGCCTGGCGGGCCGACCGGGACCCAGCCGCCGTGGAAGAGGCACTGCAGCGGCTGGTTGAGGGCGCCAAGACCAACGCCAACCTGGTCGAGGCATCGATGACCTGCGCTCGCGCGGGTGTCACGACAGGGGAGTGGGCCGCAACGCTTCGCGAGGTGTTCGGCGAGTACCGGGCGCCGACCGGGATCGCCGGTGCAACGTCGGCAGGCGAGGTAGGCGCAGCCGGCGACGCAATCGCGCGTGTTCGGGATCGGGTGCGCGCGGTGAGCGAGGAGTTAGGTGAGCGGCTGCGGATGCTGGTCGGCAAGCCGGGTCTGGACGGGCACTCCAACGGTGCCGAGCAGGTGGCGGTGCGGGCTCGCGACGTCGGCTTCGAGGTGATCTACCAGGGCATCCGGCTCACTCCGGCGGAGATCGTCGCGGCCGCGGTGGCCGAGGACGTGCACGTGGTCGGGCTGTCGGTGCTCTCTGGTTCACACCTCGAGGTGGTGCCCGCGGTGGTCGAGGGGTTGCGAGCGGCGGGTGCCGCGGACATTCCGGTGGTGGTCGGCGGCATTATCCCGCCAGAGGATGCCGAATCACTGCGCGCCAGCGGCGTGGCGAAGGTCTTCACCCCGAAGGACTTCGAGCTCACCGAGATCATGAATCAGATCGTGGACGTGATCCGGCCCCGCGGCGACAGCCAGGGTCGATAGACGCCCGCCCGGTGATCGGCAGAGCTAGGCATCCGGGCAGATCGCGCTCGCCGACGTGGGCCAAGGAGGCATGGCCGCCTTCCTGACCAAGCGCCAGCCTGCCTGGCCGGACTGAGGTGCTCGAGAGTGGCTCTGCTGGTTGCCCAGTGGCGGAACTGCTGTTACGCACTCACGAGCGCTCGTGTAGCAGAAGCAGGGCATACGCCGCCAGTGACTGTGCGTCGCAGAGCTCACCATGGCGCGCCATCTCCTCGAAATCCGCCCGGCTGAACCAGGCCGAACGCATGTCCTGCTCGGTGTGCTCGCGCTCGGGCCGGTCGGCGACCAGGTCAGTGGCCAGGAAGACTCGGCCGCGTTGGGCCGACATCCCCGGTGCCACATCGAGCGTCCCGAGCAACCGTAGCTGGCCTGCGACTAGCCCGGTCTCCTCGCGCAGCTCCCGGGCAGCCAGCGTGGCCGGTTCAGCATCTGCCCGATCCGCCGCGGTGCCCTGGGGGAACTCCCAGCGCCGCGCCTCTACCGGGTAGCGGTACTGCTCGACGAGGTGCACCCGATCGCCATCCAGCGGGATGATCAGGGCGTAGTCCGGCTTGTCGACCACGCCGTAGATGCCCGGTGAGCCGTCGAAGCGTCGGACGTCGTCTTCCCGCACCGACATCCAGGCGTTCGTGTACACCTGACGGCTGCCCAGTGTCTGCATACCCCCGATCCTGCCCGGCTTCGGCGCGGCGCCCTACGCTGGTGCACCGTGCGTCTCGTGATCGCTCGCTGCCAGGTGGACTACCTGGGCCGGCTGACCGCACATCTTCCGATGGCGCCGCGGCTGTTGCTGGTTAAGGCAGATGGATCAGTCAGCGTGCACGCCGACGGCGGTGCCTACAAGCCGTTGAACTGGATGAGCCCGCCCTGCACGCTGACCGAGCAGCCGGGGCGCTGGACGGTCAGCAATCGCGCCGGCGAGCAATTGATCGTCAAGATCGACGAGGTGCTGCACGACTCACACCACCAGCTCGGGGTGGACCCGGGCCTGATCAAGGACGGCGTCGAAGCACACCTGCAAGCGCTGCTCGCTGAGCACACCGCCACTTTGGGGCCCGGATTCACTCTGATCCGCCGGGAGTACCCCACTGCGATCGGGCCGGTCGATCTGCTGTGCCGCGACGCCGACGGCATGACGGTGGCGGTGGAGGTCAAGCGCCGGGGTGAGATCGACGGGGTGGAGCAGCTCACCCGGTACCTGGACCTGCTCAACCGCGACCCGCAACTCGCCCCGGTCAAGGGACTTTTCGCCGCCCAGCAGATCAAGCCCCAGGCCTATACGCTTGCCACCGATCGCGGAATCCGTTGCGTCACCGTCGACTACGACGAGCTGCGCGGCACCGAAACCCTCGAGCTGCGCCTCTTCTGACCCGCGAACTGCCACATGGATGCTTGTCGCTGTCACGAACCGTAGGGTGGTTCGCGTATTGGGGAGAGGTGGCGATGACTCACACGGTGCACAGCAGCGAGCGCCAGACCCGATTCGCGTCGTTGGACCCCAGGACCGGCGAGGTCGTCGACTACCACCCGGTCCATGACGAGGCGGCGGTGCGCGCGGCCGTCGTCCGCGCCCGGGAGGCGGCTGCCTGGTGGGACAGCCTTGGGTTCGCCGAACGCCGCCGTCGACTGCTGTCCTGGCGTTCTCGGCTGGCCCGGCGGATCAACGAGCTGGCCGTCCTGATCACCGCCGAGACGGGCAAGCCTCGGGCTGATGCCCGGCTGGAGTGGGTGCTCGTGGTCGCGCACTTGGATTGGGCGGCGCGCAACGCCGAGCGGGTGCTGCGCCGCCGATCGGTGGGATCAGGTCTGCTGATGGCCCAAGAGGCATCCACGGTGGAGTATCAGCCCTACGGCGTGATCGGCGTGATCGGGCCGTGGAACTATCCCGCTCACACCCCCATGGGGTCGATCGGTTACGCGCTCGCTGCCGGCAACGCTGTGGTGTTCAAACCCAGTGAGCTCACCCCCGGGGTGGCTCATGTGCTGGCAGAAAGCCTGGCCGAAGTGGTTCCGGAGCACCCTGTGCTGCAGGTCGTCACCGGGTTCGGCGAGACCGGCACTGCGCTGTGCCGAGCCGGAGTGGACAAGCTGGCGTTCACCGGTTCGGCGACCACCGCGAGGAAGGTGATGGCGGCCTGTGCGGAGACGCTCACTCCGGTGATACTCGAGTGCGGCGGCAAGGATGCACTGCTGGTGGACGCCGATGCCGACCTCGACGCGGCCGCCGACGCCGCAGTCTGGGGCGGCATGTCCAATGCGGGACAATCCTGCGTCGCGGTGGAGCGAGTGTACGTAGTCGACAGCGTTGCCGCGGAATTCACCGAGCGGGTGCTCGCGCGGGCGCGGCGACTGAAGCCGGGCGCCGATCCGGGTTCCGACCTAGGGCCGATCACCAGGCCCGAGCAGGTCGACGTGATCCGTGATCACATCAACGATGCCCTGGCTCGCGGCGGCACCGCGCTGCTGGGTGGCCCTGAGTCGGTCCGCCCGCCCTATGTGGAGCCGGTCGTGCTGACCGACGTCCCGGAGGACGCGATCGCGGTGACCGAGGAGACCTTCGGACCGGCACTGACGGTGCACTGGGTCGCGGACATGGACGACGCGGTGGCGCGGGCCAACACCGGCACCTACGGGTTGGGGGCTGCGGTGTTCTCCGCTCGTCGTGGTGCGGAGATCGCTGCCCGATTGCGGTGCGGGATGGTCGCGGTCAACAGCGGGCTTTCCTTTGCCGCGGTGCCCTCGCTGCCCTTCGGTGGGGTCGGGGACTCGGGGTTCGGGCGGATCCACGGCGCCGACGGTCTGCGTGAGTTCACCCGGGCCAAGGCGGTCACCCGTCGCCGGTTCCGCCCGGTGCTGCAAGTGCTCACTTTCGCCCGCCCTCCTTGGGCGATGCAGGTACTGCTGTGGATCATGCGAGTGCGCTACGGTCGCTGAGCACGCTTCGTCGCTGGTGAGTTCGCGGGAGGCAGCAGATGGCACCGGGAATCACGACGGTCGGCGTGGTGGGCATGGGCACGATGGGTGCCGGGATTGCCGAGGTGCTCGCTCGCACCGGTCTCGACGTGGTGGCCGTCGAGGTCGATGAGCAGGGCGTGACCCGGGGGCGCGGGCATCTCGAGCATTCCACCGGGCGCGCCTTGGAGCGGGGCAAGATCGACGAGTTCGCCCGCCGCGAGCTGCTCGGTCGGATCAGCTTCACCACGAAGCTGGCCGATCTAGCCGACGTCGACTTCGTCATCGAGGCCGTGCCCGAGCACCTCGACCTCAAGAGCCGGATCTTCAGCGAATTGGACGGGATCGTGAGCGACGATGTCGTGCTGGCGTCCAACACGTCGAGCCTGTCCATCACGGAACTTGCGGTACGCACCAAGCGGCCGGGCAAGGTCGTGGGCATGCATTTCTTCAACCCGGCGCCGGTGCTCAAGCTGGTTGAGGTGGTGCGCACGGTGGTCACCGAGCCGGACGTCGTCGGCGGCGTCACGGCGCTGGCCGAGAAGCTGGGTAAGACACCGGTAGTGATCGGGGACCGGGCCGGGTTCATCGCCAACGGGTTGCTGTTCGGTTACCTCAACCATGCGGCACGGATGTACGAGGAGCGCTACGCGACCCGGGAGGATCTCGACGCCGCGATGCGCTATGGCTGCGGCTACCCCATGGGTCCGCTGGCGTTGCTGGACCTGATCGGCCTGGACACCGCCTATGAGATCCTCGACGCGCTGTACCGGCAGTCCCGCGATCGGTTGCACGCCCCGGTGCCGGTGCTCAAACAGATGATCACCGCGGGATTGCTCGGCCGGAAGTCGGGTCGCGGCTTCTACACCTACGCCGAGCAGGATTCGTCCAAGGTGGTGGCCGATGCGGCCACCCCGGCCGCCGGTGAGCAGGGTGTGCAAACCCGCCCGATCGGCCTGGTCGGAGTGGTCGGCACTGGGACGATGGCCACCGGCATCGTGGAGGTGCTGGCCAAAGGCGGACACGATGTGATCATCCGCGGTCGCAGCAACAGCCGGACCGGCGATGCGGTTGCGGCGGTCACCCGGTCGCTGGACAAGGCCGTCAACCGCGGCAAGCTCTCCGAGCCCGATCGTGAGGCGGCCCTGCAACGGATCTCCACCACCACCTCGCTCGACGACTTCACGCACGTCGACCTGGTGGTGGAGGCGGTGGCCGAGGAGCTGGACGTCAAGCGCGGGATCTTCGCCACGCTCGATGAGGTGTGCAAACGCGGCGCGATCCTGGCCACCACCACGTCGTCGCTACCGGTGGTCGAGTGCGCCGCGGCCACCTCCCGCCCGGGCGATGTGGTGGGGCTGCACTTCTTCAACCCCGCCCCGGTGATGAAGCTCGTCGAGGTGGTGCAGACCATCAGCACGGCGGCCGACGTCGCAGCCAGTGCCCGAGAGTTCTCCCGTTCCTTGGGCAAGGTGCCGGTGACCTGCGGCGACCGCGCCGGATTCATCGTCAACGCGCTGTTGTTCCCCTACCTCAACGACGCGGTGCGGATGCTGGAGGCGCACTACGCGTCGGCCGATGACATCGACACTGCGATGAAGGTCGGCGCCGCACTACCGATGGGCCCGTTCGCGCTGCTCGATGTAGTGGGTCTGGACGTCTCGCTGGCCATCCAACGTAGCCTTTACCAGGAGTTTCGTGAGCCCGGGTTCGCCCCGGCTCCGTTGCTGGAGCATCTGGTCAGGGCTGGCCGGTTAGGCCGTAAGACCGGCAAGGGTTTCCGCGACTACACGTGAGTGCGTAACAGTGTTATGGCACTCGATACCGCTCACGACTGCGGGAGTGCTCAGCCGCAGCAACCTCCACCGCAGCATCCGCCCGCCGGAGCAGCAGCGCGTCCAGTCTGGCCGGAACCGGCACCGGAGAGCGCCCCACCTGACAGCGCCACGGTGGACAGCAACCGGACGGTGTCGCCGTGCCCGGATGGGCACTCGGCAGGCTCGCGAGAGGCAGTCATTGGCCGGCTGACCTCGAAGGTCGTCGAACACTCCCGGCATCGGAACTCATAGCGTGGCACGGCTCGCAGCTTACCGGCACTAACGTGAACTTTCGTGCCCCGCCGCAACGTTTCGCGCCGCGCTCGCCGCGCTGACCCACCGCCTGCGGTGGGCGGGCGGGGCTGGGCACAACCGGAGAGCGACGCCGATGGCGAGTGGCTGGTACGGACAGTGCCAGGCGAGCAGGCGGTCAAGAGTTACCGCTGTCCCGGCTGCGACCACGAGATCCACCCGGGCACCGCGCATGTGGTCGCCTGGCCGGCCGGAGAGCAGGGATCACTGGCTGACCGGCGGCACTGGCACACCGGCTGCTGGACCGCCCGGCGCCGCCGGGCGCCCACTCGGAGACATTGGTGAGGCGGCAGTGCGCTCAGGACGAGCCTGGTCGCCGGCGAGCACGCTGCCCTCGTCCGGAGTGGGCGTGAGCTGCTGGAAGGCGTCATCCAACTTCGAGCGGACCGACTGTAGCTGCTCGATGAGTCGACGGCGCAGCGTGCGCAGCTCCTGTACCTGCCGGGTGGCTTCCTGCACCCTGGCGACGGCGGTCTGGTCGGCCTCGGTGACCAGGCGCCGGGCCACGTCGGTCGCCTCGTCGATGCGACGCTGCGCCTCCGCCTTGCTGCTCGCCTCCTCGTCGACCAACGCAGCCATCGCGTCGCGGCGGCGGACTGACATGGTGATGTTGAAGTCCTCCTCGGTCTGCTGCCGGCGGGCCGTCGACTCGGCATCGCGCTGCTCGGCTCGCTGCTTGGCCTGCGCCAGGATCTCGTCAGCGCGGCGACGAGCATCGGCGATAACTCGCTCGTGCTCGGCCTCCATCGCCGAGCGCCGACGCTGCGCCTCGCCGATCATCTGCTCGTAACGGCCGCGCAGATCGTCGGCCTCGCGCTCGGCGTTGGCCCTGGTCGCAGCTGCCACCGCAGTGCCCTTGGCGGTGATTTCCGCCGCCTCGTCCTGAGCCTTGCGAAGCATCCGCGCCACACGCTCACTCATGCCCTCGACGGTGGTGGGCGGTGCGGCGAGGCGCTGCACCTGCAAGCGCAAGTCATCGAGCTCACCGCGAGCCGCCTCCAGTTGCCGGGCGAGCTGCCCAGCCTGCGTGGCCCCGGCATCCCGATCCGCTGCCGCGATCTGCAGATCGGCCTGCAGCTGTGCGAGCTGGTAGTCCACCTGGGCGCAGTCATAACCGCGACGCACGATGTCGAACGTAGATCTCATCGGAAGCAGATCACGGTCGTCGACTGAGCCCATACCGCCAGGTTACTCGGGCAGCGGCTACTAGAGATGAGCCGTTCCGGTCAGACCCCCCGGAAGCGGTTGATGCCGGCCAGATGCGCCTCGCGAACCTCGGGATTGCGTATGCCCAGGCCCTCCTTGGGGGCCAAGCACAGCACGCCGACCTTTCCTTGGTGGATGTTGCAGTGCACATCGTGGGCGGCCTGCCCGGTTTTATCCAGCGGGTAGACGCGAGACAGCGTCGGGTGCACCTTGGCCTTGGTGATCAACCGGTTGGCCTCCCACGCCTCGCGATAGTTGGCGAAATGCGAGCCGACGATCCGTTTGAGGTTCATCCAGAGATAGCGGTTGTCATAGGTGTGGTTGTAGCCGGACGTCGAGGCGCAGCTGACGATCGTGCCGCCCCTCTTGGCGACGTAGACGCTGGCGCCGAAGGTCTCTCGGCCCGGGTGCTCGAAGACGATGTCGGGGTCATCACCGCCGGTGAGCTCGCGGATTCTCGCGCCGAAGCGCTTCCACTCCTTCGGATCCTGGTTGTGCTCGTCCTTCCAGAACTTGTAGCCCTCGGCGCTGCGGTCGATGACCAACTCGGCACCCATTCGTCGGCAGATCTCGGCCTTCTGGTTGCTGGAGACCACGCACACCGGGGTGCCGCCACCGCCCAGCGCCATCTGGGTGGCGTACGAGCCCAACCCGCCAGAGGCGCCCCAGATGAGCACCGTGTCACCCTGCTTCATGTCCGCGCCGTTACGGGAGACCAGCTGCCGATACGCAGTGGAATTGACCAGGCCCGGGCTCGCAGCCTCCTCCCACGTGAGGTGTCCCGGCTTGGGCATCAGCTGGTTGGACTTGACCAATGCTAGCTCGGCCAGGCCGCCGAAGTTCGTCTCGAATCCCCAGATGCGCTGTTCGGGGTCGAGCATCGTGTCGTTGTGCCCGTCTGGATGCTCCAGCTCGACGGACAGGCAGTGAGCGACCACCTCGTCACCCGGTCTCCAGGTGTTCACTCCGGCCCCGGTCCGCAGGACCACGCCGGCCAGGTCCGACCCGACCACGTGGTAAGGCAGGTCGTGCCGGGAGGCCAACGGGGAGGTGCGGCCATAGCGCTTGAGAAAGCCGAACGTGGCCAGCGGCTCGAAGATCGACGTCCACACGGTGTTGTAGTTGATGGCGCTGGCCATGACGGCGACCAGGGCCTCGCCTGGCCCCAGTTCGGGTACGGGTACCTCGTCCAGATGCAGGGACTGGCGTGGATCCTTGTCGCGGCTGGGCAGTCCGGCGAACATGTCGGCCTCGTCAGCGTGGACCGTGATTCCGCGGTAGCTTTCCGGCACCGGCAGCGAGCCCATGGTGTCGACGTCGCCGTTGAGGATGGCATCGAGAATCTTCTGCACGGTCGTCCCTTCCTTCGCGGGCCTCCCGCTCGGAGGTAGCCGGCTACGCTGAGGCTACCGATTGATATATCAATCGCCACAGCTCCGAGTGAGTGAGGTAGACCGCTTCGTCTCTCACCCGCCGTGCCAGCGAGCGCTGCTGCTTCCCAAGGATTAACGCTCGGCGGTTGCGGGCTCCACCAGCTCGACCAGCACGCCACCGGCGTCCTTGGGGTGTACGAAGTTGATCCTGGAACCGGCGGTGCCGCGACGGGCCGTCTCGTAGAGCAGCCGCACGCCGGCCGCCCGCAGCGCGGCCATGGCCGACTCGATGTTGGTGACCCGATAGGCCAGCTGCTGCAGCCCGGGACCGCTGCGGTCCAGGAACTTGGCGATGGTGGAGGTCGGGCCTAACGGGGCGAGTAGCTGCACCGCAGCACCGCCGGAGTCGCCGGGGGCACGCAACATGCCCTCGCGAACTCCCTGCTCCTCGTTGACCTCCGCGTGGACCAGCTCCAGCCCGAACGTCACCCGGTAGAACTCGACGGCCGCGTCGAAATCATGCACCGCAATGCCCACGTGGTCGATCGCCGTAACGAAAGATTGGTGTTGTGCCATGGGCGCAGCGTACGGCCGGTCGGGGTCTGCTCGTCGTCATCGGCGTGCGACGACCATTTCGCGCGGTAGGGTCGAGACACCCCTGATCAGACACCTGTGTCACACCGGAGGTATGCGCCATGACCGGTTCTGTTATCGTGGCCGGAGCTCGCACCCCGATGGGGCGGTTGCTCGGTCAGCTCAAGGACTTCTCGGCCGCCCAGCTCGGTGGGTTCGCCATCAAGAGCGCACTGGAACGCGCCGGCGTGGCGCCCGAGCAGGTCCAATACGTGATCATGGGTCAGGTGCTCACCGCGGGCGCTGGTCAGATCCCCGCGCGCCAGGCAGCGGTCAACGCCGGCATCGGCATGGACGTGCCGGCCCTGACCATCAACAAGGTATGCCTGTCCGGACTGAATGCGATCGCGATGGCTGACCAGCTGATCCGGGCCGGTGAGTTCGACATCATCGTGGCCGGTGGGCAGGAGTCGATGACCCAGGCGCCGCACCTGCTGCCGAAGTCGCGCGCCGGCTTCAAGTACGGCGACGTCACCGTGGTCGATCACATGGCCTATGACGGCCTGCACGACTCGTTCGACCAGGTCTCGATGGGTGCCTCCACCGAGAAGCACAGTGCGCGCTACGAGCTGACCCGGGCCGAGCAGGACGAGTTCGCCGCGCAGTC
>JALZDN010000115.1 GCA_030862525.1 Actinomycetota bacterium | reverse complement strand
GGATCCGCGGGAGGACTCGGCGGCGAGTTCGGAGGCTCAGGCGGAGCAACATCCGGTGGAGGCGGTTGAGCCGGCATCTGATGAGGGCGGCCGGGTCTGGGTATCTCGTTTGCGCCCGCCGGTGGCGCGTTGGGCCCGGTCCGCGGGTTGGATCCGGCCGGCGACGTGGGGTCCGTCGGCGAAGTGGGTTTTGTCGGCGAAGTGGGTTCCGTCGGCGAAGTGGGTTCAGTCGGCGAAGTGGGTTCAGTCGGCGCGTCGGTGTCAGTCGGCGCGTCGGTGTCAGTCGGTGAGGTGACGTCAGTCGGCGAGGTAGCGTCAGTCGGCGGGATGCTGGCCGATTCCGGCGCTCCGGGTCGCTGAGCCGGGCTGGCATCCGGCGATTCGGATGGCAGATCTTGACCGGACGGACCCGCCAGCTCCCGCTCGAGTTCATGATGACGAGCGGTGAGATCGGTCCGGCCCTCGGCCTCGGAGATCGCTGGGAGCTGCCGTTGAATGCTGTCGAGCGCTGCCTTGGCCTGCTCGGGTCTGCCTTGTTGCAACGCCGTCCTGGCCTCTTCGAGTTCGGACTGGACGAAGGCCGCGGCCTCGACCGAGCGGGCGTAGTCGGAATAGAGCACCTGAGTCACGCCCCACAAGTTGTCGCCAGGATGGGCGGACTTGGCGAGCAGACCCATTGCGGAGAAGGCAATCACCAACACCGCAGCGGCCGCCGCGACCGGCGCGAACACGGGACTACGTCGGCGGGCCGGCCGGCGGGCGGCGCTGATCGCCGCCAAGGCGGTTTCGGTGTCTACCAGCTCCCTGATCGAGTCGGCATGCACCTCGCGGCGCCACGCCGTCAGGACACTCATCAGCTCGCCGTCGACGCCGTCCAGCGTGTGATCGACGCCACCCGGCGTGCGGTCGACACTGCCGAGCAGATCCAGCAGCGCGTCGTCGGCTTGAACAGCAGCCAGATCAACAAGCATCTCAGAAGGATCTCCATCGGGGTGCCTCAGACGTGGGTCGCCATTATGATCGGACATCTCAGACCACCCCCTCGGACGTCAGAACATTGCGTAACCGGCCCAGAGCTCGGTGCTGGGCTACCCGGACCGCGCCGGGAGTGGAGCCCACCGCCTCGGCGGTCTCCTCTGCTGACAGCCCGACCACAACCCGCAGGACGAGAATCTCGCGCTGCTTGTCCGGCAGGAGCCCCAGCAGCTTGTCCATCCGTCCGGCCAGCTCACCCTGCATGGCACGTTGTTCCGGACCGTCACCCATTGCCGGGGAATCGGGGACCTCCGGGACCGGCTCGGCACGATTGCGGGCCGCCGATCGATGTGCGTCAGCCACCTTGTGCGCCGCGATGCCGTATACGAAGGCGAGAAACGGCCGACCTTGATCGCGGTAACTGGGCAGAGCCGCAAACACCGCGAGACACACCTCCTGGGCTACATCATCCGCCGAAGCGAACGTTTTTTCCTGGCTGCCGACGCGCGCGCGGCAGTACCGCAACACGAGAGGACGGATCCAGTGGAGCACACCAGCGACGGCATTTCGGTCACCATCGACAGCTGCACCAACAAGGACGTCGAGGTCGTCCCCCACACTTGTCATCGCAGAACGCAGCCCTGCCGTTACGACGTGGACCAGCCGGACTGCACGCCGGCCGGCGGTGGACACTTCGCTGCCTAAGACACCATCATCAGCCCAAGGCCACGGCACCTCAAGCGCAACCGTAGCGGGCGACAGATCAAGCGCCGAGCGTGGTGCCTCTGCGCATGCGCGCGTTCACAGCGGCGTGAGCCGATGGCGATACCTCGGCTCGGGCGCCGCGGGACGACTCAGGCGACCAAACCGCGCCGGAAACCGTGTGCCACGGCCTGAGCCCGATCCCGCACGCCGAGCTTGCGGAACAATCTCCGGGCGTGGGTTTTCACGGTGTCCTCGGAGAGGTAGAGCTCACGCCCGATCTGGCCGTTGCTCTTGCCTTGGCTCATCCCCCGCAGCACTTGCAGCTCGCGCTCGGTGAGCTGAACCCCAGGATCGGACGGGGGTCGCGGCGCCGGCACCGAGGTACTGGCCAGTGTGTGGGCCAGCGCGGCCACGAGCTCAGGACGTGACGCGTCCCAACGCAGATAACCTCGGGCGCCACCGGCGATCGCGGCGGCGATGCTGCCCGCATCGTCCGGCGCACCGAACACGATGACGTTGGCCTGAGGGTGCGCCGACACCAGCCGGCGAGTGGCCTCCACACCGGTGGGCACCGCGCGCTGGGTGCCAACCAGCACGACGTCCACAGGCTGCCGAGAATAGCGAGCTAGCAGCTCGTCTCCGTGTGCCACGCAGTCGATCCGAGCGACACCGGGGACCGCGGACATCACACGAGTGAGTCCCTCACGGACGCTTCGCCGGTCGTCGCAGATAAGAACTGCGGTCACGGGAGGGCTCCTTTCCTGCAGCCAAGTGATGTGCCCACCTCCCTATCGGTCGCACGGAGCCCGAACTTGACACGATCTGATGGAAAATCCATCAAGAACCGGCCCGCACTACTCCGAACGGCTGTTCACCGCGCGGAGCAACGCTCACTCTACCGAGTGTGAGCGGATCACGGCAGTACCGCGAACACGGATGATTCGGGCACTGCACCACCTAATGTCGCAGCGACGCCCTATGACCCTCCACTGATGAGGGCCAAGGGCCGCCGCCGCTTCACTCGTCGCGTCACACCGGCAGCGGTGCTTACATGCCCCCCGGGCCATGCCCGTGACCGTGACCGTGGTCGGCTGCGGGGGGCGCCTGCTCCGGCATGTCCACCACCGCACTTTCGGTGGTGATCACCATCCGGGCGATCGAGGCAGCGTTGACGATCGCCGACCGGGTTACCTTCACCGGGTCGACGATTCCCGCGGCAACCAGGTCACAGTAGGTCTCAGTCTCGGCATCGAGACCGTGACCCCACTGCATGTCGCGCACCTTGGCGACCACCACGGAGCCCTCGAAGCCCGCGTTGTTGGCGATCCAGGCCGTCGGAGCGGCACTGGCCGCCCACGCGATGACGGCGCCGGTGGCCTCGTCGCCGTGCAGGCCGAGGTCGCCGACCGAGTTGGCGGCATGCACCAGCGCCACGCCCCCGCCGGGAATGATGCCCTCCTCAGCGGCCGCCCTGGTGGCCGCCACGGCATCTTCGATCCTGGCCTTGCGCTCCTTGAGCTCGGTCTCGGTGGCTGCCCCGACCTTGATCACCGCCACCCCACCAGCGAGCTTGGCAAGCCGCTCCTGCAGCTTCTCGCGGTCCCAGTCCGAATCGGACTCATCGATCTCACGACGAAGCCGCGCGGCGCGAGCGTCGATCTCCGTCTGGTCGCCGGCACCCTCGACGATGGTGGTGTCGTCCTTGGTCACCACGATCCGCCGGGCCCGTCCGAGCACCTCGAGTCCAACCTCGGACAGCGCGAGACCGACCTCAGGGTCGATCACTTGGGAGCCGGTGACGACGGCGAGATCATCCATGAACTCTTTACGGCGATCACCGAAGAACGGCGCCTTCACCGCTACCACCGCCAGTGTCTTGCGGATCGCGTTGACTACCAGGGTGGACAGCGCCTCACCCTCAACGTCCTCGGCCACGATGAGCAGCGGCCTCCCGGCTTGACTGATCTTCTCCAGTAGCGGCAGGAGGTCTAGGATCGAGGAGATCTTTTCGCGGTGCAGCAGCACACTGGCGTCGGTCAGCACCGTCTCCATCCGCTCGGCGTCGGTGACGAAGTAGGGCGAGATGTAGCCCTTGTCGAACGCGACGCCCTCGGTGATCTCCAATTCGGTAGCCAATGTGGAGGACTCCTCCACCGTGATGACGCCGTCCTTGCCGACCTTGGTCATCGCCTCACCCACCAGCGCGCCGATCTTCGGGTCCCGCGACGACACCGTGGCCACCTGGGCGATCTCGTCCTGGCCCTGCACCGGCGTTGCCTTGGACCTCAACATCGCGGCGATAGCATCGGCTGCCATTGCGATGCCGTGCCCTAGCGCGGTGGGGTTGGCACCGGCGGCCACATTGCGCATTCCCAAACGGACCATGGCCTGCGCAAGGACGGTGGCGGTGGTAGTGCCGTCACCCGCTACATCGTTGGTCTTCGTCGCCACGCTCTTGGCAAGCTGGGCACCGAGGTTCTCATAGGGATCGGTCAGCTCGATCTCGCGTGCAATCGTGACCCCGTCGTTGGTGACCGACGGGCCGCCGTACTTCCTGTCCAGCACCACGTGCCGACCGCGGGGACCAAGGGTGATCTTGACCGCGTCGGCGAGCTGGTCGATTCCGCGCTCCAGCGCGCGGCGCGCGGTCTCGTCGAACGTGATCTGTTTGGGCATTGCCTGCCTTCCTCACGAGCGAAGTCTGGTAGGTCGCCGCGTTGTCGCCGACCTGATGCGTGACCGCCCCGCTGACCCCGGAAGGGGGCGCGGGGCGGTCACGGTGACGACGGTTGAACCGTCAGTTGACAACGGCGAGCACGTCGCGGGCGGAGAGGATCAGGTACTCCTCACCGTTGTGCTTGACCTCGGTGCCGCCGTACTTGCTGTAAAGGACCACGTCACCGACGCTCACATCCACCGGGATGCGAGTGCCGCTGTCATTGATCCGGCCCGGGCCCACGGCCAAGACCTTGCCCTCCTGGGGCTTCTCCTTAGCAGTATCCGGGATGACGATGCCGGACGCGGTCGTCGTCTCGGCCTCACTGGCCTGAACGACGATCTTGTCCTCGAGCGGCTTGATGTTCACGCTCGCCACGGTGTGACCTCCACTTTCTGGGGTCTTCGATGAGCTGGCAGGGTTGTCTGATGCAGGCTGCGGCCACCCCGCCGTCGCGGGTGTCGAGGCGACCCGAGCCATATCTAGCACTCTGATGACCAGAGTGCCAATTGGCAGACTACTGCGCCGAGTGCCAGCGCTCAACTAGGGTGCCCCGAAGTCTCGCCCCGTGCGCTGATTCTGCCGCTCCCAATGCAGAGTCGAAGACCACAGCACCCGATCGGCCCGAGAATCCGGACGTTGGTAGCTCTTCAAGTACCACCAACCGGGGGCGGCACGACCTCAGACCGCTACCAACTCCTGCGCCGGTCCGGCGCAGGA
Source organism: Actinomycetota bacterium (assembly GCA_030862525.1). Classification (GTDB taxonomy): domain Bacteria; phylum Actinomycetota; class Actinomycetes; order Mycobacteriales; family Pseudonocardiaceae. Next base: position 28,857 of record JALZDN010000115.1, on the reverse strand, counting down.
GTTGGTAGCGGTTAACAGCACCGTCACCCCCGGTTGGTGGTACTTGAAGAGCTACCAACCAGGGAGGTGGTGACCGGCAGACCCGGGTCGGCGGGGATGGCGAGGTGCGAGGGGGGCGCGCCGGCGGCGAGCAGGTGCGCCCCGAGCGCAGCCACCATGGCTCCGTTGTCGGTGCACAGTCGTGGCCGGGGCACCCGCAGCCGCAGGCCGGCCGCCGTGCAGCGTTGCTGCGCTAGCGCGCGTAACCGGGAGTTGGCGGCCACCCCACCGCCGATGAGCAGGGTGTCGATGCCCCGGTCGGTCGCGGCCCGGACCGCCTTGGCGGTGAGCACGTCGACCACGGCCTCCTGGAAAGCTGCCGCGACGTCGGCTACCGGCACTGTGATGCCGCGGCGCTGCAGGCCCTCGACGTGCCGGGCGACCGCGGTCTTGAGCCCGGAGAAGGAGAAATCGAAAGGCGCATCGCCGGGACCGGTCAGACCACGAGGAAATCGGACACTATCGGGATCGCCGTCGCGGGCGGCCCGGTCGATGAACGGCCCGCCGGGAAATCCCAGACCCAGCAGCCGCGCGATCTTGTCGAAGGCCTCCCCGGCGGCGTCGTCGATGGTGGCGCCCAGCGGCTGCAACGGCTGCGTCAGCGAGGAGACCTGCAGCAGGCTGGAGTGCCCGCCGGAGACCAGCAGGGCAAGCGCAGGGGGTAGCGGGCCGTGCTCCACCGTATCTACCGCAATGTGCGCGCTGAGGTGATTGACCCCGTACAGCGGAACGGCCCAGGCCGTCGCGTAAGCCTTGGCTGCGGCCACCCCGATCAACAACGCGCCAGCCAGCCCCGGACCTGCGGTGACCGCCACCGCGTCCAGATCAGACGGCCTGATCCCGGCAACCTGTAGCGCCCGGCGCACCGTCGGCACCATCGCCTCCAGGTGAGCCCGGGATGCCACCTCGGGCACCACACCCCCGAACCGGACATGCTGATCCACACTGGACGCGATCTCGTCGGCGAGCAGCGTGACCGTCCCGTCGCCCGCCAACCGTACGACGCCGACTCCGGTCTCGTCGCAGGAGGTCTCGATGCCCAGGACTATCCCCGTCACAGGACTATCCCGGGCATAGCGAAGCCTGCCTGCGCATGGTGAACGCATCGGCGCCACTGGGCCGGTAGTAAGCACGGCGGGTGCCGACCACGGTGAATCCCTCGCTGCGATACAACTGGATCGCTGCCTCGTTGTCGGTACGCACCTCAAGAAACACCGTGGCTTCGGCAGCGTGTTCGAGCATTGCCTGCAACAGTGCCCGGCCGATCCCCCGGCCCTGGTGCGCCGGATCCACCGCAAGCGTGTGTATCTCAGCCTCGTCACCGGCAAGAGCCATGCCCGCATAGCCGATCAGAGACCAGCCTTCCCGCGCGGCGAGATAATGATGACCGGCAGCAAGCGCCTCCAGGAATGCCTCCGGGCCCCATGGGTCGTCGCCGCCGAACAGTAGGTTCTCCAGCGTGGCGCAGCGGTGCACGTCGACCGGCACCATCGGTCCGATGAGGACACTCATACCGGCATCACCCGCTTGACCGGGCCAGGTTCGAGAGCGTCGGGACGGCGCAGGTACAGCGGTGTCAGCGGGCCTGGCGGTGTATGCGCCCGTATCGCCACCGCCGCCACGGCGACCAGTCCGGCCGGGTCCGGATGCCGCGGTGGCACCACCGCCGGCATCACCGGCAGTCCCACCGCGTCCGGGGCGCCGGCCATCCGGGCCAGCCCATCGAGAGGCACATCATGCGGCCGATCTACGTGGGGGCCGTCGACTCGGGCGCCGACCTCGTCGTAGCGCGCCCAGTAGACCTCCCGGCGCCGGGCGTCAGTGACCACGAGCAGGGGGCTACCTGCACCCGCCCGGTGGGCGATCGCGTCCAGACTGCCCACGGGATAGACCGGAATGTCCAGCGCATCGCCCAGCGCCGCAGCGGTGACCATCCCGACCCGCAGCCCGGTGAACGGACCCGGGCCCGCCCCGCACACCACCGCATCGAGGTCACGCATCCGCACCCCAGCCACCGTGAGCACCTCGCACACCGACGGCATCAGCAGTTCTCCATGCGCCCGGGCGTTCACGGTAGCCCGCTCGGCGAGCACCTCAGGGGGGCTCGCATCGGGCAGTCGTAGCAATCCGGCAGTCACCGCGGGCGTCGCGGTGTCCAGAGCCAGCACCAGCACGGAGGGACAGCTTACGGAACGGACGTTTCGGTCACCACGGAGCACGCCACCGGCAGCAACCGGGCGGGACCGAACAGTTCCGCCACCCGGCTGTCGTCATGACGGGGCGCGAGCCGAATCAACAGGTGCTCGTCGGCCAGCCGCTCAGCCAGGCCTTCGCCCCACTCCACGACCACCGCGGCGGCCAGCAGGTCGGTGTCCAGATCAAGATCGTCCAGCTCAGCCACCCCACCAAGCCGGTAGGCATCGACGTGGACCAGTGGCACCCCTCGCCCGCCGGGCAGTGCCGGGTGCTCGCGGGCAATGACGAAGGTCGGAGAGGTCACCGGCCCCCGAACTCCCAGCCCGGCGCCGATACCGCGAGCCAGCACCGTCTTGCCCGCTCCCAGCGGCCCGGACAGCACCACCACGTCACCCGGACGCAGACGCTCGCCCACAGCTCGGCCGAGGCGCTCGGTATCCGCCGGAGTCGCTAGCTTCAGGTCCACACTCATTTCGCTTTCTACCTGCGTGGCAGCGCCCCTGCGCATTGGGACAGCAAGTCCAGCAGGTGTTCATTGACCAGCTTTGGTTGCTCCAGCATCGTCATGTGGCCCGATCCCTTCACCTGCACCAGCTCGGCGTCGGGCAGCAGCGCCGCGATCGCCTCGGAGTGCTCATACTGAATCAACCGGTCACCGTCGGCGCCGAGTACCAGCGCCTTGGCGTACTGCAGACCGGCCAGCGCCGCGTATCGATTGTGTGCACCGAATTCCTTCAGGAAGTCGGTCATGACTTCGAATGAGGTGGCCCTGGTCATCAGGTACATCAGCTCGACCAGCGCCGGATTGACCGCCTCGTCACCGAAGGAAAGCTTCCGGGTCAGGGTCCAGATCAGATTCCTGCAGACTTCGCGCCCGCGGTCGACGGCGCGGGCGCTGGGCTCCCAGCGCGACAGCCGCTTGGCGAGCGGCACCAGCGGATTCCGCCGGGATAACAGCGGCTTAGGCAGACCCGACTGGCCGATATCGCCGGCGCTGGTGTTGAGGAAAGCCACCCCGGAAATCCTCTCGGCGAACAGCTCAGGGTTGTCCTCGGCCAATGCCATGATCGCCATACCGCCGAAAGAATGCCCGATGAGCACAACCCGGCCTTCGGGAGCGGCGGCGCGGATCACCGCGTACAGGTCGCGGCCGAGCTGCTTAAATGTGCAGGCATGCCGGGGAGAACGGCCGGAGCGGCCGTGGCTGCGGTGATCATAAAGCACTAGGCGGACCCGGGGTGCGGTGGAGTGCGCAAGGTCGTGACGCTGAAACAGCCAGGATCGCCGGTCCAGCGTCCAGCCGTGGATCAAGACGACGGTGAACTCGGGCGCTCCCCCATCCGCGGGGTCGAGTTCCTCCACCGAGAGTTCCACGCCATCGTCCGCCGTCACCGTGTACTCCCGGTCCGGCGAAGGTACGGCCGGGAGGCCGTCAGGAAGCTCCGCGGCGTTCCTGCGCAGTTCACCGATGCGGTCGTGATGTGCGTGGGCGGCGACTAACGCTGTGGCTGTCGCCGTGCCCAGCACGCCGCCAACCACCCACGCGGCAGACTTCACCCACGATCTCATCGGGTGACTCGCCCAGACAGAGACGGTCGTCGACCGTGCACCGTTCGGGTCAACCGGGGTCGCGTCATACCCGCGACCACCTCGTAGTGGATGGTGCCGAGCTTGTCCGCCCACTCGGCGGCCGTCGGACTGCCGCTCTCGCCGGTGCCGAAGAAGATCACCTCAGCGCCCACCGCCACGGGATCGTCCCCGCAGTCGACCATGACCTGGTCCATGCACACCCTTCCGACCACTGGGCGGCGGCGCCCAGCCAACCAGACCTCGAGCCGGCCGGTGAGCACCCTCGGCACGCCGTCGGCATAACCGGCCGGGACCAACGCCAAAGTGGTTTCCCGCTCGGTATGCCAGACGTGTCCATATGACACACCCTCGCCGGCCGGAACACGTTTGATCATCGCAACCTGCGAGCGCAGTGTCATCGCTGGTAAAAGATGATAACTCAATTCGGGCACCGGGGAGAGCCCGTAGACGGCGATACCCGGGCGGACCATGTCGTAATGTAAGTCGGGCCGGGTCAACGTCGCCGCAGAGTTCGCCAGATGCCGCAGCGGCCGCAGCCCGACATCCCGAGCTACCTGGTAAGCCTCCTCGAAGTACCGGACCTGCTGCTCGATGATCGGATGCCCCGGATCGTCGGCATGCGCGAGGTGCGACCAGACCGCGACAACTTCGACACCCGGGGTCGCTGCAGCGGCACGGGCCAGGTCGGGCCATTCGCCACGGCAGGCACCGCCGCGAGTCAGCCCGGTGTCGACCTTGAGGTGCAACCGGGCGATGCGCCCGGTTGTTACGGCGGCGTGGGCTGCGCTGTTGAGCTGACCGGTGGAATAGACGCCGAGGTCGATTCCCGCGGCGACGCCGGCGGCGAGGTCCTCCCCCGGCGCGTGCAGCCAGGCCAGCACGGGAGCATCGATTCCGCCGTGACGTAGGGCAAGTGCCTCGTCGACGCTGCACACGCCGAGCGCGCTGGCCCCCGCCTGCAGCGCCGCGGCAGCGACGTCGACCGCACCGTGGCCGTAACCATCGGCCTTCACCACTGCCATCGTGGTGGCCCCAGACGCGGCGGCGCGCCCGGCGAGGATTCCGACGTTGTGCCGGATGGCATCCAGATCGATCACCAACTCGGCCCGCGGCCGGCCGCACGCGCCCTGCATCGTGGTCATCCTCGCATTCCGGCTACCGATCGGAGAGCGCGGATCGCGTCGCTCAGGGCCACCTGGATCGCCGAGGCGGGCGCCGGTGCGCCGCTGTGCGTGCCGCCTCTGGCGATCGGGCTGAGTTTGCCGACTCCGGCGATCGGGCTGAGTTTGCCGACTCCGGCGATGGGGCTTGATTTGCCGCCTCCGGCGGCGATCGCAGCGGCGAACTCCTGGGCGTGCACCGCGGCGGCGGCCGCCGTGGTCGGTTCCAGCCCAGCAGCGAGCAACGCGCCGAGCACGCCGGTGAGGACGTCGCCGGAGCCGGCGGTGGCCGGCCAGGACGAGCGGGCCGGGTTCACCAGCACCCGGCCGTCCGGGGCAGCGATGATGGTCGTGTTTCCCTTGAGCACCAGTACGGCGTCAAACCGGCGGGCGGCGTCTCGGACGGCCGCGACTCGGTCGGTGCCGGGTGCCTTGCCAGTGAGTCGCTCGAACTCCCGGTCGTGCGGAGTGAGGACCAGCGGGGTGTCCGGGTCACGGCTGTCCGCCAGATTGGGGTGCCGGGCAAGCAGGGTGATCGCATCGGCGTCGGCCACTACGGGCACCCCCGCAGCAAGCACCTGAGTGAGTACCTGGCGACCGGCGGCGCCGGTGCCCAAGCCGGGCCCGACGGCCCAGCCCTGCACCTGACCGGCGTCGGACACCGAGCCGGTGGCCACCACCTCCGGCCAGCGCGCGCGCACCGCATCGGCGGCGGTGCCGGCAAAGCGCACCATGCCCGACGTCGCGAGTACGGCGGCTCCGGCACAGAGCACGGCCGCTCCGGGGTAATCCGCCGAACCCGCGGCGATTCCGAGCACACCCTGGCTGTACTTGTCGCTGGCCGGGCCGGGCACCGGCCACTGCGCACCGATCTCCGCTGCGGTGAGTACCCGCAGATCCGGCTCACCCAGCTCCCCGAACAGGCCGATGTCAACCAGGTGCACCGGGCCGCAGCGCCACGGGGCGAGCAGGTGCACCGGTTTGCGGGCGCCGAAGGTGACGGTCTCGGTGGCGGTCACCGCAAGTCCGTCCGCAGTGCCGGTGTCCGGATCCACCCCGGACGGCGAGTCCACCGCGATGATCGGTACTTGGGCACCCTGGACCAGCTCGGCAGCCGCCGGGCGCAAACCGCCACGGCCGGACAGCCCGACGATCCCGTCGAGCATGAGGTCAGCGCGGTCTGGCAGCTGGTCGGCGATCTGCCCACCGGTTCGGCGCAACGCGGTCAAGCCCTGCGGATGGGCGCGCTCCGGAGACAGCAGCACGGCGGTGACCGCCACCCCGCGGCGACGCAGGAATGCCCCGGCCCACAGCGCGTCCCCGCCGTTGTTCCCTGCCCCGACCAGCAGCGCGACGTGCCGGCCCGACACTCCCCCGGTCCGTTCGGCCAGCGCCACCGCGGTCCGGGTGGCCAACCCGAACGCAGCGCGACGCATCAGGACGCCCTCTCCCACCCGCGCGATCAGGATTTTCTCTGCAGTACGCACTCGGGCCACGGTCCAGGCGCCTGGCAAGCCTGGGCTCACCGTGCACCACAGCCCGACACAGTGGGCACCACGGCACGACACGCCGGTGGGGTGGGCATTCTCGTTACTCCACGGTGACGGATTTGGCGAGGTTGCGGGGCTTGTCCACGTCGTAGCCGCGTTGCCGGGCGATCTCGGCGGCGAGCACCTGAAGTGGCACGGTCGACACCAGCGGTTGCAGCAGCGTCGGCACCGCGGGCACCTCCAGCACGTCCGAGGCGTAGGGCCGCACGGTCTCGTCGCCCTCCTCGGCGATGACGATGGTCCGCGCGCCGCGAGCCCGGATCTCTTGGATGTTGGACAGCAGCTTGGCGTGCAGCACAGCCCGCCCCTTGGGTGAGGGCACCACCACGACCACCGGCAGGCCCGCCTCGAGCAGCGCGATCGGACCGTGCTTGAGCTCGCCGGCTGCGAAGCCCTCGGCGTGCATATAAGCGAGCTCCTTGAGCTTGAGCGCACCTTCCAGCGCCACGGGGAAACCCACGTGGCGGCCGAGGAAAAGCACCACCTTGGAGTCCGCGAGTTCGCGGCCCAGCGCGCGAACCTGATCCACCGTGCCCAGCACCTGCTGCACTGCCGCGGGCATGGCCTCCAGCTGAGCGAACTCGCGGGCGACCTCGTCGGAGTACTTGGTGCCTCGAGCCTGCGCCAGCGCCAGTCCGACCAGGAAGTTGGCCACGATTTGAGCGAGGAACGTCTTGGTGGCGGCCACCCCGATCTCGGGTCCGGCGTGGGTGTAGAGCACCGCGTCGGATTCCCGGGGGATCTGCGCTCCGTTGGTATTGCAGATCGCTAAGACCCGGGCCTTCTGCTCCCTGGCGTGGCGCACCGCCTCCAAGGTGTCCATGGTCTCCCCGGACTGCGAGATCGCCACGACCAACGTTGAACGGTCCAGCACCGGGTCTCGGTAGCGGAATTCGCTGGCCAGCTCCACCTCCACCGGCAACCGGCACCAGTGCTCGATGGCGTACTTGGCAACCATTCCCGAGTGGTAGGCAGTGCCGCAGGCAACCACAAAGACCTTGTCGACGTCGCGCAGCTCCTGAATGTCCATCCGCTGCTCATCCAGCACGATCCGACCATCGATAAAATGCCCGCGCAAGGTATCGCTGATTGCGCTTGGTTGTTCTTCGATCTCCTTGAGCATGAAGTAGTCATGGCCGCCCTTTTCCGCCGCTGACAGATCCCAGTCGACGTGAAAAGGCGTGGCGTGCGCCGGGTCACCGGAGAAATCGGTGACCTGGTAACCGTCGCGGGTGATCGTCACCACCTGGTCCTGGCCGAGCTCGACGGCATTTCGGGTGTGGTCGATGAACGCCGCGACGTCGGAGGCGACGAAGTGCTCCCCAGCACCGACGCCCACAACCAGCGGTGACGAGCGGCGCGCCGCGACGATCAGATCGGGTTCGTCGGCGTGCGTGACGACGAGGGTGAATGCGCCGTGCAGCCGCCGGCACACAGCACGGACCGCGGCAGGCAGGTCACCACAGCGGGCGTACTGCGCGGCGATGAGATGCGCGGCGGTTTCGGTGTCGGTATCACTGGACAGCTCCACCCCGCCGGCCTCCAGCTCGGCGCGCAGCTGGGCGTGGTTTTCGATGATCCCGTTGTGCACCACGGCGAGCCTGCCGGCGTCGTCGGTGTGCGGGTGGGCGTTGCGGTCGGTCGGTGCACCGTGGGTGGCCCAGCGGGTATGCCCCATCCCGGCAGTGCCGGTGACAGCGTCGCGTCCAGTCGCGCTGAGCTCGCCGATCAGGTTGGCCAGCGCTCCCGCCTTGCGAACCACCGCCAGGGTGCCGGCACCGTCGAGCACTGCGACACCGGCAGAGTCATACCCGCGGTATTCCAACCGGCCCAGACCCTGAAGCACGACGTCGAGGGCGCTTCGATGCCCCACGTAACCCACGATTCCGCACATGTGCGTCACGCTAGCCCAACGTCAGGTGAGGGATCCGATACCGTCCGGGCTCATGACACGCACTGACCCCGCGGTCTGGCGAACGGCTGAGGAGCTGTCCCGGCCTGGCCCCTATGGGGTACTGCGCGGTGACCTGGCACTGGTCGGCATGCCCGGCGTGGTGTTCACCCCGCAGTCCGGTCTCGGAGTGCCGGCGATCGCGTTCGGGCACGGTTGGCTGCAGCCGACATCACGCTACGAGGAGTTGCTGCGCCACCTAGCCTCCTGGGGAGTGGTCGCGGCGGCACCGGCCACCCAGCTCGGCGCGCTGCCGTCACATCGCCAGTTCGCCGTTGATCTGCGCAGTGCGCTGGACTTGTGCGTCGGGGTGCAGCTGGGCAACGGCGAGGTCAGTGTGGATCCGGACAAGCTGGGCCTGGTCGGGCATGGCATGGGCGGTGGCTGCGCGGTGCTCACTGCGGCGGTCGACGACCGTTGTCGGGCCGTGGCCACCTTGGCGCTCGCCGAGACCATGCCGTCAGCGGTGGCTGCCGCGCGCGAGTGCACCATGCCCGGCTTGCATCTGGCCGCCGGCAAGGATCGGGTGGCCCCGCCGATCGGGCATGCGCAGCCGGTGGTCAAAGCGTGGGGCGGTCCGGTACTGCTGCGAACACTGCCCAAGGCCAGCCACCTCGGCTTCCTGCAGGGCCAACACTGGACGGATCTGCTCGTCGACGGCAGCCCGGAGTACAGCACCCGGCGGATGTCCCGGTCCATTGTCACCGCGTTCCTGCTGCACCACCTCACCGGCACCACCGACTACGACGCGCTACTCGTGGACGAACCCTGATCTGCGTTTGGAGACAACACGCAGTTAGGTGGGATCAGATCTGCGCGACGACTGCGGCTATGCGGTGGGCGATGGTTTCGGCGGTGGGCTGGGTGGGGGCTTCGACCATCACCCGCACCAGCTGCTCGGTCCCCGACGGGCGCAGCAGCACCCGGCCGGTCTCGCCAAGTTCGATCTCCGCCGCGGCGATGGCGTCCGCCACTGCCGGTGCCGCCGCGACCGCCGCTTTGTCCGCGACCGCGACATTGACCAGCACCTGCGGCAGCCGAGTCAGCACCCTGGCTAGATCCGCCAGGCTCCGTCCCGAGGTGATCATCTGTGCCATCAAGTGCAACGCGGTGAGCAACCCGTCGCCGGTCGTGGCATACCCCGGCAGCACCAGATGCCCGGACTGCTCACCACCCAACGAGAACCCGCCGGCCCACAGCGCCTCCAGCACGTACCGGTCACCCACCGCGGCAGTCCGTACCGCCACCCCGTGCTCGCGCATCGCGAGATGCAGCCCGAGGTTGCTCATCACGGTAGTGACCAGGGTGTTCTGTGCCAGCTCACCGCTGTCCCGCATGGCCAGCGCGAGGATCGCCATGATCTGGTCACCATCCACCACGTCACCGGCGGCGTCCACGGCCAGGCAACGGTCCGCATCGCCGTCGTGCGCGATACCGATCGCGGCACGGTGAGCCAGCACCGCGTCGCGCAACGGGTCCAGGTGCGTGCACCCGCAGCCGTCGTTGATATTGAGGCCATTGGGCTCGGCGTGCAGCGCCACCACGTCGGCGCCAGCCTTTCGGTAGGCCTCGGGAGCGATCACGGACGCCGCACCGTGCGCGCAGTCGACCACGACGCGGAGCCCTTCCAGCGGATGCGGAGTGGCCAACAGGAGATGATCCACGTAGCGCTCAGTGGCCTTGGGCACCTCACGCACCCGACCGATCCGAGCGCCGATGGGACGCTCCCAGTCGTGGCTGTTCATCTCGACGATGATTTCGTCCTCCACCGCATCAGGCAGTTTGTGCCCGCCAGCGGCAAACAGCTTGATGCCGTTGTCCGGCATCGGGTTGTGCGAGGCGGAGATCATCACACCGAGATCTGCGGTGAACTCGGCCACCAGGTGGGCGACCGCCGGGGTGGGCAACACCCCGACCCGGAGAACCTCGGCGCCCGCTGAGGTAAGACCCGCGGTGACAGCGGCCTCCAGCATCTCGCCGCTGGCCCGTGGGTCCCGGCCCACGACGGCGACCGGGCGGTGCCCGAGGCCCTGCGTCACGAGCACCCTTGCCGCTGCGCCCGACACGGCCAGCGCCAGCTCGGGCGTGAGCTCGGAGTTGGCGAGTCCGCGCACCCCGTCGGTGCCGAACAGACGGGGCCTTAACACAGGCGGGGCGCTCAACGCGGCGCTCTAACGCTTCGAGTGCTAGCGCTTCGAGTACTGGGGCGCCTTGCGCGCCTTCTTCAGACCGTACTTCTTGCGCTCCTTCATCCGGGGGTCCCGGGTGAGAAAGCCCGCCTTCTTCAGCGCCGGGCGGTCATCGACGTTCAGCTCGACCAGTGCTCGGGCAATCGCCAGCCGGAGCGCGCCGGCCTGACCCGAGGTACCGCCACCGGTGAGGTTTCCGATCACGTCGTAGGCCTCGGGCTTGTTCACCGTGACCAGCGGGTCGCGCACCAACTGCTGGTGCACCTTGTTCGGGAAGTACTGCTCCAGGCTGGTGCCGTTGAGCGTGAAAACACCGGTACCGGGCATCAGCCGCACCCGAACGATCGCTTCTTTGCGACGACCGACGGTCTGCACTGTTCGGTCGCTGACCGCCGGCACCGCCGACACGACCGACACGGGAGGCGCGGCGGCGGCCGGCTCGGTCAGCTGCTGCGGGATCTGCGGGGCAGTCACGGCGTCTCTCGGGTCCTCACTTGGATCGGTCACGGCGTCAATCGTCACTGGGCGACCTGGGTGATCTCGAATGGCTGCGGGCGCTGAGCGGCGTGGGGATGCTCGGGCGCCGCGTAGACCTTGAGCTTGCGGGCCATCGCCCGGCCCAGGGTGTTCTTCGGAAGCATCCCCTTGACGGCGCGCTCTACCAACCGCTCCGGCCGGGTGGCGAGCATCTCGCTGAACGAACGCCGCTTGAGCCCACCGGGACGGCCGCTGTGCCGATAGACGAACTTACGGTCGCCCTTATTACCCGACAGCGCCACCCGGCCAGCGTTGACGATCACGACGAAGTCGCCGGTGTCGACGTGCGGAGCGTAGGTGGGCTTGTGCTTGCCGCGCAGCAGCGCGGCGGCCTGGCTGGCGAGGCGGCCGAGCACCACATCCGTGGCATCGATGACATGCCAGGCGCGCTCAACCTCGCCAGGCTTGGGACTATACGTGCGCACGAATTTACCTCGTCATCGCAGTTCGTCAGGGGTGCCAATGCGGCTGCCTCAACCCGTCAACGTGACAGTCGCGACAGTCATGACAGCGCGACCAGAGCCGCGCAGCTCCGCACAACAATGGACGACGATACCGGCCGTCGCGGGACACGGTCAAAACGGGGTCGCCGCGGCAGCAGCTAGAGCCTGGACAGCCTCCCGGACAGCTACGCCCAGCGGCCCTTGTTCGCTGCCTCACCGGCTTGGTAGTTCTCGTTCGAGGTGCCCAGCGCCACCCCGATCTGGTTCAGCACCATGTGCAGATCGGCCGCCGACCGGTCCCACTTCGCCTGGTGGGCCTGGTAGGCAGTCGACGCCTCGCCGGTCCACGTTGCCACCATGGGCTGCAGAAACCTTTTGAGGTCCTCCATCTCGCGGTTGATATTCGTCCACGTCGTCTGGATTGAGCTCCGCGCGTTCTCGAGCTCGCCGAAGGTGACCAGGATCTCGCTCATGTGTCTGTCTCCCTATGTGTCTCAGTGTCTCAGCGATTCAGGTTGGCGGTCTCAGTTCCCCAGCGCCTGGCTGATCCGCGAGTAGGTCTGGTTCTCCGCCTCGTCGGCCTGGGCGTAGGTGGCGCCGGATCCGCGGATCTGCTCACCGATGCTGTTGAGTGCCTCGTTGAGAGCACGAGCGTCGTTGTCCCAACGCTGCATCAGCAGCTGGAAGGCGGTCGATGCCTGGCCCTTCCACGCGCCTGCCAGCGGCGCCAGCTGGTTGCGCAAGCTCATCAGCTGGCCCTGGACGCTCTGGTTCACCTCGGCGACGTGGTTCGCCGCCGCCGTCATCTGCTCGAATTCGGCTCCGAACTGCTGTGCCATCTGCCGCTGTCTCCTCAGGTATTGGTCAACTCTGACGACAAGGGACGCCACACTGCCAGATCCGGTTCCGGTCGGTGACCATCTGGTCGCAGAACGTTGCAACCGCGAACGGTGCTCGTCACTCCGGTGGGAGCCAGGCGACCTGGACGAGTTGCTGACCGGCCTTGCGACCCACCAGGGTGCCCCGGCCGGGCGGCATCGCGAATGGCTTGACGGTGCCCAGCAGCGGGCCCTCGGCGGGGCTGCCGCTCATCACGATGCCGGGGGTGGACACCTCCCGCAGCCGCGCGATCACCGGCTCATACAAAGCTCGCGAGGCACCACCCGAACGCCGGGTGATGATCAGGTGCAGCCCGACATCCTTGGCTTGCGCCAAGAAGTCCAGCAGCGGCGCAAGCGGGTTCGCGCCGCCCTGGGTGGCCACCAGGTCGTAGTCATCGACCAGGACGTACAGCTCCGGCCCGGACCACCAGGCGCGGTCTCGCAGCTGCTGCTGGGTGACCGAAGCACCGGGCAGGCGCTTGCGCATCGAACGTTGCGCATCGGCGATGATCGGGCTGAGCACTTCGGCGGACATCCCGTACCCGATGACGTGTTCGGACTCCAGGAAACCGAGCATGGTCCGGCGGTAGTCGACCATGACGATGCGCGCCTGATCCGGAGTGGCGCGCTCGACAATGCCCCGGGCGATCGTCCGCAGCAGGTTGGTCTTGCCTGATTCCCCATCAGCGAAGCACAGGAAGTGTGGTTCAGCGGCGAAGTCCAGATACACCGGGGCAAGCTCGGCCTCGTTGATTCCGATCGGGATCAGGTGCGGATCCTGAGGTTGGGGGGTGGGTAGTTGCGCATAGGGAACCCGTTCGGGCAGCAACCGGACCCGCGGCCCGCGGGGACCGGGCCACGCGTCGCGGATTCGCGCCACCGCGTCGGCGACGCCAAGGCCGAGATCCGGCGCGCTGGTCACCGCGTCGATCCTGGGCAGCGCGGCGAGAAAATGCAGCTTCTCCCTGGACAGTCCCCGTCCAGGCCGACCCGGCGGCACGTTGACCGCCACTCGCCGGTCGATATCGGACTCGCCCGGGTCACCCAGCCGCAGCTCGAAGCGGGTACCGAGCAGGTCCTTCAGGGCGGGCCGGATCTCCGCCCACCGGGTGGCGCCGATCATGACGTGCACCCCGTAGGACAGGCCCAGCGTCGCCAGGTTGACGACCTTCATCTCCAGGTCGCTGGCGTCGAACTCCTGGCGGAAGCCGTGCCACCCGTCGATGACCAGGAACACGTCGCCGAACGGGTCTTCGCGCAACTGTTCTGTCTGGGCTGAGTGGCCGCGCTGCTTGCGTGCCCGGAAGTCAGCCATCGAGTCGATTCCCAGCGAGCGGAACCGCTTCTCCCGGGCGGTGAGCAGTGCGGCCACCTCGGCGATGATCCGCCGCACTGTGTCGGGCTCCAGCCGCCCAGCCACCCCTCCGCTGTGCGGCAGGCTGTCCAGCGATGCCAGCGTGCCGCCACCGAAGTCGATGCAGAAGAACTGCACTTCTTCGGGAGTATGGGTCAGCGCCATCGACATCAGCAGGCAGCGCAGCAGGGTGGACTTGCCCGACTGCGGGCCGCCGGTGACCACGATGTGACCCGCAGCCCCGGAGAGGTCCGCCCAGAGCAGATCGCGGCGCTGTTCGTAGGGTTTGTCGACGATTCCGACCGGGACGGCCAGCCGCGCGTTGCCGAAGAACCCGGCCGGGGACAACCCGCGATCCTCGGTGACCGACAGCGGAGGCAGCAGCTGGTCCAACGAGGGCGGCTGGTCCAGTGGCGGCAGCCACACCTCGTGGGCTGGGGGCCCCTGCCCATCCAGCTTGGCGACCACGACATCCAGCACGCTGGACTCGGCGAGATTTGTTGACGGAGCTTCGAACGCCTGGTGATGACCGGACAGCTCAGCTGCCTGGGGCAGGTCCACGTAGTCGGGCACGAATAGCCGCGGCCGCCGGTCTGAGGCGACAGCGACCGGGCCGGCCATCGTGATGACACCGCCGGCACGGTAGGGCCCGGAGACGTAGGCCGCCTTGAAGCGCTCCATGGAGGTGGTGTCGAACTTCAGGTAGCCCGAACCGGGCACCGACGGCAGCTCGTAGGCGTCCGGAACGCCGAGCACCGCCCGAGACTCCCCAGCGGAGAATGTCTTCAGACCGATCCGGTAGGACAGGTGGGACTCCAGGCCGCGCAGCCTGCCCTCCTCGAGACGCTGCGAGGCCAGCAGCAGGTGCATCTGCAGCGAGCGACCCAGCCGGCCGATGGCCACGAACAGGTCGATGAACTCAGGTTGCTGGGCAAGCAGCTCGGAGAACTCGTCGATCACGATGAACAGCGCCGGCAGCGGATCGAGGTCAGCGCCGTTGTCCCGGGCCTTCTCGTAGTCCTTGACGTTGGCGAAGTTCCCCGCGGTGCGCAGCAGCTCTTGGCGGCGGTTCATCTCGCCGGCCAACGCGTCCTGCATGCGGGTGACCTGGGTGAGGTCGTCGGCCAGGTTGGTGATCACGGCGGCGACGTGCGGCGCCTGCTCCATGCCCAGGAATGTGGCGCCGCCCTTGAAGTCGACCAGCACGAAGTTCAGCACCGCCGACGAGTGCGTGGCCATCAGGCCCAGCACGAAAGTGCGCAGCAACTCCGACTTCCCCGACCCGGTGGCCCCCACGCACAGGCCGTGCGGGCCCATCCCGCCCTGGGCCGCTTCCTTGATGTCCAGCTCCACCGGCTGGCCGAACTCACCCACCCCGATCGGCACCCGCAGGCGGTCCCGCATCGGTCGTGGTCGCCACGCCTGGGTTACCTCGAAGGCGCGAGGATCGGCAGGCATACCGAGCAGCTCCAGCAGACCTGGGTTGGCCAGCAGCGGCTCGTCGCTGCTGTCGGACTCCTGCGGACCGATCCGGTACGGGGACAACGCCCGCGCCACCGCCTCGGCCTCAGCGACACCGAGCGAGTCGGGGACCCCGAAGAACTCGACTCCGGTCGGCCCGCGGGCTCCGATCGCCGCGCCCTCGATCGCCAGGTGCAGCCCGCGGCGGCTGGTCAGGCTGCCAAGCGAGTCCGAGAGGTCGAGCAGGGTGACCCCGGCCATGCCCTCCTCCAGGATGATCTGCTCCTCCCCGGTGATCTCCCCACCGTCGACGATGATCACAATATGTGCGCCGTCGCCGTGGGTCTGGGCATTGCGGGAGAACCGTGGGCGGTCGGCCAGCTGCTCGCCGAGCAACCTCTCGATCTGGGCCAGTGATCCGGCCATCATCCGTCTCGGCCCGGCGCCGTCGACCAGACTCGGGTGCTGCAGGTGCGGGAGCCACTTCGCCCATTCCCAATCCGCCTTCGCCCGTCCGGCGGTGACCACAGCAACAAGCAGGTCGTCGGGAGGGTGGAAGGTGACCAGCTGGGTCACCATCGAGCGGGCCAGCTCGCGCGTCGAGCCCTGCGCGCCCGAGATCCCGATTGCCGCGAATCCGCGAACCGACAGCGAGATCGGCAGATCGGGCACGATGGAATGAGCCCGGACGAATTGGCGCAACGCCAGCGTGGTGATCGGCTCCAGCTCCTCCACCGGACCGGTCTGTGGTGCCACCAGCCGGGTGGCCAGCCGCTGCGAGCCCCGGCAGATCCGTACATGGCAGAAGTCCACATCGCCGCTGCGGCGCTCCCACATGCGCCGGCTGCTCGCGATCGACCACAGCGCGGCTGGGTCAGGATGGGCCCATTCCAGCGCCGTACGCTGTTCCAGCGCCACCTTTCTGGTGCGCTCCCGCATCTGGCCGAGGTAGCGCAGGTAGTCCTTGCGGTCCTCATTCATCTCGGCCTTGGCCTGGCCACGCCCGCGGCCGCCGCCGACGAACATGCCGACGGTCGACACCAGCATCATGATCGGGAACAGCAGGAACACCGGGTTGCTCTTGGCGTCTCCGGTGGTGAAGACGAACGCCACCATGCCCACCACAGCCGCGATCATCACGATCGGCAGGATCTTCTGCACAATGTTGCCGGGGATGGTCCTGGGCACCTCGGGTGGCGCTTCGAGGTGCACCTCACCACCGGGCATCTTCGGTGCGGCCAGCCGAGGTGACCGCCGGAACTGCACCGTGCTCACGCCAGCTCACCTCCGCACCCTTGTAGGCGAGGCGGACACCCTAGCGCCGCGAACTGGCGACCCGATGCAGAGGCAAGTTCCTCGGCGCGGATCATGCGCCATGCTCAGGAGATGCTTACCAAGTCCGGTCGGCCTCCCACACACACCTTGTCCTACGGCGCCGAATCGGACCACGTGGTCGACCTGTGGCTGCCCAACGGCGGTCCCACGCCGCTGATCGTGCTGATCCACGGGGGGTTCTGGCGGGCAACGATCGACCGGATGCACCTGCGGCCGATGGCGGGCGGGCTCGTCGAGGCGGGGTACGCCGTGGCTGTTCCCGAATACCGGCGGACCGGTCAGCCCGGCGGGGGTTGGCCGGGCACCTTCGACGATGTGGCGACTGCCCTGGACCGGCTACCAGCGCTGGTGCAGCCGTACGGCTTGGATGCGGCGGATGCTGTGTGGGCGGGGCACTCGGCCGGGGGGCACCTCGCGCTCTGGGCGTCTTTGCGCCACCGGCTGCCCACGGACACGTCTTGGCACCTGCCCGCTGCACCAGCCGTAGGAAAAGTGGTCTCGCTTGCCGGCTGCGCCGACCTCTCGTTGGTCAGCGATTGGCGGCTCGACAGTGGGGCAGCGAACGACCTGATGGGCGGAACGCCCGGTGAGTACCCGGACCGCTACGCCCTCGCCGACCCTTCCGTACTGCTCCCCGGGGCCGTGCCAACCGTCCATCTGCATGGCACCGAGGACGGCCACGTCCCCCTCGCGATCGGCCGCGAGTACGCCGACCGCGCGCGCCGGGCCGGAAGCCCCATCGAGTTCCGGGTGCTGCCGGCTGTCGAGCACTTCGCCCTCATCGACCCGCTGTCAACCGCCTGGCCCCACGTCCTCGCTGCCGTCGCTCGCGGGATGGACCCCCCTTGAGCGGTGGGCCGCTGCGCGCATGGATACTCCACCGCACCAGGAAGGCCGCCGTGACCCCGCACCGATGTGCATACCAATAGGTCGGCAGGCCGAGCGAGAGGGTGCAGCGGGTGCCAACCAAAGCCAATGGAGTTTCCGCGGTGCGACCGTCGGGTGCTGGGCCGACCGTTCAACCGTCCCGACCGGGACCCGGATCGACGGTCGCCCCGTCCACCGTGTTCAGCCGAGTGACGGTGGTGGCACCGCGGACACGTATCGACCTGGCGCTGCCGTCGGACGTCGCGGTGGCGAATCTGCTTCCTTTGGTGCTCAAGATGGCCGGCGAAGCCACTCCGGACGGTGGCAGCAGGCACGGCGGCTGGTGCCTGGCCAAACTCGGCGGTGACGCGATCGATCCCGATCGCGCATTGAGCTCGTTGGGCGTGGTTGACGGCGATCTCCTGCATCTTCGGCATCGCTGCGACAATCCTCCGCTCCCACTGTTCGACGACGTGGTGGAAGCGATCGCGGTATCCGCCCCGGACAGTTACCGTCCATGGACCCAGAACACCGCCCGCACACTCGGGATGATCGCGGCGGGGTTGGCGTTGCTCGCCGGTGCCGTTGCGCTGTTTCGCGCTGGACCCGGCCTCGGCGTCGCCGTTGTGGCGGGTGCGGGCGCTGTGGTCGTGCTGGTCGCAGGCGCAGTAGTCGCCCGGGTGTACGGCGAGGCCGGTACTGGCGTGCTGGTGGCCGCGGGCAGCGTGCCGCTGGGTTTCGTCAGCGGGCTCTACGTCGTGCCCGGCAGCGTGCAGGCGGAGAACCTCTTGCTGGCCTGCACGCTGGCCCTGGTGCTTGCCATCGCCTCGATCATGGTGCTCGGTGACGGCATCACGGCGTTCGTGGCCAGCGCCACCGCCACCGCGATCGGCGCGCCGGCCTTCCTGGTCGCCAGCCTGGTCGATCGTCCCGACGCAGGCATCGCGGCGGCGGCCGCAGCCGTCGCGCTGGGTGGCATCTCGGCAGTGCCCCGGCTGACCATCCAGCTGTCCAGGCTCCCGATGCCCCAGATTCCGGGGAGCACCCAGGATCTGCAGCGCGACTCCGGCTTTCCGGACTACGCCGCGATCGAGCGCCGGGCAGGCCTGGCGCACGAGTACATGACCGGCATGATCATCGGATCCGGTGCGGTGGCTGCAGCCGGTGCGGTAGTGGCCTCGACCGAAGGTGCATTGGGGATCGTGCTTGCAGTGGTGGTCGCCGCTGTCTTGCTCCTGCGGGCGCGGTCCTACGCCAACGGTAGCCAGGCGATCGCCCTGCTGGTGAGTGGAATGGCCACGGTAGCCGGCCTGCTGGCCGGGCTGCTGGTGACCGCGGGCCAGGCCTTGCTGTTGGCCGTCTTCGGCGGCCTGCTGGTCCTGGCAACGCTCGCCCTGGCCCTGGGAGTCGTTCTGCCCAGCCGCCGGTTCTCCCCGGTGCTACGCCGCTCCGTGGACGTGATGGAAGCGATGCTCATCGCTGCGGTGCTGCCCCTCGCACTGGGTGTGCTGGACCTCTACAACACCTTCAGGGCGCTGTGAGCGCAGTCGCCGGTCATCGTCGGGCGCTACTCGTTACCGGCGTGGCCGCGTTGCTGTGCATTACGGGTCCGGGGTTGTCGGTTGCCGCCGAACCCGGGGTCCGGCCACCAGGTGTGCCACCTCCAGTGAATACGGCGGCCCTGCCGACCCCGGCCAACGTGAGTGCTCTGCCCTACATCGTGAACAACCGGGCCACCCGGCAGACCGGCCCGGTCGATCGGCAAGCAGACTGCCAACAGCCGACAGCGGACAACGTTGAAGCCGAACCGGCTGCTCAGCGGCGGTTACGAATCCGGCAGTCACAGCAGTTCGCGACCGGACGCGGCCAACGGGTGGCCGTGATCGACAGCGGCGTGCATCCGCATCCCCGCCTGGCCAGTAGGTTGATTGACGGCGGGGACTACATCGAGAACCGCAGCGGCCTGTTCGACTGCGATGGTCACGGCACCGCGGTGGCCGGTCTCATTGCCGCGGCGCCCGACCCCGTTACCCGGTTCGTCGGGGTGGCTCCTGATGCGGAGATCATCTCCATCCGCCAGGCCAGTACCTTCTACTCGGTACCGCTACGCCAGCTCGACACCGGCCAGCAGATTCGAAGCGCGGGCACTGGGGACACCGTGAGCATGGCCCAGGCCGTGGTGCGTGCGGTGCAGTTAGGCGCAACGGTGATCAATATCTCAGAAGCAGCATGCTTCCCGGCCGAGCGCGATCAGGTCAATGCCTCGGACCTGCAGGCCGCTGTGCACCATGCGGTGGAGCGCAATGTCGTGGTGGTGGTGGCCGCCGCCAATACCGGTGATACCTGCAAGCAGAACAGCCCTGGCGTAGTCACCACGATCTCTTCACCGGGCTGGTTCGACGACGACGTGCTCACCGTCGCTGCGACTGACGACAATGGCGATGCAGCGGACTTCTCCATCCGCGGACCGTGGGTCGACGTGGCCGCACCAGGCACCGGCGCGGTGTCCCTGTCGTCGGTCGGACCGGACCTGATCACCGAACTCGTCGACGCCGGCGGCGAAGCGCGCACGCTGGACGGAACCAGCTTCGCCACGCCGTATGTCGCCGGGCTCGTCGCGCTGGTCCGGGATCGGTTCAGCCATCTGACCGCGCGTCAGGTGATGCGTCGCATTGAGCAGACCGCACAGCACACCGCGGGTTCCGGCGGGCGCAGCGAGGAACTGGGCTACGGCATGGTAGACCCAGTTGCTGCACTCACCGCGGTGCTGCCCGAGGAACAGAGTCCCGATCCGACCCCGGTGAACCCAGCCAGGTTGTCCGGTCTCGGGCCGTCGCCGGTGGACAACACGCTGCCGCGCACCGTCGCACTGGCCGGCTCCGCCGCCGCCATCGGCCTGCTGGGAGTCACCGTGGTCGTCACCCGCACCATCCGCCGGCACAACCGCTGAATGCGCCCCAACCGCTGCCTCATCCTGACCGCCGTGGACGTGAGCTCGTTCAGCACCTCATCGATCGGCTCGCGCCTTGATGACCACCGACCTGTGGACGCGGCCTCCCGCCCGGCTTAGGCGCCGCGGGCCCCTCAGCATCTGACGGTGCCGCAACCGGCCCGGCCACATACTTCCGGTAGGCAGCTGCCGACTCCGCCGCCGCAGCCGCCGCCCGCTCAGCGTCCGACAACCGCACCGCCCGCGTCGCAGCCGGCCCCGCCACATACTTCCGATACGCAGCCGCCGACTCCGCCGCCGCAGCCGCCGCCCGCTGCGCACCCGAGGGCTCCACCACCGGTGCCGTGCTCGGCCCCGCCACATACTTCTGGTAGGCAGCCGTCGCCACGCGCGCGGCAGCCGGCCGTACATACTTCTCGTAGGCAGCCGTCGCCACGCGCGCCGCTGCGGGCTGCACGTACTTCTGGTAGGCCGTCGTCGCGCGCACCGCCGCGGGTAGCACGTACTTCTGGTAGGCAGTCCCGGACTTGGACTTGGACATGTAGTCGTAGTCTGTGGCCGCGCGTTCTGTTTCAGAGGAGGGCATCGGGGACGAGTTCATCACGCCTTCAGGGTGCGATAGGGGGAGCTGTTTGCGATTGCTAAGCACTAGCGAGGTCGACAGTAAACTTAGGCTAAGCAAAGTATACCGAACCGGTTCACCGTCCGGTAGATGGCTAGAGGCGGCGCTCGACTGGCGGAAACCCTGTGGGCGGGTCACGAAGTCGTAGCCAACTCCGGCGACCACACGCCGACATCCGCTGACTCAGCCGCCGCCGCGCCGCTCGGCCTGCTGGCGAGCCAGCTCAGGGTTGAACAGCTCCAAAGCCCGCTGGGGGTCCAGCGTCGGCCCGATTGGCAGCAATCCCAGAATGGATTCGGGCGCCGGCGTGGTGACCTCGCCGAGCCCGAGTGCGCGGGCCACTTCTATCGTGGGTATGCCGTAGCGCAGCCCCTGGTCCGTTACCAGCCAGATCGCCCCGGTATCGGGGCGCTGTCCAGGCACCACCCCTCGGACCAGGGCACCCTTGGTCGGTTTGAGGAAGACGCTGTCGACCGTCTGGCGGCTTGCCGCGGGCACCTCGACCGGGCTCTCGCCATCGTCCAGCGGAAGCCGCTCGTCTGGGTTGGTGCTGATCACCGGGTCCTGGTCCGGACCTTGCCAGGTAAGGCAGGCGATCGGCGTCTCGGTGATCTTGAGCATCTGTGGGACCTGGGCGGGAAAGCCGTCTAAGTCAAGCTGGCTTGCTAACGGCGCCTCCGGTACCCGTGAGATGGCCTCCGGCGTGACGTTCGTGAAGTCCGCGCTGGTGCTGCGGCCGTAACGGATGAGATCGGCTGCCGCTGGCTCCACTGGCTGCACACCCTGGGACAGCACAAGGAAGAAGGAATCCTTAACTCCTTTCACCCGCACGACGTCGCCGACCTGAACACCCGGAAGCTGGGGTAAGGGCCGCCCGGTCGGGATGGCCGGCAGCGTTAAAGGGCGCCCCTCGGGGATCGCGTTGAGCAGACCCGTGCTGACCTTGCGCGGCACGACGTTGCCCAACCGGTAGAACCGGACGGCGGGATCACGCAGGTCGACCTGACGTCGCTGGCCGCGCCACACGAAGTAGGTAACTCCGGTGCTCTGCTCTGCGACGAGAAGGGCCTGGTCGTCACCGAGGTGGCGGCCCTGTGGTCGACCTTCCCGGACCAAGACAGTGGTGGACAGCTGCGGCTGGTATTCCGCGTTCGGGAGGTCCGGCCGCACCTTGGCCGTGTCGCATACCGACCAGACGCCTTGGATCAGATTCTCCGGCGCCGGCAGGGGCGGCGCTCCCGGAAGCCCGCTGGACGGTGCGCGCCCGATGTCGGCCAACGCGGAGTCTGCGACCCTCTTGGCCTCCGGTGCTCCCTCGCTTGGTGAGATCGCCGCCAACAGCAGGCGCGCCGAGGTCAGGTTGAGCACGGGGATAAGCCGCCGCGGGTTGTCCTGCACCACGAAGATCGCCTCGGACGGACTACCGATGACGATCTCATTGCCGCTGATCTGACTGGTCGGGCTGAACTTGCCTACCACGAAGAATGCCGCCAGCCCCAACACGCCCAAGATCAGGCCGACCGCGGTCGCGCGCAGGTGTTGGCGCATCGGCTCGTGCAGCATCACCGCGTCCTTGCGGACCAGTGCCGACTCCATCCTGCGGAGCACGAAGCGGTACGCCTGTACCTGCGACGTGGTGGTCGGGTCCTTGGACATCGGGTGCCTGCCGCTCTCCGCTGGGCTGTACGGTGCGGCAGGATAGCGGGACGGAGGCGCAGAGATGACCGGTGCACCGCCTGCCACGGTGACTGCTCTACGGCGCTCGACGGGCTCGCGTCTGGGCCCCCTACCCATCATCAACGTGGTGGTGCTGGAGATCGGGTTTGCGCTTGGCCTGGCGCTGTTCGCCGTCGACACCGCCCTGTGGTGGGCAGCCCTGGCAGTGCTGCTGGTCACGACGCCGCTGGCGCTGGGACGGTGGCGTGGCCGCTGGCTCGTGCTGTGGGCCCAGCTCAGCGCACGCTACCTACTGCGCTCACATCATCGGAGCGTGACCAGTTCCGACCTGGCGGCGACTGGACAACCGCCGACCTCGCCCCCGCCGAGGTCGCAACAGCCGACCCTGGCCACCGACGATCCGCGGGTCGCACTGTTGCGTCTCGTGGTGCCGGATCTGATCATCGCGCATACCACCGACCACCAGCGTGAACCGCTGGTCCTAGCCGGGCACCAGGGCACCTGGACTGCTGTGCTACAAGTGGACGCCGCACCGTTGATGATCACTCCGGTCGGCGGTACTCCGAGTGTGCCGCTCGGCGCGTTGACCCCCTGTTTGGAGGACCGCGGGGTGGTGCTGGACGCGATCCAGGTGATCTGGCACTGCTACCCGGGCAGCGCGGCCCTGCCGTCATCGTCCCCGGCACTGCGCTCCTACTTGGAAGTCTTAGGTCCGCTGCCGGCGGCCGCCCGCCGCACCACCTGGGTCGCGGTTCGACTGGATCCCCGCCGCTGCCTCGCCGCGGTCGCCGAACGTGGTGGCGGAGTGGTGGGCTCGCATCGGGCGCTGATCGGCGCCCTGTCCCGGGTGCGTAGCGCACTGGAGTCCCGGGGCATCTCGACCCGGCCGCTGGACACCGACCGTCTATTACGCGCTGGGATCTCGGCTGCCGAGCTTTCCGCGGTGGCCGGCACCGGGCAACAGGTGGCGCTGAACGAAGGGTGGATGGCCGTCACCGCCGCTGGAGTGGGGCACGCCAGTTACGCGATCACCGGCTGGGGCGCCGGCGTTACCATGCCGGATCTCAACGCGTTGACCGGAGTCCGCGCACTGTCCACGACCGTCGCGCTGTCGCTGTCCCCCGGCGGGGATGGCGCCGAGGTCGGGTTGCGGGGGGTCATCCGGGTCAGCGCCCGTAATCCCACCGAGCTCGAGGCGGCCGACGGCCGGTTGCAGGCCGTCTCCCGACGGCTCGGTGTATCGCTGATTCCACTGCGTGGGCTGCAGGTCGCCGGCCTGGCCGCGACGCTGCCGCTGGGGGCCCGCGCATGAGGGCACTGGGCAGCCCGGCCGGAGTCCGAGCGGTCGCGCCAGAATTCCTTGTCGCACCCGGCCTGCTCGACGGGTTGAGCCCGTTGGCCGATCGCGGTGGCATGGTCCTGGGTTCGGGCCCACACGATGAGGCGCTGAGCGTGTCAGTGCTGCGCCCGGAGCCGACCCGGTTGGTCCTGGTCGGTGGGCTCTACCTGGCCCGCCAGGTCGCCTTACGAGCGATGGCCACCGGCGCCTGGGTGGTGGTCGTCACCGGCCGACCTGCGGCCTGGCAGGTGCTCACCCGGGCCGCCGGCGAGGGCCCGGACGGACGCCCCGCTCCACTGGTGCAGGTACGCAGGCTCACACCCGTCGAGCTGCCGCGAGCCTCGGAGGACGCGCCGTTGCTAGTCGTGCATGACGGTGGGGCGGTACCCCAGGAGCTGTTTACGCCCCGCTCACCGTGGCAGACCACCCTGTACGTGCTGCCCTACCTGCACCCGCAGGCCGAGGGAACCGCGAACAACGCCGACCTCGTCCTGCTCCAGCGACTGCCGATGGCTCAGGCCCAGCTCGCCGCCCGAATGTGGCGGCTCGCCCCGCCGATGATGAACCAACTGACAGCGTTACCCAACGACGGTGTGGCGGCGTTGGGACCCGATCTCTGGCTACCGCTGCGACTGGTCACCACACCTGCAGAACGGGAGATCCTCGGAGCGGTGCGCCGCGGGGATTGACATCGGCGCCTCGCCGGCAGACGTGCTCGATATTCGGCCGCCCGCTGAGTACGACCACTGGCACTCATGGGATCGCCACCGGCGGTGAACGGTGGGACATGGAACATGAATGCCGTTCAAGAAATCGGCCGACTCTGGGTACACCACAGCGATACGACATGATCGGAAGGGGCTCATGCGAGCAACGTTGATCTATGGTGCCGGTGACGTGCGGGTGGAGGATGTGCCCGACCCGAGGGTGCAGGAAGCCACCGACGTCGTGGTGCGAGTGCTGCGCTCGTGCATCTGCGGCAGCGACTTGTGGCCCTACGGGTCGATGCCGGCCTCGGAGCAGGGCCAGCGCATCGGTCACGAGTTCCTCGGCGTGGTGGAGGACATCGGCGCGGACGTGTCCGGGCTCAAGGCCGGTGACGTCGTGGTCGCGCCATTCGTCTGGGCGGACAACACCTGCGACTTCTGCGCCGAGGGCCTGCACACGTCCTGCCGCCACGGTGGCTTCTGGGGTGCACCCGGCGTGGACGGCGGTCAGGGCGAGGCGGTCCGGGTGCCCCAGGCGCAGGGCACGCTGGTGACGCTGCCCGTCGACGAGGACTCCGCTTTGCTGCCGTCGCTGCTTACCTTGTCCGATGTGTTTCCCACCGGACATCACTGCGCAGTGAAGGCCGGGGTCGGGCCACGCACGTTGGTGACGGTGGTCGGCGACGGCGCTGTCGGGCTGTCGGCGGTGCTGGCCGCCAAGCGGCTCGGCGCCGAGCGGATCCTGCTCATGGGCCGGCACGCCGACCGCACCGATCTGGGCCGCGAGTTCGGCGCCACTGATGTGATCGCCGAGCGTGGTGACGAGGGCGTCGAATGGGTACGGGAGCTGACCGGCGGCGACGGCACGCACACGGTGCTGGAGTGCGTCGGTACGAAGCAGGCGCTGGAGATGGCGTTCGGTGTGGCTCGCGACGGTGGCGTGGTGAGTAGGGTCGGTGCGCCGCAGTACTCGGAGGGGCCGATCGGGCTCGACGTGTTCATGCGCAACATCACGCTTACCGGCGGTGTAGCCCCGGCCCGGGCCTACATCGAGGAGCTGCTGCCCGGCGTGCTCGACGGCACGATCGAGCCAGGCCGGGTGTTCGACCGCGCCGTCAGCCTGGAGGAAGTGCCCGACGGCTACCGCGCCATGGCCAACCGCGAAGCGCTGAAGGTGCTCGTCCGCCCCTGAGCGACGCCGCGTCGGCGCGGTAACGGCTGAAGCCTGCGGACGCTGCCTGGCACCGCATCACGGAAGAGATTCGCCGATGACGACGTGGACAAACGACGAACTGGCCGAAATCGGGACAGCGGAAGAACTGGAGATCGCGTCACTGCGACGCGATGGCAGGCTGCGCAACCCGGTGACCATCTTGGTGCTCCCCCTCGGCGACAGCCTCTGCGTCCGATCTGTGAACGGACCCACCGCAGCTTGGTTCCGCGGCACCCAGGAGCGCCACGGCGGCGAGGCCATCGAGATCCGCCCCGGCGACCGGTCCAAGTGGCGCCGGGTCTCGTCCGAGTTCAACTGCGGTACCCGGCGCAATCGCAGTAATGCCGCCCAACTCGTTCACCAACGACTCAGCGCCGTACTCGCCAACACAAGCTCATCGGCAGAAGGGCGCGTCGTCTGGTAGGAGCACACAGGAGAAAGCCCCGTGACGCTGCCGGGTCGGGGGTCCAACAGCATCACGGGGCTCTACCCGTCCCTATCGCTGGAGCCTACGGCGATGTTGCAGGCCTTCCCACGATTCACCGATCAGACGGACGCCACCTTGACGTAGTTACAGACAGCAACCCCTTGTCAGAACAGCAGCCATGTGGTCACCCACGCACCGTCACGATGCGCGCTCGCCGAACACTGCCTTTCTCCTCGTCGGTCAGCTCCGGCGCCCACCACAGCCCATCCCGCCAGAACATGATCCGCTCACCGGCACGCCGCCCGGCCCGGTAGGTCAGCGTCGCCGGATCACGGCAGCTCCCGTGGTGCCCCGCGATCGAGCGATGAGCGTCGAATAGCCCGACCGTGACAAAGGTCAAATGGCATGCGCAGCAGTGCGCGGTGCGGGCACCCGTCCAGACTGCGCTGCACCCGCTGCAGGAGTGCGGACCATACGGTGCTGCGAAACTACGAGGGCCCGCATGAGCCGTATCGCCGTTGACAGAGCCCCTGACGTCACCGCCCGCGCCGGGCAACGCCCACGGCTCGAAATCCAGAGGTTCTTGGTCTCCGGTCACCCGACGCCTCCCCTGACACTCTCGGAGCACTATCCGCGAGTGAACCGGTCAGATGGGTCAGACACGCCGGTGCACCAGGCCGGTCCGCATTCGCCGACGAACCGTTTCACGCCGCGGCGAACGCCCCGCGGCTGCTCCCTCCATGCCGCACAGCGCCACCGGGACGGTCAGCCGAACTTCATAACGCAGTCCCCGCTCGATCCGGTAGGTGAGCTGGATCTGAACCGTACCCACCCATCACCAGTCCAGCGGGTGGTACTGCGAATCTGAGCTACGGGGGGAAGCCGTGAGCGACCCGCCGGGCGCGCGTCCGCTCGGCGCGGGCGGCGAGGTGGTCGTCGTCGGGGTAGTCCACGCCGATGAGCGTGAGGCCATGCGCAGGGACCACGGTTACGTCGCTGGCGCGGGCGGTGTGTCGCAGCAGCCCAGCCGGCCAGTCCGGTGGACGCCGACCGTCGCCTACCGCCAACAGGGCACCCACCAGGCTGCGCACCATCGAGTGACAGAACGCGTCGGCCACGACGTGCCCGGTCAGCAGATGCGGTTCGTCGCGGGTCCACTCCAGACGCTCCAGCGCGCGCACCGTGCTGGCGCCCTCACGGCGACGGCAGAACGCGGCGAAATCGTGCTCACCGAGCAGCTGCCTGCTCGCCACGTTCATCGCGGCGTCATCTAGCCGGCGGTAATGGGCCAGTATTTCGTGCCGACGCAGCGGATCGACTCCCCACGGCGCGTCGCAGATCCGGTATCGATAGTGCCGGCGTAGCGCGGAGAAGCGAGCGTCGAAGGTGCGCGGCACCTGCCGCACCGCTGGGACCCGCAGGTCCGACGGCAACAGCCGAGCGAGTCGGTGAGCGAGCTCATCGGGTGCTGCCACGCCGGGCGGCACATCCAGGTGTGCGACCTGTCCGGTGGCGTGCACTCCAGCGTCGGTGCGTCCCGCGACGGTGAGGGTGGCCTGGATCCGCGCGACGGTCGCCAGCGCGTGCTCAAGCACCCCTTGGACGGTTCGTCGGCCCGGCTGGTCGGCCCACCCGGAGAAGCCGGACCCGTCATAGCTGATGTCCAGCCGGTAACGCAGGAGCCCGCCGTCCCCGTCGGGGGCAGCGGGCTCCTGCGATGCAGTACTCGCGGTCAGGATTCCCCCGCGCCCTGTCGCGCGGCCGGCGGGTTCTCCTCGACCGACGCGTCGGCAGAGACCTGCGTCGACTCATCGGAAGCGTCCACCGTGCTGGACTCCTCGGGGGTGGAGTCGACTGTGCTGGCCTGTTCGGGGGTCGGCTCTTCGGCCGCGGCAGCCGACGGCTTTGCCTGCGCCCGGTCCTTGAAGGCCCGGCGCTGGACCTCCTCGACCTCTGCGGCGCTGCGCTCGGTGACCAGCGCGATCACCGCCATCGGAGCGTTGTCGCCCTTGCGGGGCATCGTCTTGACGATACGGGTGTAACCACCCGGCCGCGTCGCGAAATGCGGACCGATCTCCGCGACCAGCTTGTGCACCACGTCCTTGTCCCGGATCACCCGCATGATCTCGCGGCGATTGTGCAGGTCCGCCTTGCGAGCCTTGGTGATCAGCCGCTCAGCGAACGGACGCAGCCGCTTGGCCTTGGCCTCAGTGGTGGTGATCCGCCCGTGGGTAAACAGCGACGTCGCCAGGTTGGCCAGCATCAGCCGCTCATGGGCCGGCGACCCACCAAGCCGGGCGCCCTTGGTCGGCGTTGGCATTTATGGTTCCTTTCGGTCGCCTCGGGAGTGGCAATCGGTGCTACGGCAC
>JALZDN010000114.1 GCA_030862525.1 Actinomycetota bacterium | reverse complement strand
CGACGAATCGATGAGCCGCAGCCGGACGTTCATGCTCACCGCACTGGCCACCAACCACCTACGCCAAGGCGACGTCGACCACGGCGTCCGGATCGGTCGGGACGCCCTGACACTGGCCACCGGGCTGAAGTCCCGGCGAGTGGCCGACCGGCTGAAACCGTTGGAGATCGAGGCGGGGCGACGGTCCAGTAACTCCGATTCCCGCCAACTTTCTCAGCTGATACGGCAGTACCGCGCTGTATGAGGCCAGCTGTCATGACGGCGCTGTCGACCCTTCCACGTGACCAGAGACTCGCCAGCGGACTGCTGGCGATATGCGCCGAGCTGGGCCTGGATCCAACCGGGGCGCGGTTGCTGCGCAACGTCAACAACGCGGTGTTTCGGCTGCTCCGGGATCCTGTGGTGATCCGGCTGGTCACCTTGCCTTCCTACGTCCCGCGCGCCAGGCTGGCGGTTGCCGCCGCGACGGTGTTCGCCGAGCACGACGTGCCGGCGATTCGATTGCTGCCCGGTCTCGCGCAGCCGGTGTGGGCCGGCAAGCACATCGCCACCGTGTGGCAGGCGGTGCCATCGGCCGGCCCCGTGCCGGGCGGTGCGAACCTGGCGAGCCTGCTGCGGGCCGTGCATGCGGTGCCAATGCCCTGCCGAGCACTGCCGAGCTGGGATCCACTCACCGATTTCGACAATCGTCTGCGGCACACCACCACGATGGCCGATGCCGACCGCGACTTCCTGCTGCGCCGCAGCGCCGAGTTGGCCGCCGCCGTCGCGGAGCTGGATTTCGCGCTGCCGACGGCCGTACTGCACGGCGACGCCCATCTGGGCAACGTCATCGCCGGGCCGGGTGGTCCGGTGCTGTGCGACTTCGATTCGTGCGCTATCGGGCCGCCGGAGTGGGACCTGACCCCGGTCTCAGTAGCCAACGTCCGGTTCAGCAGGCCCCCTGCCCACCAGCGCGACTTCATCGACGCCTACGGGTTCGATGTACGGAACTGGGAAGGCTTCGAGGTGCTGCACGGTATCCGTGACCTCAAGTTGATCGCCGGGGTATTCCCCCGGGCTGGGTCGCCGCCCGCCGTGCAGGCGGAGTTCGACCGCCGGATGGCCAGCCTGCGGGCTGGACGACTGTCCGAACGCTGGCGGACCGTCCGGC
This sequence comes from Actinomycetota bacterium, assembly GCA_030862525.1. GTDB lineage: Bacteria > Actinomycetota > Actinomycetes > Mycobacteriales > Pseudonocardiaceae. The sequence continues at coordinate 7,514 of JALZDN010000114.1, read as the reverse complement.
GCTGAGCCGTTTACCTGCTGAGCCGTTTACCTGCTGAGCGTGCAGTTGAGCGTGCAACTGGGGGATGCGTCGATCCACCTGGGCGTCTACTGTCGCATGCTGTGTCGTTGGCTCCCCGATCGCGGGCGGGAACGCTGGTTGCGCCCCGGATTGAGAGCGGCGGTGCAGTGGACGGGGGAGGCACGACAGTCACCATCTCGCATGCCCGGTCGCTACGCGCACTTCCACTGGACCTGCTGCGCGCCTCGACCCTGGCCGACCGGCGGCCGGTTCGGCTGGATAACCAGGAGCTCCATGCGCTGCTGAGCACTCTGCAGGCCAACTCGCAGGCCGCCTCGGCCCGGCTCGCCGACAACGCCGTGGCGTATCTGGCCACTGCCAGGGATGGTTGGTCACCACACCACCCGCCGGATGTAGTGGCGGCCCTGCACCGGATCCTGACTCGGTCGCGGTTTCTCAAGGGCTCCCGCTCCTGCTTCCCCCTCGAAACTGCGATGGCACAGATCGCGCCGTTGGTCGAAGCCCAGCAGCCGGTCACGATTGTGACCAGTGGCTTCCCCTTCAAACAACACGACAACGGTCTCAAGGCCGCTGGTCCCTGGCCGGACCTGGCCGAGCTTGGTGCGCTGCTGCGACTCAAGGAGCTGCACAGGGCCTTCACCGCGCTGTACCCGCCCGGCCTACGTGTGATGGTGCTCAACGACGGTGGCTACTCACGACCGCGCGAGTCAGCCGAGATCCGGCACTACCGGCACCAGCTGCGGCGCTACGCGGAGCTGATCGGACTGGGCAACTCGGTGCGCTTCCACGACCAGTCCTGCTTCGTCGCCGACCTGCTCGGTCCACAGGGTTGGAACAAACGCGAACAGTACCGTCGCACCTTCCGCGAGCTGATCTCGCTGCTGGCCGCCAGCCCTCGCTCGCTGGACAGTGCCGGTCGGGCCGATCGGCGGCTGGCCGAAGCGCTGCCCACCACCTTGCTGGTCGGCGTGCCGTCATTTCGCGACATCCTGTCGTCGCTGGTGTACTCGGTGCCGGTGCCGGCTCCAGCGGGGGCTGACCGGCGGCAATGGGCCTGTGACGTGCTCGCCTGGCCCGACGGGTACGCCGAGCCGGATCTCCCGCCGGACCTCGCCTCAGCCCGGCGGGAGGTGGTTGCGTCGGCGTGGCAGAACTCCGTGGATTACCTCGCCGCTTCCCTCGCTGACGTCGCGGCCGGGGTCACCCGGCACTATCCGCCGCACGTCCGGCTTGCCACCGTGGCCTCCCGGCCCGGCTGCAGTGGCTTCTCCTACCTCGGCGGCTCGACGCTGTTGCCATGGCACGGCACGGGATGCCTCGACGGTCGGAGCCTGCTGGTCGCCGAGTTTCTGGTGAGCCTGGTCCATCGCGGCTTCTACCCGGTCTATTCCGACCTCATCGGCGACGAACAGCCGTTACTGATGGTGCCCTCCACACGGATCGTGCACGCCGGGGGCCGTCGGCGAGTGGACCCCGACCTGTTGGCTACAGCCCGGCTGCGCCATCGATGATTCGGTCTGGCGCTAACGCCGGGTGCCGGTCCGACGATGGTCATCACGACCGGACTAATCAGGGCGGTGCGTCGTGGCAGGACAGTTCAGCGGGGTTCCCGGGCAGCAGGCCGAGCTGCGCGCCTGGAACTGCTTCAGATCACTGCGCCGCAGCCGCACAGCACGGCTTGAAGCCGAATTCCTGGACGACCTGGTGGAAGCCGAATTGGTGTTTCTGCGTCAGCTGCCGATGCACCTACGGCACGGGCCGGCTGATGCGCTCGCGGTGCTGGTGATGCTCGCCCAGGACTACCGGCATTACGCACAGGGCTGGATCAACCGCCGGGAGTTGCGACATCGCGCCGAGCGTGCGCTGACCGATCTGGACGTGTTGCGTCAGGTCCCAGGCGGAGAACCGCTGTCGGCGCACCAGATCGACTGATCTGGCGACCCGATTCGCTGACCGGTGCCCTCAGCCGGACCGACCGACCCGCAGTGCCACCGCCACACCGACCACCAGCAGTACGCCAGCCCCGGCCAGCCATGGCCACATCGGAGTACCGCCGGCGCTGGCGGTATCGGACCTGGCGGTGCCAGATGGAGCAGGGCCAGACGGGGCGGGGCGGGACGGGGCGATATCGGACCGATCGAGACCGGATTGGGCGATACCGGACCGGCCGGATTGGGCGGGGCTGGATTGGGCGGGGCCGGATTGGGCGGGGCCGGATTGGGTCGGCGACGCAGCGGCGGTACCCGAGCCCGGGGTAGTCAGCGTGAACCGCACGGCACCCCGCACCGGGTGACCGTCGGCGGAAAGCACCTGATAGGCGATCGTGTAGTGACCGGCTGGCCCCAGCGGGCTGACCGGTGCCGACACCACGGCGCCGACCTCGGCCGGTGGACCGGTCTGCCATTGGCTGCTTTGCGGTCCGGTCACAGTCACGGTGCTGAACCCAGGCTTCAAGGGCAGGTCGAAGGTGAGCCTGACCTGCGCCGGGCTGGTCGCCACCACGGCACCGTCCGGCGGGTCGCTGCCGATCAGTTCATTGTGCGCGACCGCAGGCCCCGCGCTGCTTAGCAGCGCCAACCCCACGAGCGCCAAGAGTGCCAGTAGGTGCCTCACGTGGCCCCAGGCTAGCGGCGCTGGGTAGACGCACATCTGTCGGTCCCTGGATCTAGTCTGACGCCGTGGACTCAGCAGTGCTGCTCGACGCAGGTGTGGTCACCCGGTGCCGTCGCCGGGTGCACCTGGACCACGACCCCGCAGCAGTCGACACCCCAAGGGCAACCCTGGACCCCACCGCCGAGCGGCGAATTGCCGATGCCGTCGCACACCGGCGCCGGATCGCCGACAGTCTGGCCCAGCGATACGCCGCTGACTGGAGAGAGGTTCCACCCGACCTGCCTGGTGGGCAGCGTTGCGCCGTCACTCTGGCGCTGCTCAACCAGGGCAAACCGTTCGTCTGGGGCGGGTTGTTGCCGGCGGACCCCCTCGGCGGGCGGCGAGGCGGCGCCGAACTGCTGGTGCGGCACCGCGGTGGCTACCTTCCGGTGATCGTCGTCCGGCACAAAGTCACCGATCCGGGCTCCGGGGCCAGGACCAGCCCACTGGCCCAGCCCGTTCTGGCCGCGGCCCGCACCGACCCGACACGCAAGATCCGCCCGCAGTCCCGGGACCAGTTACGGCTGGCACACGCCTTCCGGCTGCTGCAGGCGGCCGGACTGGCGCCCCGCGGTCGGGCCACCGGTGGGGTGGTCGGGCTGGAGGCCGACGTGGTGGTCTGGCATGACCTGGACGCCCCCACTTGGCCTGGCGGGCGTACCGCGATGGCAGAGTACGACACCCGGTTCGCCGATCGGCTGGCTGTGGCGCGCGCTGCGGCCACCGAAGCGCAGCCGCTGGCCCTGCCGTCCCGGGTCACCGAATGCCGCTCATGCCCGTGGTGGCCCACCTGCGGTCCCGCTTTGCGGACGTCCCGAGACGTCAGCATGGTGCTGCGTGGCGAGGACACGGTGGCACTGCGGGCGGCCGGGGTGTTCACCGTAGACGCTCTCGCTGCGCTAGACCCTGCGGGCAAGCCGCCGGCGCCGATGGTCGGGATGTCCTTGCGCGACGCGGTGCTGCTGGCCCGCGCCTGGCAGCGAGATCTCACGCTGGTGCGGCGCAATCAGCACGTTGCCGTGCCACGCGCTGACGTCGAGGTCGACGTGGACATGGAGAGCTTCGACGAGGCCGGGGCCTACCTGTGGGGATGCCTGCTGTCGGGTTCCGACATCGGGTTGCCCCACGGCTACCGTGCTTTCGCTACCTGGAAGCCAGTGCCTACCCAAGACGAGGCGCGATCCTTTGCCGCGTTTTGGCGCTGGCTGGCCGACGTCCGCAGCCGGGCCGCGCTACGCGGCTTGAGCTTTCACGCCTACTGCTACAACGAGCAGGCCGAGAACCGCTGGATGCTTTCCTCCGCGGAGCGCTTCGTCGGGGCCTCCGGGATCCCGACAGTCACCGAGGTGCAGGAATTCATCTCCTCCGGCCAGTGGGTCGATCTGTACGGGCTGGTCAGCACGGAGTTTCTGTGCGCGCACGGCAAAGGGCTCAAGACGATCGCCCCGGCGGCCGGCTTCTCCTGGCACGATCCCGAAGCCAGCGGGGAGAACTCGATGCGCTGGTATCGCGACGCTGTCGGGCTGGGCGGCGGTGAGCCGGATCCGGTGCAGCGCGAACGGTTGCTCACCTACAACTCCGACGACGTGCACGCCACGTGCTCGCTGCGAGTGTGGATGAGCTCGGCGCGGGTGTACGACGTGCCCTACGCCGGTGATCTTTGACCCGTCCGCCGGGCGCTGTCCGGGCATCCCGGTTGCGGTGTGCCACCATGAGAGCGTCAACGCAGCGTGAGGGGAGAGCGCATGTTCGTGCGGCGGATCGCGGTGATCGGCTCCGGATATGTGGGCCTGACCACTGGGGCGTGCCTGGCGTCGTTGGGACATCGGGTGGTGTGTGCCGATGTGGACGAGGCCAAGGTAGCCCGGCTGTCCGGTGGCGAGGTCTCAATCCTGGAACCGGGGCTGCCCGAGCTGGTGGCGGAGGGCCTGGCCGCTGGTCGGCTGAAATTCGTGGTGGGCGCCGCCGCTGCGGTGGGTAACGGAGCTGACGCAGCCGAGGTGGTGTTCCTATGCGTGCAGACTCCGATGGGTTCGGGCGGCGCGGCGGATCTGTCGGCTGTGGAATCGGTGGCCTTCGAGGTCCGGGAACTCTTGCCATCGGGCTGCGTGGTGGTCAACAAGTCGACGGTGCCGGTAGGTACCGCGGCGCGCACCGCACAGCTACTGGACCGACCGGACGTGGCGGTGGTGAGCAATCCAGAGTTCCTGCGGGAAGGCTCGGCGGTGGAGGACTTCCTCAACCCCGACCGCATCGTCGTGGGCTGCGATGCGCAGGATGCCGCCGAGCGGGTCGCCGCGCTGTATGCCCGGCTCGGCGCGCCGACGGTACTCACGGATGCGGCGAGCGCAGAGATGGTCAAGTATGCGGCGAACTGCTTCCTGGCGATGAAACTGTCCTATGTCAACGCCGTCGCTGAGCTGTGCGAGCGGTTCGGGGCCGATGTGCTGGACGTCACGGAGGGCATCGGTTATGACCGGCGGATCGGCCAGGCGTTCCTGCAGCCGGGCCCGGGCTGGGGCGGATCCTGCCTGCCCAAGGACACCCATGCGCTACTGCAGGTCTGCGCCGCAGTGGACTTCGACTTCGGGCTACTGCAGGCCAGCCTGGACACCAACACCCGCCAGCACCACCGGATGGTCGACAAGGTCCGCGACGCCGTCGGCGGGTCACTGGCCGGGCAGCGGGTCGGGCTGCTCGGGCTGACTTTCAAGGCCGGTACCGACGATCTACGTGACTCCCCGGCGTTGACGGTGGCAAGGCTGCTGGCGGCTGAGGGTGCCGAGCTGATCGGCTACGACCCCGGGGTGCCCGCCGCGGTGCCCGGTATGACCGACGACCTGCAGGTCACCGACGACCCGGTCAAGGTCGCCTCCGGTGCCGCTGCCCTGGTGGTGCTCACTGAATGGCCGGAGTTCCGGGTACTGGACTGGGGCCAGCTGGCCGAGCTGGTCGAGCGCCGCATCGTGGTCGACACCCGCAACCTGCTCGACGCCGACGTCCTTCGCCGGGTCGGCTTCGAGGTCCGCGGCATCGGCCGTCGACCCGCCCGTACTTTAGCGTCTTCGTGAGTGGCGTTCCGAGTTGTGGCGGCGGCGCCGAAGCACGGCTAGAGAGGCCAGCCCTCCGAGGCCCAGAGCACCACCGACCCAGCCAGCAAAGACCACCACCGCTGCCAGTACACCAACCAGCACCGTTCCCAGTAGCCCGGTCAACGCCACGAGTACAAACCCTCGCCACCACTGACCGTCGCGCCCCTGCACCAGCAAGAACAGCAACCGCGCCCAAGGCGGATCGGTAGGTTGTGCCCCTACCGCGTCGGTCCTATTCACGGCTACCTCCAGCGGTCCTTCAGGTACTCGGCGAAGATGGTCCACATGAGCCGTGGCAGTCCGAGAACACAGCTCCGCAAGTACCGCTGCCGTTCGGCCCGGTCCGCACTCTCGTGGAGGATGGATCTCACCTCGGCCAGCCAATCTCTTGCTTCGGCGGCGGGCAGCAGGCGACCGGACGTCTGCGTCTGTGAAAAATTCTCCACGGGCGCCGGGGGCGGAACTGGCTGAGGGGGCTGGGGACCTCGGTGGTTGACGAGCGTGACATTGATTACAGCGCCTAGAGCTCCAACGAGGGCTCCAGCTAGACTGAGAAGCACAAGGGCGCCGATACCGCCACTTGCGAGCACGCCCGTGATGGTTCCGATTGCTGCCCCCAGGGCTGCCACCGCCCCGATGGCGCGGATTGATTCCTTCGGTTGGTGTTTCATGCCGGGCCCGCCTCGGGTGCACGGGCGATACGAGGTGCTGCTGTAAGCAGTCGGCTCAGGCCGCTGCGGTTCCGACCGCTCTGGAGGGCGCAGATGGCTCTCGCGCGACCCTCTACGGTCAGCCGGTAGTAGCGACGTAGGGGCCGGCCTTCGACATGAGCGGGCTCGGGATCCTCCCATCGATCGCTGACCCACCCAACTCCTCGCAACCTTCGGAGGATGGGATAGATCGTTCCCGGCTCCAGTCCGCTGGCTTTCACGATCTCCAACCCGTACAGCTCGGTGTCCTGCTCCTGGAGCAACGCCCCCAGCACCGCCTGAACTGCCACCGTCATCCGTAGCCCACTCATAGATTTAACTCTATATAGAGTGTGTTGGCGTATCAAGTGGCGTAATCACGCCTTGGACAACGCAGTTGCTGGCAGCCCAGCTTTGTGAGCTCCGCCTGAGGTTGAGACAGCGAGGAGGACGGCGACGTCTGGAGTACGCCCATGTTGCAGCTGAAGGGACTGGACGTGAGCCCGATGATCTGTTGTGCTTAGCCTCACCTAATCGGTCGATCTAGGGGCATCGATGCCATGTTCGTCTGCATCTGCCGGGCGGTGACGGAAGCAGAGGTGCGTGGGTGTATCGCTGCGGGTGCGTGCACCGTTGAGGACGTGAGCGACCGCTGCGAGGCGGGCACCGGCTGCGGATCCTGTGTGGAGAAGATCGCTGCCCTGCTCGACGTGTATGCCGAGTTGCCGAACACGCTGCAACGCAGCGCCTGATGTGGCCTGAATCACCAGCATATTGCCTGGTCAGGGCAGGCTCACCTTCGATGACAGCGCTGGCTGAAACGCGTACGGTCGCGATCACCAGGGACCGATCCGGAGGGGGTTTGGACAAACCATGCGCGGCGACGACGAGATCATCGAGCTGCTCAACGAGCAACTCACCAGTGAGCTGACTGCGATCAATCAGTACTTCCTGCACGCCAAAATGCAGGCCAACTGGGGCTTCACCAAGCTCGCCGAGCACACTCGGGACGAATCCATCGACGAGATGCGCCACGCGGAGCGGATCACCGACCGCATCC
>JALZDN010000081.1 GCA_030862525.1 Actinomycetota bacterium | reverse complement strand
CGACGACGCCGATGTTGCGTCCGCGGCGAGCGCCGACCTGGTCGCGCGGCTGCCCGAGCCGATGCTGGTTGCTGATGCGTTGGACGGCTTCCACCGCAGCCCAGCGCACCAGGGTGCTGCCCTGCTTGGTGATCCGCCCGCGGTGAACTTTGGTGTCGGACTCGTGGTGTTTGGGCCTCAGCCCAGCCCAGCTGGCTAGCTGGGCAGGTCCGGGGAAGCGGTGCACATCCCCGATCTCAGCGACGAACACCGCCCCCAGGATCGCGCCCACTTCGGGGATGACCTGGATCGCGGTGTAGCCGCGGTGACCGCGCAGCCGACCGGTGATCAGGTTGGTGAACACCTCGACCTCGAAATCCAGACACTCCAGCACCCGGGTGGCCGAGCCAATCCGAGCCCGAAACGCCGACGGCAAGTCCGCCCGCGTCAGCAGCTGCTGACCGCTGACACCGAACAGATCGCTCATGGGCACCTGCACCCCAGCGCCGGCTAACACCGCATGCACTTGGCATTTCACACTCGACCGCAACGCCACCAGCTTGCCCCGATGCCGCACCAGCGCCCGCAACTCCCCAGTGGCCGGCGGAGCAATCCACGCCTCGGGCAGCCGCCCCATCCGCAACAATCCGCCAGATCCGGCGTCGCGCTCATCATTTTTGACCCGCCGGTAGGAAAACGCCTTCACTCCCAACGGATGCGCCAAATGCACCCTCGCGCCCAACTCGGCCAAGGTATCGGCCGCCCAATACCACCCATACGTCGCTTCCAGCACCACCTCGGGTGCCTCCCCAGCCCTCCCCATCACCTGCCGCAGATACTCCGGATCATTGGAAATCCGCACCGTTTCCAACCGTGACCCGCCTCGGTCATCCGCACCACCACCGACCGACGCCGATGCCAATCAATCCCGACGATCTGCTTACCCTCGTAGGCTTCGCTCACAGGGGCCTCCTCAAGTCGTTGACGTGAGCACCCCGAGAGTGCCTCGGGAGTCACGAGGAGCGGAGGCCCCGCTCCTACATCGCATCAGGGATGCGACGCCAGTTACGGCTCCGAGCTGGCAGACGGCGATGCCCTTGAAGACCATTTGCGCGGCGACGTCAGCGCTGGGATGAAAGCCGAAATCTTCGGTCAACCAAGTGCAGTGCTCGATGGTATCGACACCCGCATGCACGGCTGAAGAGATGGCTTCACTGCCATGGGCGTGAGCAGCGATCGGAAGCCCGTATTTCTGTGCTTCTGCGACGATGAGACACAACTGGCCGGTGGTGAATTGCGACTTCCACCTCGCTGGTCCGCCGGGAGTCGCTGCACCACCGAAGGCTATAACCTTGATGACGTCGCCCCGTTTTCAACGTTGGAACGTATCTGCTGTCGGATTGCCTCGTCACTGTTGACTTCGCCCCCAAGAACCAGCAGTGCCCACCCGGTGCAGTGAGCGGGACGGTGGCAGTCATGAGACGGTCGGCACCGGCGTCAAGCGCCAGGTGGACATGGCAATTGAGCAACCCCGGCAGCGCGGTCCCTTCTGGGTAGACGTGCTCGACGACGTCAGCGCGAGCCAGGGCTTGGGTCTCCTGCCGGGGACCGACGGCGGTGATGCGGTTGCCGTCGATGAGCACAGCCGCATTGATGATGCGCTTGCCGGCCGGACCAAGCAGGACTTGCCCGGCTGAGATCAGCAGCTGCGCCATGTCGTTCCTTACCTGGTGTTCATTGCACCGGGCTGGGGGTCGTGTAATGCGGATCGGGCGACCAGCCCGCGTACGTCAACGCCGGGCCGAACCGGTGCTTTCCTCGTCGAGCTGGTCGGGAATGCCGTCGTCGTCGGTGTCAGCCAGCAACGGATCAATCCGGCCTGCCCGGACGGCCTCAAGCTGCGCGGCCAACGCGACCCCGGCGAGCAGGGCAATGCCGGTGGCGTTGGCCCACAACAGCAGCGCCATCACCGCGGTGAGCGGCCCGTAGGTGTCGTCGAAGTTGTCGGCCACGGCGATGTACACCCCGAGCAGGACTGACACGACCAGCCACCCCAGCACGGTCACCCCGGCCCCGACCGCCAGCCAGGAGAGCCCGGGCTGCCGCCGTCGTGGGGCGTAGCGGAACAGCGCGGTCACCGCGGCGAACAGCGCACCGAGTCCCAGCGGCCAACGCAGCACGTCCCACACGGTCTCGGCTGCGTCACCCCACCGATAGACCTGCTCAACAGCATCTCCGAACGCCTCCCCGGCCACGATGCACAGCAGCCCGACGGCCATGGCGACACCCGCGGTTGCCGTCAGCACCATTGCTAGGCCGTACTTGCGCAGACTCGGGCGATCCCGCTCCGTGCCGTAGATGCGGTTGGCGCCACGCTCAAGCTGCGCAAACGCCGAGCTGGCAGCGAGGAAGGCGGTGACCAATCCGAGGACGACCACGACCTCGCCCCGCTCGCTGCCCTCGTCGGCTGTGCCGCCCTGGATGATGACCTGCCGAAGCAGGTCATCACTGCTGCCCGGCGAGATCGCCACCACCGTGCGCGCCACGACCTCAGCGAACGACTCCGCGCCCAACGCCGACGCGAGGCCCGCCCCAGCGATGACCAGCGGCACGGCCGCCAGCGCGAGCTGTAACGCGAAGGCGCGGGCATGACTGAACCCGTCGCCGTAGCGGAAGCGGAGGAACGCCGCAGCGAAGAGGCGACCGAGGTGATGGCGTCGCACAGTGCGCCAAGCGTCGTCGGCGGAGAGCTCCTCGCCGCCCATGAGTCCGGTCTCCGGGACCGGGCGCACCGAACTCATTTCACCACAGTATCGGCATGAGCTGCCATGGGGATGCGACTCTGCGCGTGGCAGGTAGCGCGGCAGAGAGTCCGAGCGCGGATCTCACGGTCAACGAGCAAGGCCGAGTGACGATCCCGGCTCAGATCCGGCGGGCGGTCGGTATCGAGGCCGGGGTGCCGTTGGCCGTGTACGTGGAAGACGGCCGCGTGGTGCTCGAGACCCGTGATCAGCTCGCTGAGCGCGTTCGCCGCGACGTCGCGGCGACCTGGACCGGCGACGGATCGGTCGTGGACGAGTTGATCGCCGAACGGCGCACGAGGCCGCCCGCGAGGACCAGCAGTGACGGCGGATGCTCGACATTTCCGCGGTCCTGGCTTGGCTGCGCAACGAGCCCGGCGCCGATGTCGTGCACCGGCTCCTGGCGACCGCGATCATGTCCGCGGCGAACTGGCAGAGACCTGGCAAAAGCTGGCCCAACACGGCGTGGACGCCAGCCGGTCCACCGCCCGGCTGCGCGCTCTCGGGCTGCGCGTCGAACGGTCAGCGAGGCCGACGCAGTGACCGCCGCCCGACTATGGTCCCCAACCCGAGCCGCCGGACTCTCCGTGAGCGATCGCTGCAGCCTGGCCCTGGGCGCCAGACTGGGGCTGACCTCGGTCATCGCGGACGCCGCATGGGCAGGTCTGCACCTCGACGACATCACCGTCCAGGTGCTCCGCTGACCATCATCAGACGCCGCCTCATCGCCCCTCCGGAGTGAGGCCGGTCAGCTGTTCGGACAACGCTCGGAGGCGGGCGCGGGCGACCGGGTCATAGGCTTGCGGATCGGCGCGGGCCTCCCGCTGGCCGTCGTAGTAGCGGCCGGTCATCCCGTCGAGAGCCGGGTCGATCACCAGACGAAGGGTGGCCTCGACGCCGGACTGCAGCGTGCTGACCGGGCGCGCGACCATCTTGGTGGGCATATAGGTGGCGGGGTGCAGGGCGGTGGCGGTGACGCCGGTGGCGGCGAGCTCATCAGCGAGGTCGAAGGTGAACATGATTTGCGCGAGCTTGCTCTGGCAATAGGCCAGCACGCCACTGTAGGAGCGGGTGAGCATGACGTCGTCGAAGTTGATGGCTGCCTGGCCAGCGGAGCTGACCTGCACGATCCGGGCCGGTGCGGAGGCGCGCAGCGTGGGCAGCAGCAGCCGAGTGAGCAGGAAGCCGGCGAGGTAGTTGACGGCGAAGCGCAGTTCGACTCCGTCGGCGCTTTCCCGCCGTCCACCGGGTGGGGTGTCGGTGCCGATCCCGGCGTTGCTGACCAGCGCGTCCAGCCGAGAAGTGTCCGCTGCGACGGCGGCGGCAAGGTCGCGGACCTGGTCGAGGTGGGCAAGGTCGGCGCGGTACCAGCGCAGCCGGTCGCTGCCGGTGGCCGCGGTGATGTCGGCGAGGGCCGCCGTACCGCGATCGTCGTCGCGGCCATGCACCAGAACAGTGGCGCCGGCGCGGGCGAGCTCAGTGGCCAGAGCCTTGCCGAGCCCGTCGGTGGCGCCGGTGACGAGCACGGTCTGCTCAGCGACGGGGCGCATAGGCGTGTCCTTCGGACCTACGGAGTAAGCGATGCGACCGGATGCGGTGCGCCAAGCCGTCCTCGGGGCAAGTGGTCACGGCATCGATGTACCTCGGTCGACGCCGCAGCAAACCACACGTCAGGCCTCGGGCGACGCGGAACTCCGGTCAGCAGGGCCGCCGTCGCCGCTGCCGCGAGGGGAGTGATTCCCGTGTTGCGAGGATGGGTATCTCCTTGGTCGTGAACGAATTCCTTGGCATCTACATGAACGACCAGCTCGCATTAGGCATGCTGTGGCGCGAGCTTGCCCAACGGTCGCAGCGCAACAATCGCGGCACTGAGCTCGGTGAGGCGCTCGCCCGTGTCTCGGCGGGGATCGCAGAGGACGTCGAGACGTTCCAGAAGATCATGCGTCGTCTGGGCATCCAGGTGAATCCGGTCAAGATGGGGCTCGCAGTCGGTGCCGAGCGCCTGGGGCGGCTGAAGCTGAACGGTCGACTCGGGACGTACTCGCCGCTCAGCCGGTTCGTGGAGCTGGATGTTCTGGCGATGGGGATCGAGGGCAAGAAGCTGCTGTGGGCGACCTTGCGCGACCTCGCCGATCTCGCTTCGCGCCTGCCCGACGTCGACTTTGACAACCTGATCGAGCGGGCTGAGCGCCAACGTGCTGACCTTGAGCCGTTCCGCGTGCGTGCAGGAGCTGAGGCGTTCGCCGCTCCGGCAAGGAAGGGAGCACCAGAAGCCGCGAAGTGATCGCAACTGTGGCCGGTCAAGGGAGTGGCGCTTGCCACGGTGTTTCACTCCCTGTGAGATGGGGTAACTGAGTGCAACTGGCGGTGCTGGCTCCCGGAGCGGGTGCCGGACCGTCAAGGAGCAGACGCGGTCACCCACCGGGGTACCGACCAAGGCTGGAGATAGGGGGCCGGAGAGCCATCAGGATGAGATAAGACCGTCAAAGCCGCAATCGATCGGCGGATCCACTGAGTTCCGCATGGATCACCGAACATGGTCAGACAACTAAAGTCACGCGCACCAAGGAGCACCCGTATGAGTATCGCCGCCAAGATCTGGAACAAAGCCAAGGAACTGAAGGGCAGGGCCAAAGAGGCTGCCGGCAAGGCCACCGACAACAAACCGCTCCAATCCGAGGGCAAAGGCGACCAGGCGAAGGGCGACGCCAAGCAGGCCGGTGAAAAGGTTAAGGACGCCTTCCGGGACTGATCCTCCCTCTAGCCGCCCGGCCGGGGGGCACCCCCACCCCACTGCCCGGCCGGGAACCGCCCGGCCGGACGGACCCCATCGACTCCCCACCGTCCGGTCGGGCCCCCCGTTGCGGTCGTGATGTGAAGCCCACAAAAAAAACGCCATTTTTCGCCGTCGGCCGGTCCATGCTGGCCCACCATCTGACATCTAATTCAAGTACATCGGCACCGCACTCAGCAGGAGACTTGTACTCCAGGTTTCGATGAACTACCGACGGGAATACTGATGGTGTCCGGAATCTGATCGACGTCACCTATGCACTACAGGCACATCGCACACCGGTTCGACAACCTCGTTCGATGGTCCCGGGATGAGGAGTCTCGATGACGGCATCAGCACAATTGCGTAATCGGTCCGCGACATGCGGTGGAAAAGTCGTACGGAGGGATGTCAGGCCGCGGCGGCCAGCGGCGCGCACCCGGCCCTTTCCGGCACGTCCGGTGCCGGCGCCCGTCCCGCCTGCCACTCTTGCGATGCGGGGTGGACGTGTGTCATGTCGAGCGCGTCGGCGGCTACTGATCCCTACAGTGGGCAGCGCAGATAAAGCGCGCACACTCGCGTTGCGGCCCACCTGGGTGGCGAGCCTGCTGGTGTCTGTCACCGTGACGCTGGCCGTAGTCGGCGGCCTGGATTGGACCGGGGCGGACGCAAATCCAGCGATCCCGGCGGATACGGCAGTGATCCAGGTAGGCGCGGGCGAAACCGTATGGGACGTGGCGCAACGAGTAGCGCCACGGTCGGACCCACGTGCAGTGGTGCAGCGGATCCGGCAGTTGAACGCCCTCAAAGGCTCCGCCATTGCGCCTGGTCAGCAGTTGCAGGTGCCTGACGGACGGTAGCCATGTGGTGAAGCCGGTGGCGATCGACAGGGCGTCGCAGAACCGCCCAGACCTTCCCAGCGAAGACGACCCGCTGACGCCAGAGTTCCAAGCCCCTCCAGACGGCTGACCGACGTCCATCGGCCGATCTGGCCGCTTAGCTGTCTGCACTTGCGCGCGTGGCGGTGTCCAACGTCGATGGGGCGTCGAAGGTGACCGTGACGTCCGTGAAGCCCAGTGAGCGGGTCAGCGTAGTGAGCATCTGGCGGGTGTTGTCCTGGCCGCGCTTGGCCAGGCCGCTCGCCTTGGCGGCGTCGTTGAGCTTGGCCTGGGCGAGTTGGTAGAGCTGCTGCTCACTGGTCGGGCTGTCCTCGAACGCGGCCGCAATCCGATTGATGAGGCCACGCTCGCGGCCGACCACGCGGCTCGCGACCGGGTCGACCACGGCGGGCGCCAGTCGCGGGGCCGGCAAGGCGATGGTGACCGAGCGCCGGTCTGGCGACACCGTCACCCGGTCCACGCCGACATTGGTGAAGTCGACCGTTGCGTTGACCGAGCCGATGCCGAGGAATGTCGTACGCTCGCCACTGATCAGCGACGGCACGTGGGGGGTGTCCTCCTCCACATCTACCACCACCTGAAATGTGCCGGTGGCGGCGTGGTACTGCGACAGGTCCTGCAACGCCAGTAGCAGCGGCGCTGGACTGTGATCCACGATGTGCTGCTCGAACGGGTTGTTCCAGCCCGGAAACGCATCCACGAGCTGCGTAGTGACCGGCACCAGGACCGCGATCCCCAAGGCAGCTGCCACCAGATTTCGGCGTGGCCGCCTGCGGTTGTTCGACCGGGCCGAGGAGTCGACCGTGTCGCGCTCAAGCAGTTGGGGCATCCGAATCTCCCACGGTGTGAATCGACGCTCGACAGTGGCACGCCAGTGGGACCACCGTAGACAACATCTGCGCCCACGTCCGGCGTTCGTTCCCTTCTCCCTCCGACGGGCTACGTCAACCCAGAGTTAGGGGCCGAGGTCGAGCCGCGCGTGTTCGCCTGCGCCACCGACAAACTGAGCGAGCTTGCCACACGGTTCGTTTCCCTCGGTGTCGAGGCGCTGAGCATCTGGGCAGAATCAGTCGCGTGGACCAGCCACGCCGCAGACGGCTACCACCCTGAGGACGCAGCCAAGTCATCAAGCAGTCCGAAGCGAACTGGCGATCCGGCGAGGCTTTCAACTACGCGATCACCGCGGCTGACGGCGCGGTGGTGGGCAGCTGCGGTCTCATGGCAAGGATCGGACCGGGTGGTTTGGAGATCGGATACTGGCTGCACCCCGATTATGTCGGCCGCGGCATCGCCACGCTCGCGATCGGGATGCTGACCTCGGAAGCGTTCCGGATCGGCGCAGACTACGTCGAGATCGTGCACGACACCGCGAACGTGCGTAGCACGGGCATACCCAGGCGGCTAGGTTTTACCGAGATCAAGCGGCGCCCACAGATCCTGGTCAACTCATCGGAAGCAGACGGCGTAGTCATCGTCTGGCGACGCGACCGCATATGACCTGAGCGCAACACACGACACGCTTCGGTCGTTGTGCGCCGACGTCGATTCCCGGGCTGCCTGCGCGCGAGGGGGCTACTCTGGATGTACCTAACTCTAAGGAGTCGTGATGGGCTCAATCCTCAGCAAGATCCGGCGCTTCCTGAGCAGCCCCCAGGGCCGGCGAATGGTTGATCAGGGACGGCGGTACGCGAGTAACCCGCGCAACCGTTCCAAGCTGCGCGGCCTGCTGTCCCGCCGTCGCGGGTACTGACCCGAGCACGGTCGCCTCAATCCAGCGTGGCTAAGTAGGTCACGGAGAACTTACGTACGGCTACGGGTTGCCACTGACTCCGCGTCTGTGCACAGTTTGATGATGCGGCCGATGAGGATTCCTATGCCTGAACGCTGGGTCGCCGTGCGAGGAGGATTGATGTCTGACACGCTGAACTTTGCCCAGCTTGACGGGCAACACGTGGAGTTGTTGCCAGCCCGTACCGTGATGTCGTTGTTCAGTGTCGACGGAAGCGCTGGCACACCCGGCAACGGTGGTCAGGGAGACCCTGGCAGCGGTCACAATGAAGGCAACATCAGCACGGGCGGACAGGTGGAAAGCGAGGGTCAAGGCATCCCCGGTCAGGATGGCACTGCTAATCCCGGTGGTTAGTTTCCCTATTCAGGCCTGAGTTGAGCGCATCGCGGTCGGCAATCACCGCCTAGAGTCCACGTGGATTACGCGGAGCCACCTCCTACACCGCTCCGCGGTAATGAACTGATCCGGGCTCAGCTATCGGAGGGCGGTGGATAGATGGCTGTGAACGTGTTCGTGCTGGGTCTCGACGAGCACAACGAACGGCTCCTGCGAGATCTGCCAGATGCAGAGCAGTACCGCTTCCATCCGCTGTTTTCCTTCGAGGAGCTGCACGGTGAGGAGATCCCGCTGCGGGATCTGCTGGAGGAGGCCATCGGCCAACTGGAGGCCTTCGAGGGGTCGGTCGACGCTATTATGGGGTTCTGGGACTTCCCGGTGAGCACCATGGTCCCGATCCTGTGTTCCCGATTGGGAGGGTTGCGCTCCGCGAGCCTGGAGGCGGTGGTGAAGTGCGAACACAAGTACTGGAGCCGCCTTGAGCAGCAGAAGGTTATCGACGAGTATCCGCGGTTCGGCCTGGTTGACCCCAAACGGGACACCAACCCGCCGGAGGGCTTGAGCTATCCCATGTGGATCAAGCCGGTGAAGTCGTCCTCCTCCATCCTCGCGTTCGGAGTGGCGAACCAGCAGGAGTTCCAGAATGCATTGGCGCAGATTCGTGACGGGATTGGCCGGATCGGGGCACCGTTCGAGTTCATCCTCGAACATCTTGAACTTCCCTCCGAAATCGCAGCTGTTGGCGGGCAGGTCTGCCTGGCCGAGGAGACGATCAGCGGCAGGCAGCTGACCTTCGAGGGTTACCGCTACAGCGGCAAGACCCACACGATTGGCGTCGTGGATTCGGTCACACACGAGCAGAGCCCCAGCTTCGTCCGGTATCAGTACCCCGCGTCCATACCGGACCAGATCGCCAAACGAATGGCGGACATCTCCGACCGCGTCATACGGCAGGTCGGGCTGGAACACACCACGTTCAACATCGAGTTCTTCTGGGACGAGAACACCGATGCGCTCACGTTGCTCGAAGTAAACCCGCGGCATTCTCAGTCACACGCCAAGCTGTTCGCCCAGGTTGACGGCGCGCCCAATCACCTGGCAATGCTACGCTTGGTACTGGGTCGCGACCCGCAGTTGCCGCATCGCCGGGGCCCTTACCGAGTCGCAGCCAAGTGGTTTCTGCGGCATTGGAATGACGGTGTCGTCCGCCGTCACCCCACCGAGCTGGAAACGGAGCGGGTACAGCGCGAGATTCCGGGTGTCACTGTTGAGGTGACCGCGCATGAGGGTGACCGGCTCTCGGAGCTGATCGGCCAGGACAGCTACAGCTACATCCTTGCGAGTATCAACGTCGGCGCCCAGGACGAGGTCGAGCTGACCGAGAAGTACCAACAGTGCATCCGGGCGCTGCCGTTCGAGATCGATGACGAAGAGATGTCCACCGCCTGATGCGAGAGGCCCCATCCCTGCCGCATGGCTTTAAGGCAATCTCTCGTGGGCCTCGACGATGTTCGCCTACAACTCCTGCCCACCGGATCCGCTGTGGTCGGCCAGCGCTGGCCGGTTCCGGTCTACGCCGTCGGGGTGCGCCGACGGGTACTCCAACGCGGTCTTCCGGCTGCTCGCCAACTCGACGTACCGGGTAAAAACCTGATCGCCCGTGGTGGTGCTTGCGACCCACCCGCGAGCCCGACGACGTGTCAGCGCGGTCGGTCGGCGACCCGGAAGAGGCAACGCCTATCCTGGTGACCCAGCTACAACCGAGTGAGGAGCGCTGGACCGTGCCCGGGACCTGGTCAACTACCGTCTGACCCAGGTTGAACCTCAAGTCGCGCCCATGACAGAGGAAGACCCCGTGAGGCTGCCGGGTCGGGGGTCCAACAGCTTCACGGGGCTACCCGTGTCATCGCTACGCGTACTGGTGCCGTTACAACCCCGCCACACCCGTCACCCAATTCGGGCACGTAGTGCGCCCGCGCGACTGGACACTCCCCCGATCAATGTCTGTCAATTCGGAGCGGCAACGTCTTGTTGAGGCCACCAACTGTCCTTCTCTGCACGGAGGACAAGATAAGCCACCGTACCGGCCTTGTTGTCGACTGTTGTGTCGACGACATTCTTCTGGCGTGCTGTTGTCGCGCAGCTGGTGTTGTTTGAGGGGATTTCCTTGTTTGGGGAGCAATTTACCCCCAGGAAGGTTCACCGACAGTCGTGCTGAGGCGGGATCAACATCGTGGGGCGAGGCATCGTGGCCACCGGCTGTGCGCATGCTGTGACTGCGTTGCCGCCACCTCCGTGCCTGCACTGTGGGTAGCAGAGCCTGGTGCCGCACGGGCAGGCATTACGGCAAAATGGTTCTGATCGACTGTATACCATCGGCTTGACGGTATTTCCGCTGCTCAGAGGGATAAGAAAAATTTGTGGACCACCCGGAAGGAGTATCCCTCGACGTACTACCCCTTGCCCGACTCGGCGGGTTCACTTAGAGTTAACGATGCCGGTTATCCAATGCCATTAGCCGATTCTGCCCGAATCAAACGTGATGGCTGAGTGCATTGTCCAGATCGGCATGAGGTGGAGGACGACGAGTTCGTGAGGTGACATGATGAAAGATGCCGCCCTGACCAACGCCCGAATCCCGCCGAGCGACGCATCGCAGGTGGACGACGCTGATGCTGATGGCCAGCAGGACTTCGGCGACAGCCCGACCGAGATACGCGAATCCGACCACTACGTCGAGGAGTACGTCACCAGCTTCGTCGAGAAGTGGGACGAGCTGATCGACTGGAAGCGCCGCGCGCAGAGTGAGGGCGCGTTCTTCATCGACCAGCTCAAGGCCCGAGGCGTCCGTGAAGTGCTCGACGTCGCCACCGGCACCGGTTACCACTCGGTGCGGCTGCTGGAGGCAGGCTTCGAAGTGGTCAGCGCCGATGGCAGCCCGGACATGCTGGTCAAGGCATTCGAGAACGGGCGAGCCTTCGGCGGCCACGTCCTGCGTGTGGTGGCGGCCGACTGGCGCTGGCTCAATCGCGACGTGCACGGCACCTACGACGCGATCGTGTGTCTGGGGAACTCGTTCACCCACCTGTTCTCCGAACGCGACCGGCGCAAGACGCTCGCCGAGTTCTACGCGATGCTCAAACACGACGGTGTGCTGATCATCGATCATCGAAACTACGACACCATCCTGGACGACGGCTTCTCATCCAAGCACGCGTACTACTACTGCGGTGAGGAGATCAAGGTCGAGCCCGAGCACATCGACGACGGGCTGGCCCGCTTCCGCTACACATTCCCGGACGAGTCGATCTACCACCTCAACATGTTCCCGCTGCGTAAGAACTACATGCGACGGCTGCTGCGCGAGGTCGGTTTCCAGCGGATCGAGACCTACGGTGACTTCCAGTCGACCTACTCCGACGGCGACCCGGACTTTTTCATTCACATCGCGGAGAAGATCTACCGCTCCGAGGAGCAGGCGGCCGATCTGTACTCCAACGCCGTCAACACGGCCCGGGACTACTACAACTCCGAGGACGCCGACAGCTTCTACGCCATCGTCTGGGGCGGCGAGGACATCCACGTCGGCATGTACGCCGACGAATCCGAGGAGATCGGCCCGGCTAGCCGCCGCACCGTCGAGACCATGGCGGGCCTGGGCGATCTCACCCGGGAATCCACCGTGCTCGACCTCGGCGCCGGATACGGGGGGGCCGCCCGTTATCTGGCCCGCACCTATGGGTGTCGGGTCACCTGCCTGAATCTCTCCGAGGTCGAGAACGAGCGCAACCGGCGGATCAACGCCGAGCAGGGACTCGAGGAGTTGATCGAGGTAGTCGACGGCTCGTTCGAGGATCTCCCGTTCCAGGACAACGCCTTCGATGTCGTCTGGTCGCAGGACTCCCTGCTGCACAGCGGGGACCGGGCACGGGTACTGGAGGAGGCGGTGCGAGTCCTTCGTCCCGGCGCTCAGATGATCTTCACCGATCCGATGGCCACCGAAAGCGCCAACAAGGAGGACCTCAAGCCGATTCTGCAGCGACTCCAGCTCGACACGCTGGCCACCCCGTCGTTCTACCGGCGAGAGCTGTTGCGGTTAGGCGCGCGCTCGGTGGAGTTCCACGACCACTCCGAGCAGCTACCGAGGCACTACCAGCGCGTGTATGACGAGCTCGTGCGGCGCAAGGTCGAGCTCGCTGGCCGGGTCAGCGACGAGTACTGCACCCGGATGCAGACCGGCCTGCAGCACTGGGTGCAGGGCGGCAATGCCGGCTACCTGGCGTGGGGCATCTTCCATGTGCGCAACTGACGGGTGCTGCGTTCACGAGTACTCCCCCGGAATGGGGCATCTGGGTATCTTCGAGGTCGGGGCGACACGGTGAGTATCTGGACCGCCATATCTGACGCCGAGTTATCGCGCGGTTACAGGGAGGAGAGGGCGTTTCCGGGCGCCCGCACAGGTCATGCCCCTAGAGCCGACGTCCGCAGAGCACAGCGGTCAGCCGTACCATCCGGTAGCTCCTCCACAGCGGGCGCTGCGGCTGCCCTCGACCCCCTAAGTCCAGCTGGCTGGTGACCGACTGGGCGGTGTTCGGGATCGCCGCGATGATGGCGTGCGGCATTGTGGCGTGGGGTGTCGGCTGGACTGCGTCCCTCACCAGGGTCGCAGCCGCGGTGCTGCAGTGGCTGGTGAATAACCTCGGTTGGCTGTTCGTGATCGCCGCCACCGGCTTCGTGGTGTTCGCGCTGTGGGCGGCCCTGTCCCGCTACGGCAAGATCCCGCTGGGTCGCGACGGCGAGCCCCCCCGAGTTCCGCACGGTGTCTTGGATCGCGAGGATGTTCAGCGCGGGAATGGGCATCGGCCTGATGTTCTACGGGGTCAGTGAGACTCTTACCCACTTCGTCGAGCCACCGCCGGGAGCCCAGCCGGGCATCGGCACGGCGATGGCCACCACGCTGTTCCACTGGACTGTGCACCCCTGGGCGATGTATGCCGTGATGGGGCTCGCGCTAGCCTATGGGACCTACCGGCGCGGCTGGCCGCAGCTGATCAGCGCCGCCTTCTGGCCACTACTCGGCAGGACCACAGCCCGCGGCCCGGTGAGCAAGGCCATCGACATCAGGGCGATCTTCGCCACGCTGTTCGGCTCGGCAGCTTCGCTGGGACTCGGTGCACTGCTCGGCACGTTGTCGCAGCGCGGCAACCAGGATCCCCAACGCTGGAACGTGATCTTCTGGGGTGCCGCGACCGGCGCAGTGGCGGTGATCATGCTGCTGGTCGGTGGGGCAACCGCGCTGTCTGGCCTGCAAACGCTCACCATCATCGCGGCGGCTCCGTTCGCCCTGCTCATGATCTTCCTGTGTGTCTCGTTGGCCCGCGACTTGCGGACCGATCCGATGATCGTTGCCGATCATGCGATCGAGCAACAACTGCGCGAGCAGCACCACAACGGCAGTAATGGTTCGGTCGAGACTCGCGAGGCGGTTTCCTCCACAGCCGATCGACCTGTTACTGGCAGGTGAGTACCAGCCGTTCGTCCTAGGCGTCTGCCAGGTCGTGCAGCGCCTGCGCTTCTGCTTGCGCTGGGGAACTAACACGCGAACCGCCCCGACTACACCTCTGAAAGGCCGTGACGAGGCCTGATGAGATGTAGGAAAGAGGTGGATGTGACCGCGGCCGCAGCAACGGTGTGGGTGAGTGGGATCTTCGCCGCTGTGTTCGCCGGGATGGCCCTGTTCTTCGCAGCGCGGCTGCTCGCTGTGGGCGGGGATGCCTCGGGGGGTGGCGGTGGCACTGACCGCAGTGCGGAGGCGTCGCACGGCGTGATGAGCCTCGGCATGGCCGCGATGTTCTGGCCGTGGGGTAATCCGGTGCCTGCGCTGTATTGGCAGGTGCTGTTCAGCAGCGTCGCCGCGTGGTTCGCGGTTCGACTGCTCCGACGAGGAGCGCGAACAGCCACGATCCTTCCATCGGGCGCTAGCCGAGGCGCTGACCTACATCACGTGCTGGGCAGCCTGGCGATGGTGTACATGCTGACCGGGGTTCCGGCCGGTCACCACATGACCCACGGGATGCAGATGCCCGGCTCGGGCATTGCGCTGCCGGCGCTGGCGTGGGTGTTCGTCGCGTACTTCCTGGTGTTCACAGTGTGGTTGAGCGCGCGGCTGGTCGAGCCGGTGAATACCGTGGCAGCGACCGCCACCGGCGCTGCCTTGCTCGGCGATGGACCGCGCGGTGTGGTCACCTCGCCCCATCTGCTCGGCTCGAGCCGGATCGTCATGGGTATCGGGATGAGTTGCATGCTCGTGACCATGCTGTGACTGCCAGCTGTGACTGCCGCCGAGTTGCTAATCCATATACGTCGTTGTGTCCGTCTCTGCATGGAGCGTGCCGTCATGTCGAAGATTAATCGGCGACTCGGGCGTCGCGCCGCCGTGGTCGGCGCCGTCAGCGTCGTGGTCTTGCTCGCCCTGGCGGGCGTCGCGTCGGCGCACGTCACGGTGAATCCCCGTAGCGCCGAACAAGGCGGCTATACCAAGGTCGCTTTCCGGGTGCCCAACGAGCGCGACACCGCGTCCACTACGGCGCTGGAGATCAATTTCCCGACTGACCATCCCATCGTGTCGGTGTCTACCCGTGCGGTCCCCGGTTGGACCTCGACCGTGCAAAAGACAGCGCTGGCACAGCCGATCACCACTGAGGGTGGCGAGCAGGTCACCGAGACGGTGTCCAAGATCACCTGGACCGGCGGCAAGATCGCGCCCGGAACGTTCGAGGAGTTCGACGTGTCGCTGGGCCCGTTGCCGACCGACACCGATCAGCTGGTCTTCAAGGCGTTGCAGACCTATGACAACGGGGAGGTGGTGCGGTGGATCGACACGCCTGCCCCGGGTGCCGCCGAGCCCGAGCATCCGGCACCGGTGCTCAAACTGACCCCGGCTAACACCAGCCTGACGACGGCTACCACTAGCGCTGCCTCGGCTTCCTCGAACACCACTGGCGTGGTGCTCGGCATGGTGGGCATCGTGCTGGGGACTATCGGGATCGGCTTGAGCCTGATGAGCCGAAGGAACAGACCCAGCACCGCCGCCGACTGACCTGCGGCCAATGCGCTGTCAGCCAGTGCGCTGTCGGCCAGTGCTATGGGCGGGCGTCGTGACGGTGGTCTGCGCGGTGCTTGGGGCACTCGTCGGCGCGGGTTCGGCGGCGGCCCACGCGGTGCTGATCTCGACTGATCCTGCGCAAGGCGCGGTGGTCGCCACCGCGCCGACCACGGTGTCACTGACCTTCAGCGAACCGGTGGTAGTGGCAGCCGAGGGGATCCGCGTCTTCGCTCCGGACGGGGCGCAGCTGGACACCGGCCGTGCCGCTCAGCTCGGTCGTGCCGCCACTGTGGGTGTGCGTCTGCCCGTCGGCAAATCCAGTGACACTCAACTCAGTGCGCAGCAGGGCACCTACACCGTGGCCTGGCGGGTGATGTCGGCTGACTCGCACCCGGTGGCGGGGGCCTTCACCTTCTCGGTGGGTCACCCCTCGGCCAACCGGGCCCCTGGGGAGGCGCAATCCATCGAGAGCGCCGCAGTCGGTGTGATCTACGGCATCGCTCGGGCCGCAGGATTCGCGTCGTTCGCGTTGCTGGTGGGATCGATTGCCTTCGTGTTGCTCTGCTGGCCCGGCGCCGTCACCCGGGGCGACGTCCGCCGCATCATGCTGGTCGGCTGGGCCGGCCTGCTGGCGGCCACGATGGCGGGTCTGCTGCTGCAGGGCCCCTACGGATACGGGTTGGGCGCCGATCGCATCTTCGACTCCGTGGTCTTCTCCGCAACCGTGGACAGCAGGTTCGGTACAGCGTCGATGGCCCGGCTTATGTTGCTGGCCCTGACCGGCGGATACTTCGTGCTGTTGGGCGCCTGGCTGGGGCACTTCGCGCGGCGGGGACACGCATGGTTCGGCGCTCTCGGTGTGGGCTTGGCCCTTGGCCTCGCATCGACGTGGTCCGTGGCAGGCCACGCTGCCGTGGGGCGCCAACCAGCACTGGCGCTACCGATGGACGTCGTGCATCTGCTGGCGATGGGCATGTGGCTAGGCGGTCTGGTCACGCTCGCCGTCATCTTGCACCCGGGGGCGGCCGCCAGTGCCGATGCGCCGGCGGCGGTGTACCGGTTCTCGTCGATCGCGACCGGGTCGATCGTGGCCCTCATCGGCACCGGCAGCTACCAGTCGTGGCGTCAGCTCGGTAGCTGGGCTGCGTTCGGATCCACCGGCTACGGTCGGCTGCTGCTGGTGAAGCTCATGATTGTCGCGCTCCTGCTCGGCGTTGCTGTGATGTCGCGCAGGTGGATTAGCCGGCATCGGCGAGCGCTTGTCGGTGTCGGTGCAGCATCGCGATCGTTCCCCGTCGTCTCGACACTGCGACGCAGCGTACTGCGCGAAGCCGTGCTCGGTGCCCTGGTGCTCGGCGTCACCGCGTTGCTGGTCAACGCCGAACCCGGTCGAACCGCGACTGCCGCGTCGTCCGGGCCGGCGCACCAGGTCATCAGCTATGACACCGGGGGGCCGGACGGCCAGGGCCGGCTCACCGTCGACGTTGCTCCCACCGTCACCGGACCTGCCATGATCAGTGTCACGGTGGCGGATCCCACCGGAGACCCCCGTGACGTGCCCGAGCTCAACGCCACCTTGACCCTCACCTCAAAGCAGCTCGGCCCATTCCCGGTTCCCCTGCAGCCCACCGCACCAGGGCGTTATGTCGTTACCGGGTTCCAGATTCCGGCCGAGGGAACCTGGCAGCTGGCGTTGACAGTGCGCACCTCCGACATCGACCAAATCACCGTGACCACAGCGATCAACATCGGCTAGCGGTAGCGTGAGGCTCCGTGCTTCGGACAGCTGCGGTCGTGATGATGATGTCGGCCGTGTTGGCCGGGTGCGGGAGTGCACAGCAGGCAGCCCTCCAGCGCCCGGACGCGGCTCGGTCGGTCGATCCCCTCCTCACTCCGGCACTGGCCGGCGAACAGCCGCGGGCCTTGGCTGATCCGCGGGGGGTGGCCCGGCAGATCACCGTCGCCGAGACCACCGTGCGGGACCAGGCGACTCCGCCCGAGCTGGTCACCGCTGCCGGGCGGACCGCGCAGGTGGCCTACCTCGCTCTTATCGATCGGCCAGACTGGGACGCCGCCGTATTGGCCGACGTTCCGGCGCCATTGCAGGACACGGTGCGACGCAACGTCGCGGCTGGACGCGAGTTCCAGGCGATGGTCACCCGGGTGCCGACGACCGTGCCGGCCTGGCGGATCGTCGAGCCGCTCCCCGTACCGCAGCTGCGTGAGTACTACGCCGAGGCGCAGCGGCGTTTCGGCGTGCCGTGGTCGGTGCTGGCTGCGGTGCATCTGGTGGAGACCAGAATGGGCCGCATCGTCGGGCTCTCCAGCGCCGGCGCGCAGGGGCCGATGCAATTTCTCCCCGGCACCTGGGCGCGCTACGGCCTGGGCGGCGACGTGGGGAATCCCCGGGACGCGATCCTCGGTGCGGCTAACTACCTGGCTGCCAACGGCGCCGCAGAGGGTATCGACGCACGTCTTGACAATGCGCTGTACCGCTACAACAACGACACCCGGTACGTCCGCGGTGTGCGGCACTACGCCGCGCTGATGCAGGCTGAGGAACGTGCCTACCTGGGCTACCACGCCTGGCAGGTCTACTACCGCACCCACCTTGGCGGCTTCATACTGCCGACCGGTTATGAGTTGTCCCGGAGCATGCCGGTGGAGCAGTGGCTGGCTATCCGGCCCCGATGACCTGACCTCCGACGACCTGGCCCTGATGATCCAGATCGCAGTGGCGCCGTCTACATCCAGGTGCGCACATTGAGGGGCCCCGACGTCACGGGGGCAACGTGACGCCGGGGCCATTGAACCCGATCCGCCCGGGCGCGGTCGGACAGATCGGGGGCTTTGCGGCAGGGATGATCGACCGGGGTCGCCGGTAGCGGCGACCCAACAGGTCGTGAAATCAGTCTGGTGACGTGGAGGGCCGCTGAGCGGCCGCCCGGAGGATGCCGCTGGCGTCAGCGCACAGCCGGCAATACGTCGAAGCCAGATCCATACCGGCCCATCCGTCACTCACGGTAACGGGATAGCCACTGCCTGTGATTGCGCCGCCGCCTCCGGTGCTACCGGAGGGGCATGGCGCGGTGGTGGTTCCGAATGGGCCCGCAGGAGCTGGGGCCACTGGGCCGCTACGCACTGTGGAGAATTCCCCGGCTGATGGGTCGGCGAGCTGGTCCGCTAACGGGTCCGCAACCGGATGAGCGGCAGCGCAGACCGGCGTTGCCGCGGGAGCGTTGTGCATCAGCTGCACCGGGGCGGGCCTCACCAGGGTCGTCGCCGGGACGGCCGGCTCAGCTGACGCGGCCGGCGGTGGCGTGACCGCCGCCGGCTTGTGGTTCGTCGCCTGCGGCTCAACTGCTTTTTTTGCTACTGGGTGGGCGGGCGCAGCCAGCTTCGACACCGGGGCCAGCACTGGAGCCAGCACAGGGACCTGCGGAGGTCGGACGGGGAGTCGCGGCACCGCGCGTACGACGCCGGTGACCGTCGACTTCACCGTGGGCGGCGCACCGAGCAGACCACGGGAGTCGTCATCTGGCGTGGGGAACGCGACCAGCCGGACCATGCTGTTGTCCTGCTGCCCCAGGTCTTGGTGGACCAGGTCGTCATGTGCCTGGCCGATTCCTGATCCCAGCAGCCACCCCGCGATGGCCAGCCCCCCGACCACGGCGATCCGCAGCAGTGCGCCCAGTAGCAGTGCGCACAGCACCCCGCGGGGCGCACACCGTGCGCCACCTGCGTCGGGGATGGCGGCCACCCGGTTCCCCCTCAACCCTTCCGCGGGGCCGGCCCTGCGCCGGCTTGCCGCGCCAACGTCCTGATCGGAGCCGGGCGAGAAGTGTGGACTCCCGTCACCCGGACAATCGCTACCTCACACTACACGCTGTGACCGCCAGATGGGATATCCGTCACCGATCTGGCGATCGAGACCCGCTCGCCGACGTGAGGCGGCCGATTGCCTCGTCGAGTACCTCGTCGCGCTTGCAGAACGCGAAGCGCACCAGGTGCCGCCACGGCGCCGGGTCATCGACGAAGGCCTGCACCGGTACCGCCACCACGCCGGCGCGGTGGGGGAGCTCCCGGCAGAACTGGAGACCGTCGGAGTAGCCGAGTGGCCGGATGTCCGCGCAGACGAAGTAGGTCCCCTCGCAGCGGCGCACTCCGAAACCCACCGTATCCAGCCCAGCGGCCAGCCGGTGCTGCTTGTCCTGTAACGCAGCACAGTGCGTCGCCACCCACTGCCGCTCGGCGCGCAGCGCGTGGGCAATTGCGGGCTGAAATGGGGCTCCGCCTACGAAGGTGAGGAACTGCTTGGTCGCCCGCACGGCGGCCACCAGATGCGCCGGCCCGCATACCCAGCCGATCTTCCAGCCGGTGACGCTGAACGTCTTGCCGGCGCTGGAGACGGACAGCGTGCGCTGTGCCATCCCGGGCAACGTCGCGATCGGAACGTGCCGTGCGCCGTCGAATACCAGGTGCTCGTACACCTCATCGGTGATCACCAACAGATCGTGTTCAGTCGCCAGGGCCGCCAGCACCTTCAGCTCGTCGCGGTGCAGCACCGTGCCGGTGGGGTTGTGCGGGCTGTTGAGGATCAGCGCCCGGGTGGCGGGCGTGATCGCCTCGGCCAGCGCGTCCGGATCCAGCGCGAACCGGTCGCCGTCGGCGACCAGCGGCACGCTGCGCCGGGTTGCCCCGGCCAACGCGACCGCGGCGGCGTAGGAGTCGTAGTAGGGCTCGATGAGTAGCACCTCGTCGCCCGGGTGCACCAGGGCGAGCAGCGCGGCGCTGATCGCTTCGGTGGCGCCGACGGTGACCAGCACCTCGGTGTCCGGATCGTGCACGAGGCCGTAGCGTGCTGTTTGATGCTCGGCGATAGCGCTGCGCAGCTCGGGGATTCCCGGTCCGGGCGGATACTGGTTGTGCCCACTGGCGATAGCCGAGCGGGCGACCTCGAGCATGCCGGCCGGGCCGTCGGTGTCCGGGAAGCCCTGGCCGAGGTTCACCGCGCCGGTGCGCATCGCCAGCGAAGTCATCTCCGCGAAGATCGTCGACGCGAACGGCTGCAGCCGGGGGACCAGTCCGTGGGCTCGCACAGCCCTCATCCTGCCCGGCGAGGCACAATCGGGAGCGTGGAGTTGACGAGCAGCGAGCAGGACAAACAGCGGGACCTGCGCCGGATGAAGACGGTCGCGCTGGGATTCCTGGTGGGTGCCGCGGTGGTGTACGTGGTGGCGCGGCTCAATGAGGACACTGCGACGTGGGTCGGGTATGTGCGGGCGATGGCCGAGGCCAGCATGGTCGGTGCGCTGGCCGACTGGTTTGCCGTCACCGCGCTGTTCCGGCACCCGCTCGGGTTGCCGATCCCCCACACGGCGATCATCCCCCGCAAGAAGGACGCGCTGGGGGACAACCTCGGTGATTTCGTGGGCGCCAACTTTCTCGCCGATGAAGTGGTACGCGACAAGCTGCGCCGGGTAGAGGTCAGCGCTCGGTTCGGCCGGTGGCTGGCGCAGCCCCGCCACGCCGAGCGAGTCACCGCGGAATTATCCACCGCCATGCGCGCCGCGGTCACCGTGCTGCGCGACGATGACGTCCAGGCGGTTCTGGAGAATGCGGTCGTCAAGCGGCTTATCGAGCAGCCCTGGGGGCCACCATTGGGCCGGCTGCTCGGTCAGCTGCTCGCCGACGGGGAGCACCACAAACTCGTCGACCTGGTCGCCGAGCGAGCCTACGAGTGGGTACGCGACAACCACAGCGCGGTGTTGCGGGTGGTCAGCCAGCGGTTGCCTGGGTGGTCGCCGAAGTTCTTCGACTCGCTGGTAGCCGACAAGCTATATGCAGAGGCGCTGTCGTTCGCCTGGGCGGTGCACAGCGATCCCGACCACGCCATGCGTAAGACGGTGGACACCTTCCTGATGGAATTCGCCCACGATCTACGTACGGACCCGGCGATGATTGAGCGCGCCGAGGCGGTCAAGCAGCAGGTGCTGGCACACCCGGAGGTTCAGACCTTGGTCGGGTCGGCATGGGGTACCGCG
Source organism: Actinomycetota bacterium (assembly GCA_030862525.1). Classification (GTDB taxonomy): domain Bacteria; phylum Actinomycetota; class Actinomycetes; order Mycobacteriales; family Pseudonocardiaceae. The sequence continues at coordinate 19,660 of JALZDN010000081.1, read as the reverse complement.
AAGAAGATGCTCCTCGAGGCCGCCGAGGACCCGTCCTCCGAGCTGCGGCGCCGAGTGCGCGACGGGCTGCTTGCCATAGGTCTGCGGCTGGTCGGGGACGCTGAGCTGCGGTCCAAGGTAGACATCTGGCTGCAAGGTCTGGCCAGTTATGTGGTGTCCAACTACCGCGGGGAGATCACCACTTTGATCACCGACACGGTGCAGCGCTGGGATGCCAAGGAGACCGCCCGCAAGGTGGAGCTGCAGGTCGGCCGGGATCTGCAGTTCATCCGTATCAACGGCACTGTGGTCGGCGCCCTAGCCGGCCTCGCCATCCACACCATCTCCCAACTCCTGCTCTAACTCACGAGTCTGCTGCTCCGCAGCAGCCCTGCCGGTGGTCTGCGTATCCTGGGCGGGTGCTGCTGCAGTCGCTGGACCTCTGGGTCTTCTTGATTCTCTACGGGATCGCAATCCCGGTCGGGCTCTTCGCGTTCATCCACGCTGCTCTCCAGCGAGCCGATGCCTACACCGCGACCGACAAGCTGACCAAGCCGGCCTGGTTGGGCATCACCGGCGGCGGCACCGCCGTTCTGGTCCTGTTCAACCCCGCCGCGTGGCTGTTTTTCTGGCTGCTCGGGCTGGTGGCCGTGCTGGTGTATCTGGTGGACGTCAAGCCCGCAGTGACCGAGGTACAGCGCGGGCCGCGCTGGTGACGTTGACTACGCCCGTCTCGGCCCTCTAGGGATACCGATTTAGTCACTGATACGCGCATCATTCATGCGTGGGCATGCATGTATGGTGAGGCGCATGGGCGACCATGGGCACGGGCATGGGCACGGCCACGGTGGCGCACCGTCGGACCGTCGCCGGCTCGGCTGGGCGTTGGCGATCACGTCTGTGGTGCTGCTGGTCGAAGTCGTGGGCACCGCCCTGACCGGCTCCCTGGCCCTGCTCGCCGACGCCGGACATCTGGCCACTGACGTGCTCGGTCTGACGGTTGCGCTGATCGCCAGCGCGCTGGCGCAGCGCCCGCCCAGTGGTATACGGACTTATGGTCTGGGCCGCACGGAGGTTCTCGCCGCAGCGCTCAACGCGCTGATCCTGCTCGTGGTAGCGGGGGTGGTCGCAGTCGAGGCGGTCACCCGGCTGAGCGCTCCGCCAGCGGTTCCCGGCATTCCGCTGCTGGTGCTCGGTGCGCTCGGTCTGGTCGGCAATCTGGCCTCGCTGGCAGTGCTCACCCGGGGCGGTTCCAGCCAGAACGGATCCCGCGAACGTAGTCTCAACCTGCGCGGCGCGATGCTCGAAGTGATGGGCGATGCTCTCGGCTCGGTGGCAGTGCTCGGCGCCGCGCTGGTGATGCTCACCACCAGCTGGCGTCAGGCCGACCCGGTTGCGTCGCTGGTGATCGCCGCGCTGATCGTGCCACGGGCGCTGACGCTGCTTCGCGAGGCGGCGCACGTGCTGCTGGAGGGTGTCCCGCGAGGCGTCGATTCCGCGGAAGTACACCGGGTGCTGTGCGCGGTGCCTGGTGTGCGCAACGTGCACGACCTCCACCTCTGGACGATTACGGCGGGCCGACACGCGGTGTCCGCGCACCTGGTGGTCGACGAGGCCCGGTCGCTGCACTGCGGGGACGCCTCGGTGCTCGACGCCGCCACGATCCAGCTCAGTAGGCATTTCGGGCTCACCCACAGCACCCTGCAGATCGAGCACGACGACCACGCCTCCCACGAACACACCTGCTAACCCAACCCCCGGCGTGTCGCTCTCCCCTGCTCGGTGTGTCGCTCTCCTCCGCTCGGTGTGTCCGGCGCTCACGTCCGGGTTCAGCCGGCCCGGGTAGCGTCCACCAGGGCCCTGTCGCCGCTGACCAGTGCGCCGGAAGGGCGGCCCCAGGCGGCGCGGTAGACGGCGTCGGCGAGCCCGACCACCGAGGCGTCCGGCTCGGTCACCGCCTCCGGCACGGTCTGGGGCAACTGACCCGGTACGAGGCGCACAGCCCAGGCCCGCCCGGCGTCTGCGGCGTGGTAGAGCACCGTGCCGGACAAGGCCGCGACGGCCCACGCATCGGTGTGTCCCACGATCAGCCGGGTCAGCACCTCATCCACCCCGTCCGCGGCGAAATCCGAGGGCACGGCCGAATCGATGCCCACCGCGGACTGCGCATCGATCCGGTGCACCGTGATCTCATGCGCCATCCGGCGGGACCAGAACGCCGCGGTCTTCGGCGCCGTGGGAGAGAAGTTCCAGACCGGGGTGGCGGGGTCGGTGGCCTCGAGCAGGTCGAGCAGGGTGGCCAGCCGGTCGTCGAAACCGGCGAACACGTCGCCCGACGGCGGCTGCATCCGGATCGGCGGCGACCCCGGATCAGCGGCCTGGAGCACCCTGATGACCATGTCGAAGACCCGGCCGACGTGCTGCACCAGCCGTTGCGTGGTCCAGCCGGGGCAGTTCGGCACCGGGGTGTCCGCATCGACGGAAACCGCTGCGGCCCGAAACAGAGCGGCCTCGGCCTCGATCCGGGACTGGTACTGGGCGAGCTCCACAGTCGGCCAGCTTAGGCCCCGTTGTTGCGCAGCCAGTTCAGGGTGAATTGGTGCTCGGCGTCCATCAACTTGCCGATGTTGTCGGTGATGATTCTCTCCACCTTGCCGCCGATCAGCGGCAGTGAAACCTCGGCGGTGAGCTGGGCGCCGAGCACGCACCCGGTGGGGTCCGGCTCCAGACGCATCGTCCCGGTGATGGTCCCCGGCGCCCCGTCGACCACGGCATACACGCTGCCGCCGGAGTTGGTCCAGGTCTCGGTACGGCGGATCGTCAAACCTCCGGAAAATGCAGACCGGAGGAAGGACGGCAGCGCGTCGTCGGGGACAGCTTGGCGCAGCACGACGGTGATGCCGCGCTCGTCCTGCTCCCGCGACACCAGCTCGGCCCGTGGACCGCCTACCGCGCGCAACTTGCCGCGCAGATAGTCCGGATCGGTCAGCACCGCTTGGATCCGCTCCGGCGGCTCCGGGTAGCGGTGCCGCAGCTGCAATCGGCTGGCCATGGCGCGGAGGTTACCGTGCGCGGGCGGAGCGCATGGCGGAGTGCTGATCACGCGGCTTGACCACGATGAGGTCTAGGTTGACGTGCGGGGGGCGGGTTACGGCGAAGGCGATGACCTCGGCGACGTCGTGCGCGCGCAACGGGGTCAGCCCGGCGTAGACCTGATCCGCTCGCTGCCGGTCGCCGCCGAAACGCACCACCGAGAACTCGGTCTCCACCATGCCGGGGGCGATCTCGATGAACCGCACCGGCTGCCCGAGGTGCTCACCGCGCAACGTGCGGTGCACCGCTGCTTGCGCGTGCTTGGCAGAGCTGTAACCCGAGCCGTTGTCGTAGGCCTCCAGAGCGGCGATCGAGGTTACCGTGATCAGGACGCCGTCCCCGGAGTCGATCAGTTTCGGCAGCAATGCCCTGGTCATCCGCAGTGTGCCGAGGACGTTGGCCTCCCACATCCAGCGCCACTGGGCCTCATCGGCCTCCAGCACGGGCTCGAGCCCCTGAGCGCCGCCGGCGTTGTTCACCAGCACCCGCGCCGTGGGCACCGCCGCAGCGAAGGCTGCCACCGAGTCGGGATCGAGCACATCCAGCGGCAATGCGGTGCCGCCGATCTCGTCCGCGATCTCCTGGCAGCGCCGCACCCGGCGGGCGCCGAGCACCACGTGAAAACCGTCCGCCGCCAGTGCCCGAGCGGTCGCGGCCCCGATTCCGCTACTGGCCCCGGTGACAACCGCGGTCGCCCGCTGTTCACCCACGCCTCCAACCCTAGAGCCCGCCGAATGCGGATGTGGCCGCAATGACGGCAAGATGGGCGGGTGATCGGCCGGATCGGGACGGCGCCGCGCCGCGCCGCGGTGCTCTCGGTGCACACCTCTCCACTGAACCAGCCGGGCACCGGTGACGCCGGTGGGATGAACGTCTACATCGTGGAGACCGCAACCCGGATGGCCAGCCGTGGTGTCGAGGTGGAGGTATTCACCCGGGCTACCTCGTCCGGTCTGCCTCCGGTGGTGGAGCTGGCGCCGGGTGTCACCGTGCGGCACATCACCGCCGGGCCCTACGAGGGTCTGGCCAAGAACGACCTGCCCGCGCAGCTGTGCGCATTCACCGCCGGGGTGCTGCGGGCCGAGGCTCACCGCGAGCCTGGCTACTACGATGTGGTGCACTCGCACTATTGGCTTTCGGGGCAGGTCGGGTGGCTGGCCCGGGATCGCTGGGGGGTGCCGCTGGTGCACACCGCGCACACCCTGGCCAAGGTGAAGAACGCCTCGCTGGCGTATGGCGACACCCCGGAGCCGTACACCCGGGTGATCGGCGAGCAGCAGGTGGTGGCCGAGGCCGACCGGTTGGTGACGAACACCCCGGCCGAGACGGCTCAGCTCGTCGAACTCTACGGCGCTGACCCGACCTGCACCGTCACCATCCCGCCGGGAGTCGATCTGGAGCGATTCACGCCGGGATCTCGCAACGCCGCCCGGGCTGAGCTCGACCTGCCACTCGACGCCGTGGTGCTCGCCTTTATCGGCCGTATCCAGCCGCTCAAGGCACCGGATGTGCTGTTGCGCGCCGCCGCCGAGATGTTGCACCGGGACCCGGCCCTGCGTGACCGGCTACGGGTGCTGGTCGTGGGTGGGCCGTCGGGTAGCGGCCTGACCGAGCCCACTGTGCTACACCAGCTCGCCACCGCGATGGATATCAAGGAGCAGGTCGTCTTCGTCCCACCGCGAGGTGGTGCTGAGCTGGTCAGGGTGTACCGGGCCGCTGATGTGGTGGCGGTGCCCAGCTACAACGAGTCGTTCGGCCTGGTGGCGCTGGAGGCGCAGGCATGCGCAACGCCGGTGGTCGCAGCCAAGGTGGGTGGCCTTCCGGTGGCGGTAGCCGACGGGGTGTCCGGCCAGTTGGTGGCAAGCCACCAGCCGGTCGACTGGGCTGATGCGCTGTCCGCCGTTGCACTGCACCCAGGGCGCCGTGCGCAGCTATCGGCTGGTGCCACTGGCCATGCCCGACGCTTTTCCTGGGAACGCACAACCGAAGCGCTGCTGCAGGTCTACGCCGACGCTGCGGCCGCTTACCGGGTCGATGGCCTGCAGCGCGAGGTGGCGGTGTGAGCCGTCCGGCGGAACTGGATCAGATCATCGCTGGGGTACTGCACGAGGCCGGGTTGCCGCACGAACACCGCGAGCCGGGCAGCTTCCTGCTCACCCTGCCGGGGACCAAGCGACTGCAGACCACCTGCTGGGTGCTGGTTGGCCGGCACGGGGTGCTGGTAGAGGCCTTCGTGTGCCGGCATCCGGACGAGGCACCTGGAGACGTCTATCGCTGGTTGCTACGGCGCAACGCCCGGCTGTACGGCGTACACTACGCACTGGACAAGGCTGGCGACATCTATCTCGTGGGCCGGTTAGCTCATCATGCGGTGACCAGCGATGAGCTGGACCGGGTGTTGGGCCAGGTGGCGGAAGCCGCCGACGGTGACTTCAATACCTTGCTGGAGCTTGGCTTCGCGTCGTCGATACGGCGCGAATGGGACTGGCGAGTGGCCCGGGGCGAGTCGCTGGTCAACCTTGCCGCATTCGAGCACCTGGTTCGCTGAGCTGGTGACCAGCCGGAATCCATATTGGTGGCGGAGCGACCCGGGGAGAGGGGGGAGTCGCACACTCGGGTCGCCCCGCCACGATGTCCCGCGTAGTGGATCCCTTCCTGGGTGGGGGGCACCCCAGGATCCTTGGCGGGCCGCGGTCCGACGGGGGAGGACGAACCACGGGCTTGCGCTCGCCCTGTCGGTTGCTTAGGAGCCGACGAGGAGAGCGGTGACACACTCTCAGTCGCGCGGGTGGATCTCAAGACCTTCGTGGTACCCGGTTCCAGCGTAACCCGATTGGTCTACATGCCCGGCGCGAGGTGCGACGTCCAGCCGCGCCGCGAGATCGGTTGCCGACGCCTGTTCGGCGACGGCGTGAAGACTGCAGACAACGTGCAGTAACACCTGCGGCACTGATAGCGACACACACTACGACCGTATTGGGCGCTGCGGCCGGGCGATGCTGCTCGGTTGTGGCTTCGGCGTGTCGCGTCCCAGAGTGTCGTGTCGGAGTGTCGAGGAGGAAATAGCCATTGCGCAGTCACGCACCGGATACGGTTGGTTGCACAGTGAGGTCATCCCCCGATCGGCTGCTTCGGTCGGCGGGAATCGCTGGTATGAACTGCGACCGGACTGGCCGGTTGTACGGTGGCTCGATCTCCGGGAGGTAAATAGACATGGGCATGGCAGCAATCCTGGCGGACTTGCCGGACATGTGGCGTAGCGCGCTGAACGCACATGTGCCTGACCCGCAGGGTCGCTGCTGGGCGTGCCGCGACATGAACGGCGTCGCTGCGTCCTGGCCATGCCTGACCCGGGAGGTCGCGGAGGAAGCCAGGTACCTCTACGAGGGCGGGCTGCCAGGCACCTTCAGCGGTCGTCACGCCAGATGGTGAACCGCTTGGCCCTTGACCGATCTGCTGGTGAGACCGCCCGGACTCCACGGCCAATGGATGGACCTGCGAACGCGTACCATCGCAATAGTCGGGATTACCCTGCGAGGTCAAACGGCGCCTGATCGCCCAGCGCGACAAAAATCCAGCGCGACAACAATGCAGCGCACAAAGTCGGCGATTGCGCGGTCTCTTGCCACAACATGCAGGCAGGGAACCGCTATGCGACCAGCCTTTCCCGGGGGGCGGGGGAAGCGAGCGGCCAGCGGTTCCCTGCAACGACGGTGGGGTGTCAGCAGGGGGTTCCTAACACCGTCGTTGCGCGTTAATGTATGCGTAACCTAGCAGTCACGGCCAGCGGCCGTTCGGGCTATTCAGCACCCGGAATTAATGGCCATGGCGGAAGAATCTGGCCTTGTTCGGTGGCCGTGGGGCGTCGCGGATCGTGGTCACGGCACCTGGCAGGCTGCGGAGTATGAGCCTGGGCACCCTGGTCCTGCTCCGCCACGGCGAGAGCGAGTGGAACGCCAAGAACCTGTTCACCGGCTGGGTGGACGTGCCGTTGTCGATGCAGGGCGAGCGTGAGGCGGCGCGAGCGGGGGTACTGATGCGCGCTGCCGGGCTGCTTCCAGATGTGTTGCACACCTCGCTGCTGCGCCGCGCGATCAGCACTGCCTGCTTAGCGCTCGACGTCGTCGACCGGCACTGGATTCCGGTGCGCCGTGACTGGCGGCTCAACGAGCGCCACTATGGCGCATTGCAGGGCAAAAACAAGGCCCAGATTCGGGCGGAATACGGTGACGAGCAGTTCGCGCTGTGGCGCCGGTCCTACGCTACCCAGCCACCACCGATCGAGCCGGGCAGTAAGTTCGACCAGGGCGGCGATCCCCGATACGTCGACGTCGACGTCCCCAAGACCGAGTGTCTGGCCGACGTGGTGGCCCGGATGCTGCCGTACTGGGAGTCGTCCATCGTGGCCGACCTGCGAGTGGGACGCACCGTGCTGGTGGTCGCGCACGGCAACTCGCTGCGCGCTCTGATGAAGTATCTGGATGGAATCGACGACCAGACCATCGCCGGGATCACTATCCCGACCGGCATCCCGCTGCGGTACGACTTCGACGATCAGCTACGTCCGATCGCTCGCGGCGGGACCTACCTCGAGGTCGATGCCGCGGTCAGCGCCAAGAGGTGAGCCCGCTAAGGAGTGAACCCACGGTGAACGGCGCGGGAAAGTTTGCCGTGTAACCCGCTGATCCGTCACAGGCAGTGCTCCAGGTCTAGGACTTTCACCGGGTCCGGTGCATACGATTGCCACGTGACACTCTCAGCCGTCGTGCTCACCGCGATCGGTGTGCTGATGGCCGGGCTGGTCGTCGGGTTTCTGATCGGTCGCCGCGCCGAGACAGCGGTGCCGCCGCGGTCCCCGGACGGTGCGACCGCCGCGGACCTTGTCCAGCGTGTTGTGCTCTCCTCGCACAACGGAGTGGTGCTGCTGAACAGCTTCGGCGACGTGGTACTGGCCAACGCTGCCGCGGTCGAACTGGGCCTGGTCCGCGGGCCGCGTCCGGACGAGCGCGCGGGCAAGGCCGCCGAGCAGGTGCGCGCGACGGGCGAGGTGGTCCAGGTTGATCTCTCCCCACTGGACCGGGGTGCCCGACCCGGACGGGGACCCACCGCGGTACTCGGTGAGGTCCGACCGCTGGGTGACGGGTTTACCGTCATCGACGCATCCGACGAATCGGATGCAGTCCGGCTGGAAGCGACCCGCCGGGATTTCGTGGCCAATGTCAGCCATGAGCTGAAGACCCCGGTCGGAGCGATGGCGCTGCTGGCCGAGGCGGTGCTGGATGCCGCCGACGACCCGCACGAGGTGCGCCGGTTCTGCACCAAGATCGTCAATGAGGCCACCCGGTTAGGCGCGCTGGTCACCGAACTAATCGCGCTGTCGCGGTTGCAGGGTGCCGAGCGGCTTCCCGAGCTGGCGACTGTCGAGGTCGACGAGGTGGTGCGCGAGGCACTGGATCGCTGCCGGCTGGTCGCCGAATCGGCCGATATCAGGATCACCGTCGACCCGCCAAGCGGGCTGTTGCTTGACGGCGACGCGACGCTGCTGGTCACTGCGCTGTCCAACCTGGTCGACAACGCGGTGTGTTATTCGCCGCCGGGCAGCCCGGTCTCGGTCAGCAGGCGCTTGGCGGACGGTTTCGTGGAGATCGCCGTCACCGATCGCGGCCTCGGGATTGCTCCCGAGTATCAGGAACGTGTGTTCGAGCGGTTCTTCCGGGTCGACCAGGCGCGCAGCCGGGCTACCGGGGGGACCGGGCTGGGGCTAGCGATCGTCAAGCACGTCGCCGCCAACCACGGTGGTGGCGTGCAGCTGTGGAGCAAGCCCGGCACCGGCTCCACTTTCACCCTGCGAGTGCCCGCGCATCCAGAGAGTCCGGGCCCTGCAGCGCACACGCCGTCGACACCCGAACACGTGGGAGGATCGCTGTGACCAGGGTGCTGATCGTCGAAGATGAGGAATCCTTCGCAGACCCGCTGGCCTTCCTGCTACGAAAGGAGGGCTTCTCAACAGCGGTGGCCACCACCGGTTCGGCGGCGTTGGAGGAGTTCGACCGCAACGGTGCCGACATCGTGCTGCTCGACCTGATGCTTCCCGGGATGAGCGGCACCGATGTCTGCAAGCAGCTGCGGGCGCGCTCCGCCGTTCCGGTGATCATGGTAACCGCCCGGGACAGCGAAATCGACAAGGTGGTCGGTCTTGAGCTCGGCGCTGACGACTACATCACCAAGCCGTATTCGGCCCGCGAACTCATCGCCCGGATCCGTGCGGTGTTGCGCCGCGGCGGAGACGTCGACGGCGACGCTGCTCTCGGGCCTTCGGTTCTCGAGGCCGGTCCGGTGCGGATGGACGTTGAGCGGCACACCGTCACCGTCGCCGGGCAGGAGATCGGGTTGCCGCTCAAGGAGTTCGATCTGCTGGAGTACCTGCTGCGCAACGTGGGCCGGGTGCTGACCCGCGGCCAGCTCATCGACCGGGTGTGGGGAGCCGACTACGTCGGCGACACCAAGACCCTCGACGTACACGTCAAGCGGTTGCGCTCCAAGATCGAGCGGGATCCCTCGTCACCCCAGCACCTGGTGACCGTCCGCGGGCTGGGTTATAAGTACGACTCCTGACATTTGGGGCAAACATCTGGAACAGGTAGCCTGACCTGCCGTGCGGCTCGGCGTGCTCGATGTGGGTTCCAACACCGTCCACCTGCTAGTGGTGGATGCGCACCGTGGCGCGCATCCGATGCCCATGATTTCAGAGAAGTCGGTGCTGCGGCTGGCCGAGCATATGGACGCCAGTGGGAAGCTCACCCGTGAGGGCGCCGATCAATTGGTGCGTTGCGTGCGGGCCGCCGCCGAGTCGGCGTCCGCGATGGGCTGTGAGGACCTGATGGCCTTCGCCACCTCGGCGGTGCGTGATGCCTCCAACGCCGGTGCGGTGCTCACCCGGGTGCACGCCGAAACTGGGGTCGAACTCGAGGCGCTCTCCGGCAAGCAGGAGGCAATCCTCACCTTTCTCGCGGTCCGTCGGTGGTGCGGCTGGTCGGCGGGCCGGCTGCTCATGGTGGACATCGGCGGCGGGTCCCTGGAGATCGCCAGCGGTATCGACGAAGAGCCGGACGTGGCGGTGTCACTACCGCTGGGTGCCGGTCGGCTCACCCGATCCTGGCTGACGCACGATCCGCCCCGCCGTCGCGAGCTGGCAAACCTGCGGGAATTCATCGTCGAGCAGCTTGAGGGCTCAGCCGAAAAACTGCTCAAGGTCGACACTCCGGACCGGGTGGTGGGCACCTCGAAGACCATCCGGTCGCTGGCCCGGCTCACCGGTGCCGCCCCATCGTCGGCCGGCCTGCGCGTCCGCCGTACGCTGACCGACGCCGGTCTGCGTCAGCTGATTGCGTTCATCTCCCGGATGAGCTGTGACGACCTGGCGGAACTGGAGGGAGTTAGCGCTAGCCGATCCCATCAGCTCGTCGCCGGGGCATTGGTGGCCCAGGCCGCGATGCACGCTCTGGACATCGATGAATTAGAGCTATGCCCGTGGGCGTTGCGGGAGGGCGTGATCCTGCGGAGGCTGGACTGGTTGGACGAAATCGACCGGACGGCGCAGCCGGGGCGCCGCCCACCTCGACGTACTGGACGAAACGGTGGCTCGGGGGGCACGGTGAGAGACGATGAGGCGCAGCAGCGAGCCTGAAGAGCGGGCCCAGTTCAGCGTGGCTGAACTCGTGGCTCGCTACGGCGAGCCGACCCCGACCACCGGGCGGCGTCGCCGCCGAGCTGCGGACGACGACACCGGCATTGGTGCGAACACCGCTGCCCAGCCCACCACCGAACCGAGCCGGACCGCCCGAGCAGAGTTTGGCAGCGTCGCGCCGCCTGTTGCCGCCCCAGCCAGTCGTCATGGAACGTCTCAGCAATATTCGTCCCTGTCGTCCCTCAACGGTCGCGGTAGCGGGCAGTGGGCACCGGCCGTGGAAACACCGGCCGTGCGGACCCCACCAGTGCGGACCCCCGTGCGGACTCCACCTGGTGGGACCCCTGCCGTAGGTACCTCAGCTGTGGGCCGACCGTCGGTGGTGGCCGGGCGCCGGCCACCCGCCGCGACGGTGCTGTCCGACGATCCGTCTACCGTCCAGTTCCCCCGCGTGGAACCGGCGCCGGTGAATCCCGCTCCCTGGTCCGGCCGCTTTGGCGGTGGTGGAGAACCTCCCGCCGGTTTGGGTGGAGCCACCCGTGCCATCCCCGAACAGAAGGCGAACGGCAGGCGGGTCGACGAAGGCCGCAAGCCGGCATGGGCCGCCACCGAAAAGCCGCCCGACGAGCCCCACAGCGACGAGCCCCACAGCGACGAGCCCCAGCACGGCTCCGCGGTGCGGGAGTGGGCCGTGATGGTGGCTCAGATAGGGATCGGCATTGTCGGCGGCGCGGCGCTGTGGCTGATCTGCGAGTGGCTCTGGCAGCGGATGCCGGTGGTGGCGCTGATCGTGGCGCTGGTCGTGATCACCGGACTGGTTTGGGTGGTCCGCCGGGTACGGCGTGCCGATGACCTGCAGACGACTGTGATTGCGGTGCTTGTCGGCTTGTTCGTGACCGTGTCGCCAGCTGCGTTGCTGCTTGTCGGTGGCCGATAGGCGGTGTCAGCGGCAGGCCCGATCCGGGTGGCCTTGTCCACCGCCTCAGTGTGGCCCGAATCGGTCGCCGTGGCATTCCAGCTGGCCGCCGAACTCGGCTACGACGGTGTCGAGGTGATGGTCTGGGGTGATCCGGTCAGCCAGGATGTCGCCGCCCTCGCGGCGTTAGGGACCCGCCACCGGATGCCCGTGCTTGCCGTGCACGCCCCCTGCCTCCTGATCACCCAGCGGGTGTGGGCGTCGGATCCGGCGACTCGGCTGGACCACACCGTGCGGGCGGCCCTCGAGTTGGGAGCCGGCGTCGTGGTGGTGCACCCCCCGTTTCGTTGGCAGCGGCGCTACGCCATCGGATTCGCCCAGCAGATCTCCGCGCTGGAGGCCTCGTCCGGGGTCACGATCGCGGTGGAGAACATGTTTCCGGTGCGTCGTGGCGGATTCGAGATGTCCAGCTACGCGCCGTCACCGGACCCGACGGATTTCGGATACTCGCACTACACGCTGGACCTGTCCCATACCGCCACGGCCAGAGTCGACGCGGTGGCGATGACGCAACGGATGGGGTCACAGTTGGCGCACCTGCATCTTGCTGATGGCAGCGGTGCCCCTCGCGACGAGCATCTGGTGCCGGGCCGGGGCAGCCAGCCTTGCGCAGAAGTGTGCCGGTCCCTGGTGAATCGTGGATTCACCGGCACCGTCGTGCTTGAGGTCAGCACCCGGCGGGCCCGTACCCGGCCGGAGCGCCGGGCCGTTCTCGCCGAGGCCCTGCTCTTTGCGCGCTTACATCTATGAGTAGCTGTAGACCGAATGGGTACCGCTTGTGGTGATCGTCCGTCTAGCCGGGTATGTAACAAATGGGTCGCTCAACGGGTGTGGAGGCGTGCCATGAACACCGTCGTCATCTTGATCATCATCGGGATCGTCGTGCTGGCAGCGGTCGTGCTCTTCGCGGTATTGGAGGCCCGCCGGCGTCGGCGCGCCAGCCTCCAGGAGCGATTCGGCCCCGAATACGAACGCGAGGTGCAGGCGCGCGGCAGCGAGCGTGACGCAACGCAGCACCTAGGGAAGGTTGCTGATCGGCGCGACCAGCTCGACATCCGCCAGCTGGAACCCGCGGCCCGCGACCGCTACACCCGACGCTGGGAAGCCGTGCAGTCCGAGTTCGTCGACCGACCCGGACCTGCGCTGGACGACGCTGATCGCCTCGTCACGGACGTCATGCACGAGCGTGGCTACCCGGTGGAGGACTTCGACGAGCGCGCCGAGCTCGTCGCCGCGGACCATCCGCATGTCGTGGAGCAATACCGCGCCGCGCATGCCGCCCGGCAGGCGCATCATGGCCCGAACTCGTCCGACACCGAGGAACTGCGACAGGCGTTCGTTCACTACCGGGCGCTGTTCGACGAGCTCGTGCATGGTCGCCAAGACACGTCGAGATAGCACCTACGGAGGCGTCAGGATGAACACGCCGCAGGAGCACCACGACGAGCAGGAGCGGCCGCAGGGTCCGGGTGGGCGAGTGCGCCGCTTCCTCGACAGCGAGGAGCCGGTGGGGACGCAGACCGGTCATCCGGGTGGCCCAGATCTGGAGTGCCCCGGCCGTGTCGCACAAGGGGAGCCGGTTACCCCCAACGATGCGCCCGCCCACGTCGAGCAACCGGCGGCTACCGCGTCCGACGACACTGCGCGCGATGGCAGTGCGCAGCAGGTGGGACTGATCAACGACGTGGCCGGTCTACGTGACGAGTGGCAGCGGGTGCAGGGAACTTTCGTCGACGATCCGCAGCGGGCGGTGCACGAGGCCGGCGTGCTGATCGACCGGACGTTGGATGAGATCCGCATGAACGTCGGAAGCGGGCCCCCGAGCGAGACGACGTCGACCGAGGATCTGCGGGTGAGCTTCCAGCGTTATCGAGAGTTCTTTCAGCGGCTGCTGTCTGCATGATCCCGGCACGGCAGCAGCCGCGCTGGCGGGTACTTCACTGCGCACACTGATCCTGACCGCTGCGGACGTGCCTGCGCTTGTGAGCGACCCAACAGTGCGTCATTAGGCTGAACGGGCGTATCGTGTGCCGCTTCGCAGTGGATAAGTCGTTGCTGATGAATCAAGGAGTGTGAAAGCTCGTCATGAACATGGTCATCGTCCTCGAGATTCTCGCCGGGATCGTGGTGCTCGCGGCCGCTGTACGGTTCGCTGTGCGGGACGCTCGGCAGCGTCGCGGTGTGACCGAGGGACCGGACACCGGCGAGGTGCTGGCGGGGGACGGCGAGCGCGAGCCAGCGCAAGTCTCCAGTGAAGCTGCCGATCAGCGAGAGGGCGAAGAGGAGGCCGCGCTCAGTGCCCAGGCGACTGTCTCGGCGCCGCCCGCAGAAGCGCGCTAGCGTGCTTCTGTGCTGCGTTCACTGATCCTGGCGGCGGCCGGCAACCCGACTGTCCGGCGGTTGGTGGCCACTGCCCCGGTCAGCCGGTACGTCGTCCGCCGCTTCGTGGCCGGGGAGAACGCTCAGCAGGCGTTGGCCGCGGCCAACGCCCTGGTGGCCGACGGTCTCACCGTGACCCTGGACCACCTGGGCGAGGGCGTGGAAGATGTGACCGGCGCGGAATCGACCGTGCACGCCTACCTGGAACTGCTGGACCGGGTGGAAGCCGACGGTTTGGCCAACCAAGCCGAGGTCAGCGTCAAGCTGTCGGCTTTAGGTCAACGACTCGACGAGGCGCTGGCATTGCGCAACGCCTCCCGGATCTGCGCTGCCGCCGAGCACGTCGGCACCACGGTCACCTTGGACGCCGAGGATCACACCCTCACCGAGTCCACCCTGCGAGTGCACGCGCAGCTGCGCCGCACCTGGCCCACCACGGGAGCAGTGCTGCAGGCCTATCTGCACCGGACGCTGGACGACTGCCGGGCGTTGGCGGTCGAAGGCGCCCGGGTGCGGCTGTGTAAGGGTGCCTACGTCGGACCGTCCGAGCTGGCATTCGAGACGTCCCAAGAGGTGGCACGCAGCTTTGTGCGCTGTGCCAACACCCTGCTCGCGGGACCGGGCTACCCGATGTTCGCCACCCACGACCGCCGGTTGATCGCCATCGTGGGTGAGCGGGCCCGCTGGCACGGGCGCTTACCGGGCAGCTTCGAGTATCAGATGCTCTACGGAATGCGTCCGGCCGAACAGCGACGGCTGGCCGCGGGCGCAGACACCGTCCGGGTGTATCTGCCCTACGGCTCGGAGTGGTACTCCTACCTCACCCGACGGCTCGCCGAGCGGCCCGCAAACGTCGCCTTCTTCGCTCGCGCGGTGGTATCCGGCAGCTGAGCCGCCCGCAGCACCCCGCGGCCATAGGTGACCGTTGTGGCACCCTGCCACCATAAATGACTGCTGTGGCACCCTGCGGCCATGACCACGATTGCCATCCTGGGCGCCGGCAAGATCGGCGAAGCCTTGCTGTCCGGAATGCTCAGAGCTGGTCGCAGCCCTGACGACCTGATGCTTACCGAGCGCTACCCCGAACGGGCTGCGCAGCTCGAGGAGACCTACCGGGTACGCGCGGTCGACACCGCCACCGCCGCACGCAAGGCCGACGTCCTGATCGTCGCGGTGAAGCCGCAGGACATCGACCCGCTACTGGCCGAGCTGACCGGGTTGGTCGGCCCGAGCACCCTGGTGGTGAGTTTGTGCGCAGGCCTGCCCACCACGCTCTACCAGCGTCGGCTTCCTGAGGGTGTGCCGGTCGTCCGGGTCATGTCCAACACTCCGATGCTGGTCGGCGAAGCGATGAGTGCAGTGTCCGCGGGCCGCTTCGCCACCGATGCCCACCTGGAGCTGACCGAGGAATTGCTCGGCAGCGTGGGCAAGGTCGTCCGGGTGCCGGAAAGCCAGCAGGACGCCATCACCGCGCTGTCCGGGTCGGCGCCGGCTTATTTCTTTTACCTGGTCGAGGCGATGATCGACGCCGGGATTCTCATCGGGCTACCCAGGCCGATGGTGACCGAGCTGATCACCCAGTCGGCGGTCGGCGCGGCCCGGATGCTGCGCGACACCGGTGAACATCCGGTGCTGCTGCGGGAGGCGGTGACCTCTCCCGGTGGAACAACGATCATGGCGATCCGGGAGCTGGAGCGCCACGGCGTGCGGGCCGCATTGCTGTCCGCGATCGAGGCAGCGCGGGAGCGATCAGTCGAACTCGGACAAGCTCACCAGAGCTGATGTCCACCAGCATCGATGGCAGTCGCACGAGCACCACCTGTCCCGCTACTCTCATGAGAACATGAGCGTCACGGATCTCGGGAGGGGAAGCCCAGCAGGGCGTGACGTGGTGAGGACGCGATGACGCATGCCGACGAATGAGCAAGCCGTGCCAAGCAAGGTGCAATTCCTCACGGTCGCCGAGGTGGCCGCGATGATGCGCGTATCCAAGATGACGGTCTACCGGCTGGTGCACGCCGGCGAGTTGCCCGCGGTGCGCGTCGGGCGTTCCTTCCGGGTGCCGGAGGAAGCGGTGCACGGATACCTTGAGAACGCCTACTTTGATGCTGGCTGAGACCTGCTCGCAGGGTCGAAGCATTAACCCTGAGACCTGCTCGCAGGGTCGAAGCATTAGCGCTGAAACCTGGCCGGTTGCATCTTGTCGATGCCAGCCCGAGTAGGCTAGGCAGCCGTCAACGCCCGCAGCGCTCGCTGCCGGGCGTTTCCTACTGTATTCACAACCAGCCAGGAGGCCGAGTATGGGTTCAGTGATCAAGAAGCGCCGCAAGCGTATGTCCAAGAAGAAGCACCGCAAGTTGCTGCGTAAGACCCGGGTCCAGCGTCGCAAGCTGAAGAAGTAACCCCCACGCGGTCAATGGCCGGTTCCTTCCGCGACATTCGCGGTGGGAATCAGGCTGGCATCGCACCGCTACCCGTATCGGCTCCCCTCGCGCCCGCAGCATGATGCGCGGTGGCTCCCGCGTGGCCAGGGGAGCAGCATGTCGCCGTCCACGGTCCTGATCACCGGAGTCAGCCGCTTCGTCGGCGGACATCTGGCTGCCCGACTCGTTGCCGATCCCCAGTATCGATCGTGTGCTGGGGGCGGATGCCGTGCCGCCGTGCCGAGATTTACTGCGGCGGCTGTGACGGGCCGAGTTCGTCCGTGTCGACCTTCGTAATTCACTGATCACCAAGGTGATCTCCACCGGACAAGGTCAGCACCGTGGTGCACGCTGCGATGACCGCCGATTCGTGACTCCGGTGGATGCGGGGCCAAAGGCAGCCCCAGAAGAAACGGACCCAGACAAGCGGACCCAGACAAGCGGACCCAGCACGATGAAAGAGATGAACCTCATCGCACCGTGCAGCTCCTAGGAGCCTGCCAGAAGTCGACGACGTTGACGCGGGCTGGTCGTAGAGTCCACCAGCGCGGTGTACGAGCGAGTCCCGAGATTCGGCGATGTTCACCCGAGCGGGACGAACCGAAGGACCTGCCGGTCTCGGGCTACGCCAAAACGCGGTGAGATTGAGAGCTACCTCCGCGGTTTCGACCGGCGGCGCAGTGAGGTGGATGTCACGGTGCTGCGCTTCACCAACTTCATCGGTTCGCGCATCGATACCGCCCTGACCCGATATTTCGCGCTACCAGTGGCGCCGACGGCTGCGCATATCCAGCGAACTGGTCGGGTCTGGGCCCGGAGGGATACCCCCTCGGCGTGTCCGGCTGTGGTGCACGGTGTGATCGCGCATGGGGCCACGACACACCGTGCACAGGAGCACGACACGCGGTGTTAGGACGGTGGCGGCAATGTCGGCAGCGGAATACCGGGCAACGGCAAGGGAATACTCGGCGATTGGGGATCTCTGCCGGGCAGCGGCTGCGGGGATTGGGTACCGGGCTGTCCTGGTTCTGGCCGCAGTACGTCGGGGAGTCCGGGCCGACCGCGCTCATCCTTCTGGGCAGGGTCGGGGGTGGGAGTCACTGAAGGTGAGCCGAGTAGACCGGGCGGCATGATCACGTTAGGCGGTCCCGCGGGTGCACCGGAGGTGTCCGGCAGCGGCACGGCAGAGGAAGTGCCATCCACCGGAATCGGGCTGCAGGTATCCTTCGCCGGCAGCAGGCCGAGATCATCGTGGGTGCCAGAGGTCACTGTGGTGCACTCCGACCGGTAATCCAGGGCAGAAATTCTCACGACGACGCGATCCAGCAGTCCGAGCGTGCTGTCCAATCGTGCACTGGCCGGCAGGGGCAGCGCGGTGCGGACCGTCCGCAGGCGGGTCTCCTGCTGTTCGGCCCAGCTGCGCAGCGGGGCCAGGATGTTGGTCTGGCCGTGGGCAGCCAACGCGGTGAGTAGGCGGGCGCCTGCTGCGGTGTCCGCGTCGAAGTCGTCGAGGGCCCGGCGGAACTTTTCCTGGCCGACCGACCAATTTTCGGCGGCATCGGCTTGTTCCGCCATCATCTCGATCTCACCGACCCGCGCGCTGGCGAATTCCAGGTGCTTGAGCGCCTTGGGCTGGTCACCGAAAGTCAACCCGAGTTCGGCAGACTCGGCGCTGCGCTTGAATGTGTACAAGGCGTCACCGGGTAGCGCATCGCGGGACAGGAGGACGCTCATTCCGGACAGTGACATCAGCAGGCACAACGCTGCGGCGGCTGCCACCACCAGCCGTCCCCGAGTCTCATCGGCGATCCGATGACGATTCCGCGACGTCTGCTGAGGCGCAGACCGAGAAGTCAAGCGCGAGCTGGACAGCGGCAGAACCGGGCTGGTCCCGTCGTGCACGACGGAGGAGAATTCCGCCATGACGCGCTGGCGCATCCGATCGCGCTCAGCTGTATCCGGTCCGACCGTGGACTCGACCTGAGCGCCGACCTGCCGCAACGCCGCGACGACGGTCAGCTCACGGTTCAACATATCGTCGGAGACCTCGCGCATACCACTATCGACTGCTCGGGCGAAGCGTTCCTGCTCCTGCCCATCGCTGGCCCGACCCCCGGATCCGCGCGTCGTCCTCACCACCTTCGGGCCCCTTGGCCGTGTCCTTCGGAGCAACGAGCGGTGACCCGGGGAGTTACGCCGGGCACCACCGTGATAATCATCGCCGTGATAATCATCGCAGGCCCTCCGGCAACAGCTGCGCCAGCCGGCGTACCGCGCGGTGTTGCAGCGCCTTGACTGCACCCTCGTTGCGGCCCATCACGGCTGCGGTCTCGGAGACCGACAGACCCTGCATGAAGCGCAGCATGATGCACTCCTGCTGATCCTGGCCCAACTGGGCGACGCAACGCATGAGTTCAGCGGCAGTGGCCTCCTCCACGACCTCGTGCTCGGGGCCGCGGTCATCTGCGCTGGAGTCGAGGATGTCGGCGGTGGTCATCTCCAGTCGGTAACGGCTGGACTTGACGTGGTCGAGCACCAAGTTACGCGCAATGGTGACGAACCAGGCGCCGACGTCGCGGCCTTGGTAGCTCACTGAAGAGATCCTGCGCAGCGCGCGCAGAAAGGTCTCGCTGGTGAGGTCTTCAGCGAGCGGCCGATCGCCCACGCGGAAAAGAACGAAACGGAACACCACATCGACGTACCGGTTGTAGAGCTGGCCGAACGCGTTTTGATCACCCTGCTGCGCCGCCGCGACGAGTTCCCATGCGGCGGTGTCGACCTCTGGGCCGGGAGGGTCGGCCGCGCCGGTACCCACGGGACCGGTGTCCGAATCCGTGCTACGCGAATCCGGGATCGGCCCGGTGTCGGGGCGGGAGACAGACTTCACGCGATCAGGCATCCCGCTCGATTGGGCCTGCGACCGGGTGGCTGAACCGGCGCACGCATGCTGCGGGGCCGTCCGCACGGCGGCGCGCCGTCGCAGATCGGTCCCGGGGTTCCGGGGTCCATCTCGGTTGCGGCATGAGCCACTCCCTTGTTCGCATCGTGTCGACCGTTCGCGCCAACGGCCGCCTAGCGCGGGCGGAAGCATACGACGCCGAGACGCTACGCGGTGCACATCCC
>JALZDN010000069.1 GCA_030862525.1 Actinomycetota bacterium | reverse complement strand
GGCATGCCCGACCCCGCCGTTGCGGCTCTCGCCGATTCCCTGGACGCTGCACTGGCCGAGCTGGGCGAGGTGTCGGTCGCATACAAACTCGACGGAGCTCCGATTCAAGTGCACCGCGATGGCCAGGCGGTGTGGGGTGTGGATCCGGACCTTACGGTGATCACCGCGAGTATTCCTGAGCTGGTGGCCCCGATGCGCGGACTGCCGTGCCAAGGTGGATTTCTGGGGATTTGGAAAGAGCCGCCCGCGCGCCACTCAGGGCACGGAGCGGCCCCTTCGTCTCAAGCGTGTCATCCCCTGACGCTGGCCGGCGGTGGGTTATCATCGCACACCACGTCGCTGCCGTAGTGGGGCAGCTGGTCGTCCCGAACCCAGCCCTGGGCACCAGTGGATGCGTTGCGCACAAAAGTCCAGGTACCACCGTCTCCGGGAGTATAGCACTGGTAGTCGGCGCGTTGATCGTGCAACCCCTGGCCTGTCTGTATGCAGCCATTACTGGGGCCACTGCGCAAGGTAACTGTATTGGCTGGGAAGTTTGACCAACCGTGGTGGTCCTTGTCCGGATAGCTAATTCCACAGGCTACCGTATTGGAAGCTCCCACCCCGGGGTTCTTTTTGTGTGATGTAGGCGCGTCGGCGCTTGCCGGCACTGCCATAGCGAGTGTGGCCGTGGCCGCAGCCAGCACCGAACCGGCCACGCGTGCGGAGGTCCAAGACATACTGGAATGCCCCTCTCTATCATCTCGTGGAAGAAATCCCAGGTCCCCCGCTCGACCGTCTCCCTGGGATTGGGACCGCTGCGTTGCGGTGACTACGCTAGGTTCCACCGCTTTCCTGGTGCTTTCCTTTCGCTTGCCGCCGTCCACGGACGGTGGCTCGGCGCGTGCGGGGCGTGACCGTAAGAACCGTGTGTTCCCAGTGAGCCGCGCCTGCACACCGATCGAGGGAAAGCTCGGTTACTAACTGACATCGTGTGGCTACACTCGGTTCCACACTCTGGGGGTGAGGGATGGACTTCGAGGTGCTCGGCCCGCTGCGGGTTCGACACGGCGGGCAGTCAGCCAGGCTGTCCGCGCCGATGTCTCGGACAGTGCTCGGCGTGCTGCTCACCCGGGCGAACACACCGGTACCGGTGGACGTTCTGGTGGACGCGCTCTGGGCCGGCCAGCGAGACCCGCGCGCGGCCAAGAAGCTACAGCTGCACATGCATCGGTTGCGGCGCATCCTCGATGATCCGGCACGGATACGGTTCGAACACGGTGGCTACACGCTGCAGGTGCACCCGGGCGAGCTCGACGCCGCGCGATTCGAGTCCGCGCTCGCCGAGGGCACCGCCGTCAGTGAGCCGGCCCGCGCTGTTGCACTGCTGCGCACCGCCCTCGGGCTCTGGCGCGGAGAACCCTTCAGCGATGTGATCGACCTGCCGCTACTGCGTGCCGAGGCCGACCGGCTGGCGGAGCGCCGGCTGGCGGGCCTTGCCCACCTCTACGCCGCTGAACTGGCCTGCGGGCACGCCAATGCGATCATTCCGGAACTTGTCGAGCTGGCTGCACGCCACCCGATGCGGGAACAGCTGCAGGGATTGTTGATGACCGCGCTGTACCAAGCAGGCCGGCAAGCCGAGGCGTTGGAGGTCTATCACCGCACCCGCGGCGCGCTGGTCGAACAGCTCGGGCTGGAGCCCGGAAACGAGCTGCAACGTCTAGAGCACGCGATCCTGACCGGCGATCCGGTGTTGGAGGCCCCGACGACACCTGCCATCACGCCAGCGCAGCTGCCCGCCGATATTCCCGACTTCACCGGGAGAAAAACCCAGCTCGCCACCGTTGCGCATCTGGCCGTCGCAGCGGATCGGCGGGGAGCGGTGCTCGTTGCGATCACCGGCAAGGCCGGGGTGGGAAAGACCACCCTTGCCGTGCACGCCGCGCACCGGCTGCGGGCGCAATACCCTGACGGTCAGCTGTTCGTGAACCTTCGTGGTGTGCAGGCCCGCCCGCTAGCACCGGCGGACGTGCTGGCCCGTTTCCTGCGTTCGCTCGGGGTGGACCGGGCAGCGATTCCTGACGACGTCGAGGAACGGGCCGCCTTGTACCGCAGTCGGCTGGCCGACCGGCGACTGCTCATCGTGCTGGACAATGCAGCCTGCGAGGCTCAGCTGCGGCCGTTGCTGCCAGGCACCTCCGGTTGCACGGTGCTCATCACCAGTCGGATGCGCCTGGCCGGCCTGAACGGCTCTCGGCTGGTCGAGCTCGACATTCTCGAGCCTGACCAGGCCGTCGAACTGCTGGCCCGAGTTGCTGGGCCGCTGCGGGTGGCGGCCGAACCTGGGGCCGCCAGGGAGATCGTGCGGCTCTGCGGGTTCCTACCGTTGGCCGTCCGGATCGCCGGAGCGCGGCTGGGCGCCCGACCGCACTGGCGGCTGGACCGCCTCGAGACTGACCTGGCCGACGAAAGCCAGCGGCTTGACCAGCTGCGGGTCGGAGATCTGGAAGTGCGGGCCAGCTTGGCGCTGAGCTACGAAAGCCTGGACGCCATGGCCCGGCGTGCGTTCCGCCGGATGGGGCTGCTGGAGATCCGCGACTTCGCGCCCTGGGTCACCGCAGCTTTGCTCGACATCCCGCAGACCGAGGCCGAGGAACTAGTCGACACCCTGGTCGACATGCAGCTGCTCGACGTGGCCGGGCGCGATGCCTCCGGAGCGCTGCGTTACCGCTTCCACGATTTGCTTCGCGCCTACGCCCGGGAAGTAGTCGCCGCTGAGGAACCCGAAGCCGACCGGCTTGCCGCGTTGGATCGGGCGTTCGGGGGCTGGCTGGCCCTGGCCGAGCGGGCTGGGCGGTGCATGGCCAGTTCCGCCTTCGCCGTGACCTTCGAACCCGGGACCTGTTGGCGACCGGACGAGTCAGTCGTCAGCTCTGTGGTCGCCGACCCCTCTGGCTGGTTCGAGGCTGAATGGGCGGCACTGGTGGGCGCCGTCGATCAGGCTTACTCGGTGAAATCGGATCAGCTCGGCTGGGCGTTGGGTGTCCGGCTCGCCAGGTTTTTCCTCGTTCGTGAGTACTACGACGACTGGAGGCACGTCTGCGAGCTCATGCTCTCCGGCGCCCGACGAGCAGTCAGCGGAGGGCGGGAGGGGATGGCGCTGGACGGGCTGGGCGAGCTGTCCCGGCTTCAGCACCGCCTCGACGAGGCACTGGAAGGCTTCCAGCAGACTCTCACGGCGTGCGGCGCTGCCGGTGACCGTCGCGGCCACACTCTCGCCACGTGGAACAAGGGCGCCGTCCCGACACCCGGCCGCTTCGACGAAGCGTTACTCCGCCTGGAACACGCGCTGACCTACTTGCGTGAGTTGGCTGACCGCCACAGCGAGGCATCGGCGTTGCGCAGGATTGGCACCGTGCACCGGCTGCACAAATGCTACGAAAAGGCGGCGCGCTGTTTCCAGCAGGTTCTCGACGCCCTCGACCAGTTCGGGGAACCCCTACGGAGCGGGGTCCGGGTGTCGTCCGGCGGCATGAGGTTGGCGGCTCTTCAAGGCACCCCCCACGCGGGTTGGTAGCTCTTGAAGAGCCGCCTGTGTCCTTGGCGGGGGTCAGTGCGCGTAATCCTCCAGCATCTCGGTAACCAGCGCCGCGATCGGCGAGCGCTCTGACCGCGTGAGGGTGACATGGGCGAACAGTGGGTGCCCCTTCAGCTTTTCGATCACCGCGGCGACCCCGTCATGGCGGCCTACCCGCAAGTTGTCTCGCTGCGCGACGTCGTGGGTGAGCACCACCCGCGACCCGGTGCCCAGCCGGGACAGCACCGTGAGCAGCACGTTGCGTTCCAAGGATTGGGCCTCGTCGACGATCACGAAGCTGTCGTGCAGGGACCGGCCACGGATGTGGGTCAACGGCAGCACCTCGAGCATGCCGCGGTCGATCACTTCGTTGATGACCTCTTGCGAAGCGACCGCGCCGAGGGTGTCGAACACCGCCTGCGCCCAGGGCTGCATCTTCTCGTTCTCACTGCCTGGGAGATAGCCCAGCTCCTGACCGCCGACGGCGTAGAGCGGGCGGAAGACGACGACCCGACGGTGCGCACCACGCTCCATCACGGCATCCAAACCGGCGCACAATGCGAGCGCCGACTTGCCGGTTCCGGCCCTGCCGCCGAGTGACACGATGCCGACACCAGGGTCGAGCAGCAGGTCCAGCGCGACGCGCTGCTCAGCTGAGCGGCCACGCAGCCCGAACACCTCACGGTCCCCGCGGACCAGCCGGACCCTTTTGTCCGCCGTGATTCGGCCCAGCGCCGTCGCCGTTCCGGCGAGTAGCCGCAAGCCGGTGTTGCACGGCAGGTCAGCCACCTCCGGATGATCGGTGAGATCGGCGATTCCCGCTTTGTAGAGCTCGTCCAGCACCGAAGGCCCGACCTCGACGTCGCTCATCCCGGTCCAGCCCGACGGCACCACGTCCAGCGCGCGGTACTCGTCGGCAGGCAATCCCACCGCACCTGCCCTCACCCGCAGCGGCATGTCCTTGGTGACCAGCGTGACGTCACGGCCGTCGACAACCAGATTCAGCGCGCAGGCCAGAATCCGGGAATCGTTGGTCTCGGTACGGAAACCGGCGGGCAGCACTGCCGGGTCGGCGTGGTTCAGCTCGACACGCAAGGTGCCGCCGAGCTCGCCGATCGGGACGGGGACGTCCAGCCGACCGTGGATTACGCGCAGATCGTCCAGCAGGCGCAGCGCTTCCCGGGCGAACCAGCCGAGTTCCGCGTGGTGCCGCTTGCCCTCCAGCTCCCCGATGACCACGAGCGGGAGCACCACCTCGTGCTCATCGAACCGGATGAATGCCCAAGGGTCCGACAGCAGGACCGACGTGTCCAGCACATAGGTGCGGATACCCGGGGCGGTAGAGCGGGGCGGGCGAGAGGCATTCACGGCAGCTCCCTGGCGTGCGCGGCACCCGCGCTCGCTACTCGGTGGGCCGGCCGGCCTCTGGTTGATCGCTCCCGCAGCGGCCCGCATGGGGCCACAGCGACCCGATTGGGTCAGCGGGACCGACCACGAGGGCCGGGTGCCGGCCCTCCCGTGCTCGCCGTGGGCGGTTTATCCGCCCAATCGACTGCAGCCACGATCAGGGCCTCCCGTGGCGTGACGCCTCCGGCACGTCCCGCCACTTCGCACGCTACCGGTGTGTGGCCGTTGTGGGCAGGCATCCAGGCAGGTGAATCGAACGCGTCGGCTCCTGGCCGGCAGCCTCACCCGACCAGTTCGGCGCGCACCACCGAGGGAATCAGCGGCTCGTCGAGCAGGCGCAGGTAGCGTTGGGGCAGCGGCTGCGCCGGTGGGCGAGCCTCCAGCCAGGTCCGCAGCAGCCGGTAGCCCTCCACGTAGGTGGTGGTGTAGGCACGCCAGAGCGGATCGGACAGAAACCGCAGCATCTGACGAGCCCGTGGTTCGGTCACCAGCAGCCACTGCTGTAGGTAGGCCAGCACGTGCGCCGGATCGGCACCGCGATCGTGCAGCATGAGCGCGGCATCCTGGCGAACACCGAGCAGCCCGGCCGCCGCTGCCTCAAGACGTTCGGCGAGCTCACCGTTCAGGCTCAGGCCCAAGTCGCCAAGGATCTCCGCAGCCCATGGCCCCCACCCCGGACCTACTGCGGCACGCAGCCCGAGGTCGGCCATTCCCTCAGCCATCAGGCACTGTGGGGTGTTCACCAGGAAAATCGTCTGCTCATCCTGCCGCTGAGTCCGTACCAGACCGGCCTCCTTCCGGCAGTGCTCGGTGTGGTGCCCGGGATAGGACTCGTGCGCGACCAGGTGCGGCAGGTTGGCCATCCGGTGCCCCAGATCAGCATTGATCGCCACCCGTGAGCGGAAATCACCGAGGTAGTAGTTGAACCCGCTCCACGGCTTGTCGGTGACCACCTCGTAGTGCACGGTCTCTTCCGCGGGAAGTCCGACACTGCCGCGTACCCGATCCCGCAGTGCGCTCGACAGTGCATGAACAGCGGGTTCTAGCCGTTGCGGCGGGATCTCGTCTTGAGCCCGGTGCGCGGCCAACCGCTGCGCCAGCGGATCGGCGCCCGGCAGCAGCCGACCGATCTCGACGTGGGCCTGGCGGTAGACGTCGGGATCGCCAGGCTCGATGAGGACGTCGAAGTACGCCTGGACCTCGGCCACGAACCCGACCTGCCGACCGGCCAGGACGTGCCCGCTGCACTCCAAGGCAGCGAGGTGGGCATCCAGGAAACGAGTCCGCGGCTCGGGCAGGCCCGCCGCCGGGAGTTCGGCCCGCAACTCGCGGGCGCGACGGGCCAGCGACGCCGGATCTGGACGCGGCTCGTTGTCGACCGCGCGGCGCAACGCCGGATCGCCGGTATAGGCGTCGACGAAGCCCTCGACGAGACGATCGAACCGCAGGCCGAGCGTCAAGTACTCCCGGACCAGATCAGTAGCGCTGCCGCTCATGCCGCTGACGATAGAGCTCGCGACTGGCTCGCGTTGGTCGCCAGTGGCAGAAACTCTGTTACTCACTCACGAGCCGAACCGGCGGTGCCGAGCCGCGAAGTCGCGAAGGGCGCGCAGGAAGTCCACTTTCCGGAAGGCCGGCCAGTGGGCGTCGCAGAACCAGAACTCCGAATGTGCGGACTGCCAGAGCAGGAAACCCGACAGCCGCTGCTCCCCCGACGTGCGGATCACGAGGTCAGGATCGGGTTGCCC
Organism: Actinomycetota bacterium; assembly: GCA_030862525.1. GTDB lineage: Bacteria > Actinomycetota > Actinomycetes > Mycobacteriales > Pseudonocardiaceae. The sequence goes on along the minus strand of JALZDN010000069.1, from coordinate 6,155 downwards.
GGAGGTGTAGAGGTGCTCGGCGATCTGCTCGACGTCGAGCACCTCGGCGAGTTCTTCCATGGTGGTTCCGGCCTCGGCATGCTTGAGCAGCAGTTTGCGCAACGCGTCGGCGATCTCCTGACGGCCGCCGTATCCCACTGCCACGTTCACCGCCAACCCGGATCGATCCCGGGTCCGAGTTGCTGCGGTGGTCAGCCGCTGTGCCATCTCCGGCGGTAGCAGGTCCAGCGCCCCGACGACCCGCACCCGCCACGGCTTGTCCGGCGCGCACAGCTCGTCGACGACATCGGCGATGATCTCCAGCAGCGGTTCCACCTGGTCAGGCGGCCGGTTGCGCAGGTTGTCCGGCGACAGCAGCCAGAACGTGGCGATCTCGACACCGGCCTCGCGGCACCAGCCGAGCAGTTCCACCAGCTTGGCAGCACCAACCCGGTGACCGTCGCTGACGTCGGCGAACCCGACCTCCTTGGCCCAGCGACGATTCCCGTCCACGATCACCGCAACGTGGCGGGGGCGGTTGGCGGTGCCGAGTTGGCGTCGCAACCTGCGCTCGTAGACGGCATAGACGAGGTCCTGCAGCCTCACAAGTCGGCAAGGCTACGCCCGGCACGTTCACGCAGCGCTCAGCAGGACACCGGCTGATTCCGCTGGCCGTGCTACTGGCCGTCCTGGTGGTACTGGTGCACCACGGCGTGGCCCTTGCCGCGACGGATCAGAGCCCGGTTGACCGGAACAGTGACCACGAACGCGATGGCGAGGGCAATAGCGAGCGCGCCCCAGAACAGCCACGAATCCAGACCGGCTTCCATCGCCCCCGGGATGATGAGCATGATCACGTTGTCGACGATCTCCATGACGGTGATGGAGACGGTGTCCGCAACGAAAGCCACCCCGATCGCTGCGCTGAGCGCGAGACCGGAGCGCAGCACCGGAACGATGGTGAAGGAGTAGCCGAACAGGAACGCCAGCGCGATCGCAAGCATGATGGTCGCGCCATCGCTCCACCCCAGGGTAGTGCCGATGACCAGGCCGAGAATCTCACCGATGGCGCAGCCGGTGAGGCAGTGCGCCGTCGCGACCACCGCCAACCGGTTCAACTCGCGCCGCCCCTGAGCGGTAAGCGGTGCGGCGCCGTACCGGGCGCGCTGGTGCGCGTCGTGATCGACCGTGTGATCAGGCATGACCAGACCTCCGTTGACCGTGGTCGTCGGCTTCTCCAGCCGGTTTCTCACTGACCAACGGCATACCCCCACCGGGTATTTCCCGGATCGGCGCTTTGATGAAGCGAAGGCGAGGACCGGCAGCTAGAGTTGCGGGCCCCGGGCGCGCAGGTCGTCGACGGTGGCCATCGCGTGCTGGAGCTCGCCGAGCCACTCCTGGGCGTGCTCGCCGACCAAACGCACTGCCCACGCCAGCGCTTCGGAGCGAGATCGCGCCACGCCGGCATCGACCAGGGTGTCGAGTACCAGGCGCTCGGGCTGCCGCAACCGGGTCATCACCGGCACCGACAGCGTCGTGAACAACTCCTCAGTGCCACCCAGCCGGGCACCCCAGGCCACCTTGCGCCCGTAGCGGTGCTCGGCCTGGCGGGCGATCTCGATCCGCTCATCGCGGGTGTCCTCCCGGAACCGGCTGATTCGACCGGCCTCGGCCGCGGCCCGTTCGGCATCGTCGGTGAACTCCTCGCGCAACGCACGCAGCTCTCCCACCACAACGATCTCCTCGCGGTCCACGGTGACCTCGACCTCACCGGTGAACCAGCCGTCCGGCAACCGGCCGACGAACCAGGCCTTGGCGTCGTCGGCGGACGGCAGGTCGGCCTGCTGCCAGCCGCCTCGCCCGTGCCCTCGGCCACCGGGCCGCATCCCGTGCGGTCGTCCACGTCCCACCATGTCGTCATCCTTCCGCTCGCGCTCATTGTAATAATTACATCATTACTAACGTTGCAGAGTCGAGCGGATGTCATTCGCCATCGGCGAAACGGCAGCCGGTGGTCAGCTAGGCCGAAGCTGGCCTTGTAGATTTTCTGGGGAGGTCACCGGGCGGTCACAGATGAACCCGCGGCAGACATAGGCCGCCGGAGCTTCCGCGACCAGGCCGCGCCCGGCAAGCAACGGGTGGTCGGCACCCGGTTCCCCGGCCAGCACCACTGCGCCGCCGGGCGCGGCCCACCGGGCCATGCCTTCCAGCGCTGCGCGCGCCGTATCCCCGGCCGGACCGATCACCACGATCTGCATCGGCCCATGCGCCAGCGCCTCGGCAGTGGTCAGCCAGTGCCCGGCTGCCTGCGGTGCCTTGGCGGGCACCAATCCGGCTCGCGCCACCGCAGCCTCGGCGGCGGCGCGGTAGGACTCCGAGCCGGTCAACGCCGAGGCGGTGACCAGCGCACCGGCCAGCGCGGATGCACCCGCCGGGGTCGCATTGTCAGCCGGGTTGGCGGGACGGCGAAATAGCGGCTCGGCATCGGCTGCGGTGTCGAACCAGGCGCCGGCGTGCTCCGGATCGGCGAAATGCTTCTGGACCTGCTCCAGCAACGGCATCGCGGCCTGCAGCCATCGATCCGCTCCGGTGACCTGATGCAACGCGAGCAAGCCTTCGATCAGCCAGGCGTAGTCAGCCAGCACTCCAGCGGCCGCGCCGACCGTACCGTCGCGAGAGCTGCGTCGCAGCCTGCCATCGACGATGTGCCTGTCCAGCATCAGATCCGCTGCGGCCACCGCCGCCGCGGTCCACTCCGGACGGTCCAGGACGCCACCGGCCTCGGCCAACGTGGTGATCGCCATCCCGTTCCATTCGGTGACCACTTTGTCGTCCCGGGCCGGCTGCGGACGGGCGGCCCGGGCAGCGAGCAGCACGGTGCGCACCCGCTCCCAGCGGTCGGCGTCATCGGGCTCGGCGGGCAACTGCAACACAGAGGTGCCGTGCTCGAACGTCCCGGTCGCACTCACCGCGAGCAGCTCCGCCGCCCACTGACCGTCATCAGGTCCGAGCACCTCCACGAGCTGCTGTGGCGTCCACACGTAGGTGGCGCCCTCCTGACCATCGGTGTCGGCGTCCAGTGATGCCGCGAAGCCGCCCTGCGGGGTGCCCAGCTCGTCGATCAGAAACGTCACCGTCTGCTCGGTGACTCGCCGGGCGGTCGCTGAACCCGTCAACCGGGTCAGATGGGTGTAGACGCGCAGCAGCAACGCGTTGTCATAGAGCATCTTCTCGAAATGCGGCACCACCCAGGCGGCGTCAACGCAGTAACGGGCGAACCCACCGGCAAGCTGGTCATACATTCCACCGCGGGCCATCGCTTCACAGGTTTTCTGCACCATGGACAGCGCCGGCTCCGAGCCGGTCCGCTCGTGATGACGAAGCAAGAACTCCAGCAGCATCGATGGCGGGAACTTCGGGGCGGTGCCAAAGCCGGCGTGCCGGTGGTCGAACTCCCCCGCCAACTTGTCGACCGCGGTGGCCAGCACCTGATCATCCACTGCGGACTCGGCCAAGGGCGAGGCCCGCTGGGTGAGCTGGCCGACGACGCGCTTGGCGGCCTCCCGGACCACGTCACCACGGTTGTTCCAGGCCTGACTGACAGCGATGAGCAGCTGAGGGAAGCCGGGCAGACCGTGTTTGGGCGACGGCGGGTAGTAGGTGCCGCAATGGAACGGCTCGCCGGTGGGGGTGAGGAAGCAGGTCATCGGCCATCCACCGTGGCCGGTCATCGCCACGGTCGCCTCCATGTAGACGGAGTCGACGTCGGGCCGTTCCTCCCGATCCACCTTGATATTGACGAAGTTCGCGTTCATCACGCGAGCGATGTCCTCGTCCTCGAAGGACTCGTGGGCCATCACGTGACACCAGTGGCAGGCTGCGTAGCCGATAGACAGCAGCACAGGCACATCGCGCTTCGCCGCCTCAGCGAACGCCTCCTCACACCACGGCCACCAGTCGACCGGGTTGGTGGCGTGCTGCAGCAGGTATGGACTGGTGGAAGTCTCAAGCCGGTTCGCCATGTCGGCTATCCTCCCTGCCCTGCCTGCGGCGCAGAAGCCCCATTACTCATTACTGCGGAGGTTTGTCGCCATCGTCGTCGAAGGACTTCGGGACCCGGCGCAGATGCTTGTTCATCGAGCGCACCAGCAGCGCCACGGCGAGGAAGAACAGGAGAAGAACCACCAGACCGACCGGCGCAGCCTTGCCGAAATCCTCGCCCTGTCCACCGGGATCCGGCGCGGGAGATGGGGTGAGCACGAGCTCGGACCCACTCCCGGCCACGTAACCAGTCAACAATGCCGCCTCCGCAGCAAAAAGCGCGTCGGCGGTGGCCAGCAGCAGGGTCATGCGTGCACCCGTTCCCGTACGCCCGAGAACAAGTCATCTTCGGGCACCGTGGTATCGACCAGCGAGCGAGCCAACTCGTATTCCTCAGTCGGCCACAGCTCTCGCTGTACGGTGTGCGGCACCACAAACCACCGGCTGGCCGGGTCGATCTGAGTGGCGTGTGCCCGCAGCGCATTGTCCCGCACGCCGAAGTACTCGCCACACTCCACCCGGGTGGTGACGCGCTCCATGACGTCTGGAACCGACGGATCCCACTTTGCCAGCCACTCACCGAACGGCGACTCCGCACCGGCGGCGAGCAGCGCGTCGTGCAGCAATTGCATCCGCCTACGGGAAAAGCCGTGCATGTAGTAGAGCTTCAACGGCTGCCACGGCTGTCCGGCATCCGGGAAGCGATCCGGATCGCCTGCGGCGTCGAACGCCGCGACCGACACCTCGTGGCAACGGATGTGGTCCGGGTGCGGATAGCCGCCGTTCTCGTCATATGTCACCACCACGTGCGGCCGGAACTCGCGGATCACCCGCACCAGATCATGGGTGGGACCCTCCAGGGGAACCACCGCGAAGCACCCCGGCGGCAGCGGCGGCTTGGGATCTCCTTCTGGCAAGCCCGAGTCGACGTAACCCAGCCAGCGGTGTCGCACGCCTAGAATCTGCGCGGCGCGGGCCATCTCCTGCTGGCGGACTGCGCTCATCTCCGCGGGGCGCTCGGCAAGGTCAGCCGGCATGAACGACGGATTCAGGATGCTGCCGCGTTCCCCGCCGGTGCAGGTGACGACCATCACCTCGTGACTTTCTGCAACGTATCGGGCCATCGTTGCGGCGCCCTTGCTTGACTCGTCATCAGGGTGCGCGTGTACCGCCATCATTCGCAGCTGCTCCGCCATGGACGCTTGCTCATCCCTCCTCCACCGGCCGCCGGGGCGTGCTCCCCAGCCGGTGGGAATACTGCCGATCGATCATCGGATACGACTTGTTGACTCGTGTGAGATCTCTGGTGGCGCCATTGTCTCCAGAGGGCCGACAGATGTGTCCAGGAGGTGGAACACCGTGACCGCCAGCCAGCTTCCCGAGGGCCGCTACGGACCGCGGGCGATCGGGCGGCGCCGCCGTTGGGCCGCTCCGATAGGGCTGCTGCTTGCGGTGCTCGCCGGCCTGGTAGTGGCGGTGATCGGTTATCGCAACCTCGGCAGTACACCGGTGCAGGGCGAGGCGCTGGGCTTCGCCCTGTTGAACGGCAATGCCGATACCCACCCGGAGACCTATGAAGTGGAGCTGCGTCTGAACGTCATCCGGGATGATCCCTCGCAACCCGCAGTGTGCATCGTCCGGGCCCGTTCTCGGGACGGGGAGGAGACCGGGCGAAAGGAGGTTTACGTGCCGCCCGCCGCCGGCTCGATGGTCCTCACCACCGTTGTGCGCGCCTCCCGACCACCGGTCACCGCCGACGTCTACGGATGCTCGCTTGCGGTGCCTCCTTACCTACTACCGGCCCCTGGGTACTGATCCCAAAGGGCCGTGCTGAGCAGGCACGATCCAGATTCCGTCACCCATAAGGCTGAGGCCGAACCGCACACATCGTGTTACCGTGGTGAACGCGCACGGCCCCGGGGCAGGGCCGTGTTTTTCCGTTCCGGCTGCTGGCCTGCATGACAGCGGTATGGAGCACTCCGCCCCCGCGACCGCGGACGTCGGATCAGACGAGGAGTGATGACCGTGAGCGAGACCCAGGTAGCCTGGCTGACCCAGGAAGCCCACGACCGGCTCAAGCAGGAACTCGATGAGCTGATCGCCAATCGCCCGATCATCGCCGCGAAGATCAACGA
>JALZDN010000041.1 GCA_030862525.1 Actinomycetota bacterium | reverse complement strand
CGACCCGCTTCATGAACTCCACGTACCGCATCAGGCGGGTGTAGTAGTCGGTGAACAGCTGAACGGTGGCGATGCAGCCGATGCCACCGGGGTAGAGCGTGGAGGGGTGCACGTGGCGGCCCTCCATGAGGCAGAACATCTCTCGCGTGTAGCGGGAGACCTGCAGGGCCTCGCGGTAGAACTCACCCGCGAGCGGGTTGAGCGCCCGCATGATGTCGCCGATGTACTTGTACCCGTGGGCGTCGGCGTTCGGCGACGGAGTGCGGTTCGCCTGGTCGAGGACGCCGGGGTTGGTCTCGGCGACCATCTTCTCGCAGTAGTCGACCCCGACCAGGTTCTCCTGGAAGATGTTGTGGTCGAACATGTACTCTGCGCATTCGCCGAGGTTGATGCAATACTCGCCGAGGTGCGGTGGGGCCACCCCATAGGCCATGTTCTGGTTGTAGACCGAGCAGGTGGCGTGGTTGTCCCCGCAGATCCCACAAATACGACTGGTGATGAAGTGGGCGTCCCGCGGGTCCTTGCCCTTCATGAAGATGGAGTACCCGCGGAAAACCGACGAAGTGCTGTGGCACTCGGCCACTGTCTTAGTCGAGAAGTCGATCTTCGTGTAGATACCGAGGCTGCCAACGATCCGGGTGACCGGATCCCACACCATCTCGGTGAGTTGGGTGCCCTTCGAGTGTGTAGAGCTGTACCTGGGTGCGGTGCTTGTCATCGTCTATGTGCCTTTCTACAGCCGGTCGGCGATCACCAGGAGGGCTTGTAGCCGGTGAGGATCTGCTTGCCCTTCTTGCGCCACTTGGGCTCGCTGTCGGTCTTCTTGAGGGTGATATTGCGTAGCGACCGGATGACCGAGCCGTAGGCCATACTCGCGGTCCCTGACACCAGAGAGCCCGGAGGCGCGTCCATGAACGGCATGAACTTGTCCGGGAAGCCGGGCATGGTGCAGCCGATGCAGATACCGCCCACGTTCGGGCAGCCGCCCACACCGTTGATCCAACCCCGCTTGGGCACGTTGCACTTCACCACCGGGCCCCAGCAGCCGATCTTCACCAGGCACTTCGGTGAGTCGTAAGTCTTGGCAAACTCACCCTGCTCGTAGTAGCCAGCGCGGTCACAACCCTCGTGCACGGTCTTGCCGTACAACCACTGCGGGCGCAGGTGCTCGTCCAGCGGGATCATCGGCGCGGCACCGGCGGCCTGGTAGAGCAGGTAAAGCAGCGTCTCCGACATGTTGTCCGGGTGGACCGGGCAACCGGGTACGCAGACGATCGGGATCCCGGCCTTGGACTTCCAGTCCCAGCCCAGGTAGTCCGGCACGCCCATGGCCCCGGTCGGGTTGCCGGCCATGGCGTGGATACCACCGTAGGTGGCACACGTGCCGGTCGCGACGATGATCGTCGCCTTGGGCGCCAGCCGATCCAGCCACTCGTTAACGGTGACCGGCTGGTTGGTGTCGGGGTGTCTCCCGAAACCAGTGAAGTAACCCTCCCCGTTGATCTCCTCGTTCGGGATAGAGCCCTCGACGACGAGCACGAACGGCTCCAGCTCGCCCCGGTCGGCCTTCCAGAACCACTCGATGAAGTTGTCAGCACCCTGTTCGGGACCGCATTCGAAGTCGATCAGCGGCCAGTGCACCGCGATCTTCGGTAGCCCTGGAAGCGCGCCCAGCGCGATTTCCTCGATGCTGGGCTGGGTCGCCGCGGTCAGCGACACCGAGTCCCCATCACAGGACAGCCCACAGTTGATCCACAAGATGTGGATCGGGGCCTCTTCTTCTTTGGTGGGAGTGGCTTGTGCAGTTGGATTAGTCATGATCCCCTACTCCACGAGCGACCTCCGGTCGCTCACTAGTTCCGGATGTCGCGTTTCCGCGGCGAGCTCGTCAAGCGTGAGCTCCCACAGCGTGTGGTAGATCGTGGTCTGCGCCTCCTGGATCCGATGCACGGAGTCAGAAGGAACCACGAACAGGTGGTCGATGCTGCCCAGTTCGGCCATCGCCCCACCGTCGTAACCCGCCAGACCGACGGTAAGCAGGCCACGCCTGCTCGCCTCGTCGAAGGCGCGCACGAGATTGGCGGAGTTGCCCGACGTGGACAGCCCGACGACGACGTCACCGCGCCGCCCGAATGCTGCAATCTGACGGGCGAAGACGACGTCGAATGAGACGTCGTTCGACAGCGCCGTCAGCACCGCGATGTCCCCGGCGAGCGCGAAGGCGGGTAATGCCCGCCGTCCAGCACCCGGGTACAGAAATAGGCTCGCCAGGTCAGCTGCGTCAGTGCAGCTTCCCCCGTTGCCGATGGCGAACAGCCGCCCGCCGGTAGCGAACGACGCCGCCATTGCCGAGGCACACGCCGCCAGCCGCTCGCCATCGCGACTGAGGACCTCGCGCCGTAGCGCCACGATCTGATGCACCTTGTCCACCGTCGAACGGCGCAGTTCGGTCAAGACCGCCTCGAGGTCCGGAGTCTCGGGGTTGTCCGCGCCGGGGTGGTCAGGATGCGAGTACAGGAACGGGTACAGGGATGCAAGGTCTCCGGACCGCGACTGGGCAGCTGACTGGGTCTCTGGTTCGGTGTGGCCGGGTAGTCCGGTGTGACCGTGGCCGTTGGTCCCGGGGCTCATTCCAGGACTCCTTCGGTAGCTCCTTGAGGCTGCCTCAGGACCGCGATCGCTTCCTTGGCGTGAACGAGGATTTCGTCTCCGACCCCCGCCGACACCAACGCAACACTCACTTCCTCCGTACCGGACCCGGTGTCCACCACGGCCAGCTCGTCGGCGAGCAATTCGACGACGCGGACCGCGACGGCCTCATCCGAGCACGTGATGCAGACATCGCCGTGACATTCCGGAATAGTCATGCGACCGCCCCCGGTTCTAGCAGGCTGGGATGCTGAAAGAACACGTGCACCAGCTCCCACAGCACGTGATAGCTCGTGACGTGCACTTCCTTGATCACTCGTGGCTCGTCGGAGCGGGCCACCACAATATGGTCGGCAGCCTGCTGTGCCACAATCCGGCCGCCGTCACCACCGGTGAGTGCGATCGTGAGCATCCCCAGCTCCCGGGCGGCGGACAGCCCGCGCACGACGTTGTCGCAGTTGCCATCAGTGGAGATCCCCAGCGCGATGTCCCGCGCGGTGGCCAGATGGCGCAGCTGGTGGGCGAAGATCTCGTCAAAACCCTCCAGACCTGCGATGCCGGTCACGGTCGCGACGTCGGCGGTCAGCGAGATCGCCGGCAGCGCGCGCTTACCCATGATGACCGGGTGGACGAACTCGACTGCGACGTGCTGTGCATCGGTGCTGGCGGCCCCGTTGCCGAAGACCACCAGGGTGCCGCCACGGTGGAACCGAACAGCCATGGCGTGACACGCAGTGGCGATCGCGCCGGCATCATCCGCAAGTTGATATAGGGGTAGTACCCGCCGCTCGAACAATTCCGCGGCGGTGGCGGTTCCGGCTGGTGGCCCGGACACGCCGCACACCTCCCCGACTCTGGGCTGGTCATGCCTGAAACTGCTGGTCCTCGTGCCTGTAACTCAGGTCACGATAAGGGGTGCGGTGATGATGGGCAAGGGCACCGCTCCAGACGGGTTACCCAAAATTCACCGGCAGGTCCGCTGGAGTCAAGCCGCCGTGAAGCGACGGCGCCGACCATCGCGATCAAGGCTTGAGTGTGCCGGTAGGTTGCGTCTCGGGAGCGAAGTCGCGGCGTCGTGCGTTGAACCCTGTGAGGGTCCACGCCGTACCGCGTGAACCGAGCCCGTCAACCGAGCCGAGGGAGCGTCAGCATCATGCCGATCCTGCTGATCCTGCTCGTGGCCGCCATCATCGAGCTGGCGGTACTGATCGCGGTGGGGAAAGCGATCGGGGTGCTGGCCACCATCGGGCTGCTGATCCTCGCCTCGCTGGTCGGGGTCGCTCTACTGCGCCGCGAGGGGTCGCGAACCCTGGTCGCGTTCCGAGACGCGCTACGCACTCGTAGACCACCGCACCGGGAGCTGATCGACGGGATGTTGATCGCCGCAGCCGGGGTGTTCATCGTGCTGCCGGGTTTCGTGTCCGACGTCCTGGGTCTGCTGCTGCTCCTGCCGCCCACCCGTGCGCTGGTCCGCCGACGGATGCTGCGCTCGGCAGTTGGGCACACCCCGGCAGGGCATACCCCGGCGCGCTTCGCACCAGGCGCCGTCGTGGAGGGCGAGGTGGTCGACGAACCACCGCCTGCGCCCCGCCCTGGCCACGAGTTGCGTTAAGTGCCGCTTCAGCCGGCCAGGCTCGCCACTTGCGCGTAGTCGAACTCGCCGTCCTGGACGCCGGCCACGAAGGCGGCCCACTCGCCAGGAGTGAAATGCAGGGTCACCCCGCCAGCGGTGGATCGGACCCTGGTGCCGTTGAAGTGAATGACGGTGACCGCACCGTTGGCGCTGGGTAACCCGTGCACCGACTCCCCGAGGAAGGCCGCCCATTGGATTGGGCTGAAGTCGATGATCGGCCCGGCACCCCGGGCCTTGCTATCGCGCATTTCAACGCCGGTCCCCGTGAAGTCGACCTCGACGCAGTTACCCCCGTTGCTGCTGCGGGTCGACGTCCGCCAGCCGGCGCGCCACCCTCCGTTACTCATATGATCCTCCGGGTTAACTCAATGTGGTGAGCCGCGCGGAGATGGCCTGGGCAGACTCGCGCTGCGGCAACGCCACGGAGCGTAGAGACTCCGCCGTACGAGTATACGCCGCGACTTGATCTTGATCTTGGACATAGATGGCGCCGTCCGAATACTCGATATATCCGACGGACTGCGCCTGGTCGAAGTGCAGCACGGTGAAGGCGCCTTCCAGCCCGTCGTGATGACCAACCGCGGTAGGCAGGACCAGGATCTCCACATTGTCCCGCTCGGACAGCTCGACGAGGTGTTCGAGCTGGTTGCGCATGGTGGTATCGCCGCCGATCGGCCGGTCCAACACCGACTCCTCGATGATCGAGGTTAACCGCAGGGGACCGGTGTCACTGAAAAGCTGGCGCTGCCGCTCCATCCGGAGGCTGACCAGTCTCTCCACCTGGTCTGGACGGACCCGGGCACTGCCTGCGGTGGCCCCGATCGAGTACTCCGGGGTTTGGACGAGCGCGTGCAGGACCAATGGCGAGTAGGCGATCTCGTAGGACGCGAGACCTTCCAACCCGACATAGGTCCTCAGCCAGTCCGGGATCACGTCATTCCACGGCGCCAGCCAGGTCCGCTGGTCGGCCCGTCCGGACAGCGATGAGAGCCGCTCGACGTCCCACGACGGCGCACCGTAGAAGGCGAGCAGCCCGGCGATTTGCTCTGGTTGCGGAAAGTAGAGACCCTTCTCGAAGTGGCCGACGAGGCCGGGAGAGCACCCCAGCGCCTTCGCCGCCGCCGCCAGTGTCTGCCCGGCGCGCTTGCGGTAGTTGTGTAGTTCAACGCCGATCAACCAGCGCAACGCCGACGGGTCACCCCGGTCCGCCATCGGCTACTCCCTCCTGCGATGAGGCCAGCCTATGCGGCACAGCGGTAGCGCAGCGTCAGCGACTCACTACTCTCTGGATTTGACGCTAGCTATGGTCCTAGTTAGATTCACGCCATGCGGCTCCGTGCGAGCCGCATCTCGGTCGGGTGGCCGAACCTAGTCCCGCTCCCGACACAGCGGCGACAGGATGCCTCCCACCCGGCCGATAAGTGGTGGGCCGGGCCGACACCCCCGACGTCGGTCCGGTCCCCACGGCAGGGGTTCACCACAGCCAGGGGGAAGGGCGCGGCAAGCTGGTCGATGGTGGTAGAGCTAAGCCATGAGCACCACCCTGCTGCTTGACGGGCGCCTCCCGTCGGTTGCCGGCGCCACTGCGCTGGCTGTCGCCGCCGGAACAGTGATCTGGACCGGTGACGACAGTACCGGCCGGGACTGCTTCAGCGACGCCGATGAGGTGCTGGAACTGCACGGCGCGTTGGTCACCCCGGCCTTCGTAGACGCGCATGTGCACGCCACTTCGACCGGTCTGCTCACTACCGGGCTGGATCTCACCGGCTGTCCCACCCTCGCGCAGTGCCTGGATCGCATCGCACAGCTTGCCCGACCGGGCACCGTGTTGTGGGGGCAAGGCTGGGATGAGACGGCATGGCCGGAGCGTCGCCCGCCCACCCGCGCTGAACTGGATCGAGCCTCCGACGACGGCTCGGTGTATCTGTCCCGGGTCGACGGACACTCTGCTGCGGTGTCCTCTGCCCTGCTTGCCCGAGCCGAGGAGGCGCTCGGCGCACCAGGTTGGACAGCCGAGGGGCTGTTGACCCGCGAGGCGCATCACCACGCTCGCCGAGCCGCCCGGGAGTCGATCACCCCAGGTCAACGGCGCGACGTCCAGCAGGCGTTTCTGCTCGATGCGGCGGCCCGCGGCGTCGCGGTTGTGCACGAGTGCGCGGGCCCGGACGTCTCCGGGATCGACGATCTCACCGACCTGCTGGCTGCCGACCAGGGCGTCGAGGTGGTCGGGTACTGGGGCCAGGCCGTCACCACCCCCGGGCAGGTCCGCGAGCTGCTCGCCGCCACCGGGGCACACGGGCTGGCCGGTGACCTGTTCTGTGATGGGGCGATCGGCTCGCGGACCGCCGCGCTGCGGGCGCCGTACACCGATGCACCCGATACCTGCGGCGTGTCCTACTTGGATGCCGAGCAGATCGCCGCGCATGTGGTGGCCTGCACTCAAGCCGGTATCCAGGCCGGATTCCACGTCATCGGCGATGCGGCGGCCGACGCGGTGGTCGCCGGCTTCGCCGCCGCGGAGAACACCGTCGGTGCCTCCGCGCTACGGCAGTGCACGCATCGGCTCGAACACCTGGAGATGGTGGATCCCGACCAGGCCTGGCAGCTGGCGCGCTGGGGAGTGGTGGCCAGCGTGCAACCCGCCTTCGACGCCGCCTGGGGTGGTCCAGCGGGAATGTATGCACTGCGCCTCGGCGCCGCCCGAGCTGCTGCAATGAACCCTTACGCGTCGCTGGCGACGGCCAATGTGGTGCTCGCGTTGGGTTCCGACACACCGGTGACTCCCGTCGACCCGTGGGGCACGGTGCGGGCTGCGGTGCAACACCGCACCCCCGGTTCGGGGATCAGCGCGATCGAGGCACTCGCGGCGCACACCTACGGTGGTTATCGGGCGGCGGCCAGCACAGATCCGTTCGCCGGCACCCTGGCCCCCGGTGCGCCGGCGTCCTACGTGATCTGGGACGGCGCAGAGAGCCTGTGGGCTGATCCCACGTCGGCGCCGGCTCCCTCCTGCCTGCGAACCGTGCACCGCGGGCAGGTGCTCTTCGAGCGCGATGGTGACAGCAGCCAGACCGCCAGAACGTAGGCTGATCGGCGTGGCTGTACCGACTGTGACCGCGGGTGACCGCCCCGCCCCGCAGCCACGCCACGCCCGCAGACCTGGTTGGGTGCTACTGCGGTTGGGTACCGCCGCTGGTGCCGGCTGGCTGCTGTACATCGCCGCTGCGCCGGGTGAGCTGTGGTGGCTTGCGCCGGTGGCTTTCGCGGTGCTGTGGCTGGCGCTGCACGGGCGAACCAGCGCCCGTCTCGGGTTCGGTTACGGGCTCACCTTCGGGCTTGGCTTGTTCGTTCCGCTGCTGTCGTGGGTCGGGCAACTGGTGGGCCCGCTGCCATGGCTTGCGCTGGCCACCGTCGAAGCGCTGGTGCTGGCACTGGCCGGTGCCGGCATCGCCACGGTGTCCCGGTTGCCGGCAGCACCGATGTGGGCCACGGGAGTGTGGGTGGCAGCCGAGGCGCTGATCGCCCGGGTGCCTTTCGACGGCTTCCCCTGGGGGCGGGTGGCGTTCGGGCAGCCGACCGGGCTGTTCCTCCCGGTGGCAGCGATCGGCGGGGCTCCGCTGCTCACCGCCGCCGTGGTGCTGACCGGGTTCGGTGCCGGGGAACTGGTCCGCCGCCTCGTCCTAGGACATCTTGCTCCGAAACATTTAGGTCCGGGGCATCCTGTTCTAGGCCGCAGACTCGTCACGCTTGCCGTACCCGCGCTGCTGGCCGTGGCCCCGATGATTGCCAGCCTGGCAGCCGCTCCGCTGGCACAGACGGCCGCGCCGGACGGTGAAGTCGTGGCCGCGGTGGTCCAGGGCAACGTGCCCCGGGCCGGGCTGGACTTCAACGCCCAGCGCCGCGCCGTGCTGGACAACCACGCCGAGCGCACCGAGCAACTCGCCATCGATGTCACGGCCGGTCGGTACCCGCAGCCGGCCTTGGTGATCTGGCCGGAGAACTCCTCTGACATCGACCCGCTACGCAACCCGGACGCCCGAGTGGTGATCGACCGGGCGGTCCGCGCGATCGGTGTTCCGATCTTGGTCGGCGCTGTTCTACGCACCGATGACGGGCCCGCCACGAACACCGCCATCGTCTGGTCCCCAAGCACCGGGCCTGGTCAGCGCCACGACAAGCGCCGGTTGCAGCCTTTCGGGGAGTACATCCCCCACCGGGACTTCTTCCGGCTGTTCAGCCCATATGTCGACCGCGCGGGCAACTTCACACCGGGCAACGGCGATGGCGCAGTGGACCTCGGGCCGGTCAGGGTCGGGATTGCCACCTGCTCGGAGGTGATCTTCGACGATCTGGTGCGCCAGAGCGTGCGGTCCGGAGCCCAAGTGCTGGCGGTTCCCACCAACAATGCCACTTTCGGTTTCACCGAGATGAGCTACCAGCAACAGGCGATCTCCCGGGTGCGCGCGGTGGAGCACGGCCGGGCGGTGCTCGTTGCGGCTACCAGCGGGGTCAGCGCGGTGATCGCGGCGGACGGTACCGTCGAGCAACACACCGATCTGTTCGCGCCGGACGCGTTGGTGTCACGGGTCCCGCTGCACTCCAGTACTACCCTGGCGACTCGGTTGGGCCCCGTGCCGGAGTGGTCGCTGGTGGTGCTGGGGGTGCTGGGGGTAGCCGCAGCCCTGGTGATGCAGCGCGGGCCAAACGCGGGGAACCGGCAGCGACCAGCGCCGGTGAGGGAGGACGTCGATGGCTGATCAGCGGGGTGAGCACATCGAGGAGGTCGGCCGGACGGTCGTCGTGATCCCGACCTACGACGAGCGGGCCACCCTGCCGACGGTCCTGCGCCGGCTGAACGAAGCGGTACCTGAAGCACACGTGCTGGTCGTAGACGACAACAGCCCCGACGGCACCGGGGCTCTGGCCGACGAGCTCGCCGCTGCCGACAACCGGGTACACGTACTGCACCGTGGCACCAAGACCGGTCTCGGCGCGGCCTACGTCGCCGGCTTCCGCTGGGCGCTGGAGCGCGGCTACGACGTCGTGGTGGAGATGGATGCCGACGGCTCGCACGCGCCGGAGGATTTACCCCGGCTGCTGCATGCGCTGGCGGACGGTTACCGGGGGGCAGGGCCCGACGTCGTTCTGGGCTCACGGTATGTGCCTGGTGGGCGGGTGGTGAATTGGCCCCAGTACCGGGAATGGCTGTCTCGCGGCGGTAACTACTACTCGCGGGTGGCGTTAGGGGTGAGTATCCATGACGTCACCGGCGGGTTCCGCGCCTACCGCCGCCGGGTACTGGATTGCCTGGACCTCAGCACGGTTGCCTCCCAGGGATACTGCTTTCAGGTCGACCTGGCATGGCGGGCGGTCCGCGCCGGTTTCGCGGTGGTGGAGGTTCCCATCGTCTTCACCGAGCGGGAGCACGGCCAGTCCAAGATGAACGGCACGATCGTCCGCGAGGCGCTGTGGCGCGTCACGGTCTGGGGGGTGCAGCGCCGCCTGGAGCGGTTGCGCCGCCGGCCCGACCTGGTTGACAGTCCCTCGCGAGCCAATCAGTCCTGATCCGCCGACGAAACGGCGACACGCTGAGACCGCCGAAACCAGGTCCGGCGGTCTCAGAGCTGTGCTAGAGGTGCAGTATCAGGCGTCAAGCGGAACGGGAGCGGCGACCGCGCACTTCGGTCAGTCGCTCGTCGAGCAGCTCCTCGAGTTCGGGAATGCTACGTCGCTCCAGCAACATGTCCCAGTGCGTACGCGGCGGCTTGCTCTTCTTCGCCTCCGGCTCGGTCCCGTCGGACAGCCTGGACTCGTTGCCGTGCAACCGGCATTCCCAGATCACCGGGGGTTCGGCATCGTCGGCGAACGGAACCACGAAATTGTGACCCTTAGGGCACGCGTAGTGCACCGACCGGCGAGGAGCAAGATCGTGATCGCGGTCCGTCTCGTAACTCACTGTTCCGAGCCGGCTGCCACGCAAGACGCGGTCGGCCATGGCATGTCCTTTCTCCGTGTCGGGGACCCCCGTCCCCTGGGTCAAGCTCACCGAGTGCAACGCCGAGAGGGGGCATGACGTTCCCGACCCCGGACGTACCCGGGGTCGGGGTTGTTCTTTCCACTCAGATAGCCCGCAAAGAGTGAATCGCAGCGTCGATATGTCGCGTTACTACGCCACTGGGTGTACCGCGTCACCGATCGAGCAGGCCACTACCCCCAGGCGGCGAAGCGGGGGCCGGCTTTAGACGACTGACGGCTCACTGTTGCCCGCGGCCCGGATCGCTCGGCGCACCGGTACCAGGGATAGCAACACCAAGCCGATGACGAAGAACGTGACCAGGGACACGATGGCCGGGCGGAAGGAGCCGGTGGCCTGTCCGATGGCGCCGAACAGTAACGGCCCCAGCGTGGAGGTGGCTCGGGCGCCGATTTCGTAGACCGAGAAGTACTCCGCTTCCCTGCCCACCGGCACCAACTGGCTGAACAGCGACCGGGACAGCGCGTTGGTGCCACCCAGCACCAACCCGATGCCGACGGCCACGGCGTAGAACTGCAGTTCATCACCGGCTTGGACGAAGTAGGCGGCGGCGATCACCCCGATCCACAGCACCAGACTGCCCATGATCGTGCGCTTGGCGCCGAACCGGCGGGCCACCCTGCCGTGCAGCAACGCGCCGAAGAACGCCACGAACTGCACCATCAAGATCGTGCTGATCAGTGTGCTGCTCGCCAGCCCAAGCTCTAGATCACCGTACTGACCTGCGACGCTGGCCACCGTGCTGATTCCGTCGGTGTAGATCAGGTACGCAGCCAGGAAAGCCAGCGTCAGGGGATACTTCCGGGCGCTGCGCAGCGTGCCCGACAGCTGACGAAAGCCCGCGGTGAGCACAGCCAGACCCCGCTCGGTGCCCTGCGGGAGCCGGTAGCTGCGCATCCGGGACAGCGGAATGAAAGTGAAGGCGGCCCACCACAGCCCGGCGGTGACGAAGCAGACCCGTACCGCCGCTGACTCCGACAGGCCGAGCGCATCACGTCCGAGATAGATCATCAAATGCAGGGCCAGGGCGATGCCTCCACCCAGAAAGCCGAAGGCCCAGCCGCGGGAGGACAACTCGTCGCGCTCGTCGGCGGTCGCGATATCCGGGAGCACCGAGTAGTAGATGACCACAGACGCGTAGTAGCCGGTGGTCGCGATCATGAACAGCACCACACCGAGCCGCCAGTTGCTCCCAGTCATCAACGCGAGCAGGGCAGTCGCGCCGGCCCCGGTGAACGCGAAGACCCCGAGCATCCACCGCTTGTGCTGGGTGCGGTCGGCGATGGCACCGGTTAGCGGCAGCACCAGCACCTGAAGGGCAGTGGACGCCGCCAGCAGGTAGCCGAACAGCGAGCCGGCCGGGAATTGCAGCCCGAACAGCGAGATGTCGCAGCCGACCAGCGCGTTGCGCGTCGGGCAGGCCTGCCCGGAGGTCCGCGCGTCGTTCACCGCGACCGTGGTGAGGTAGAGCGGGAAGAACACGGTGATGACCGAGGTGACGAACACCGAGTTCGCCCAGTCATACCAGCACCAGGCACGTTGTTCGCGGCGACGCTCGGCCTCGTCGTGCGAGCCTCTCAAAGCCGTCGAGTCACCCACCTGCGCCACCTCTCGCGACCCCACCGGGCCACGCCCGTCGGGCCCTTAGCACGTCGCGCAGCACATCCGGCCGATCGGTGACCAGACCGTCGACACCGAGGTCCAGCAGAGTTTCCATCTCGGCGGCGCGGTCCACCGTCCAGGCGTGTACCTCCAAACCACAGCGGTGCGCGTAGCGCACCAGTGTTCGGTCCACCACGGTGATCCCGTAGCGGCGCACCGGCAATTGCGCCAGCCCGCCCCGGACCGGCAGTCCGACAAGCAGCGGCAGCGCCGAGCGCAACCGCAACGCCACCACCGACGCGGTGCCCATCGACGTCAGCAGCTGTGATCCGGCCGCGGCGCGCAGCCGCTGTAACCGGGCTTCGGAGAACGACGCGAGGCACACCCGGTGCCACTGATCGGTGAACTGAAGCAGTTCCAGCACCGGGATCACTGCCGTGTCAGCCTTGACGTCGACGTTGAGCAGCGCCTCCGGCAGCTCTTCGAGCAGGTCGGTCAGCCGGCAGACCTGCTCACGGCCACCCACCCGGGCAGTACGTACCACTGCCCAGTCCAGTTGCTCGACCACGCCACAGCCGTCGGTGGTGCGGTCGAGCGTGGCGTCGTGTAGCACCACGACCACGCCGTCCCGGGTAGCTCGAACGTCGGTTTCCAGGTACCGGTAGCCCTCCGCGACCGCGCGGCGAAACGCAATCAGCGAGTTCTCCATTCCGGTCAGTTCGTCGAGGTGCCAACCACGGTGCGCGAACGCCCGAGGAAAGGGCCCATCCAGATACGGATGGCAGGGCGACACCACGGCTCGCATTCTTCAAGTCCCACGTCGACGGCTACAAGCATTCATGTGACGCTAGATGGGTGCCCTGGGGTTGCGACAAGCACCATGTGGCGGGCGGTCGGCGGAGGGAGTGGGCGATGAGAACGCACGTCGGATCCGGGTTGGGGGTGCTGGCTGCGGAGTTCACCGCCCTGCTCGGGCCTGCGGCGGTGATCACCGATAGGCAACGGCTACGCACCTATGAGTGTGACGGGCTGGCCCAGTACCGGGTGGTGCCCGGCATCGTGGTGCTGCCGGAGTCCGCTGAGCACGTTGCCGCGGTGGTGAAGGCTTGCGCCGCCGCGGGAGTGCCGTTCGTGGCCCGCGGCTCGGGCACCGGGCTGTCCGGCGGGGCGCTGCCGCACGCCGAGGGCGTGCTGATCGTCACCTCCCGGATGCGTCGCATTCTGGAGGTCGACCCCGCCAATGAGCGCGCGATCGTCGAGCCGGGTGCGATCAATCTCGAGGTGACCAGGGCCGCCGCGCCGCACGGTTGGTACTTCGCCCCCGATCCGTCCAGCCAGCAGATCTGCTCGGTGGGCGGCAACGTCGCGGAGAACTCCGGTGGAGCGCATTGCCTGAAGTACGGGTTCACCACCCACCACGTGCTGGGTGCCGAGGTGGCTACGCCAGACGGGGAGCTGGTCTGGTTGGGCGGCACCACCCGCGATGTGCCCGGCTACGACCTGCTCGGCGCGTTCGTCGGCAGCGAGGGCACCCTCGGGATCGCCACCAAGATTGTGGTGCGGCTGCTGCGGGACCCGGAGTCGGTGCGCTGCCTGCTCGCCGCCTTCCCCGGGGTGGACGCGGCGGGCGCCGCGGTGTCGTCGATCATCGCCGATGGCGTCACGCCGGCGGCAATCGAAATGATGGACGCGCTGGCCATCGAGGCCGCCGAGGCGGCCGTGCAGTGCGGTTATCCCGAGGGCGCCGGTGCGGTGCTCATCGTGGAGCTGGACGGCCCGGCAACCGAGGTCGAGCACACCTTCGGCGCGGTGCAGCGGCACTGCACCAATGCAGGTGCCTTCGAGATCCGGGTGGCCCGCGACGCCGCCCAGCGCGCGCTGTTCTGGAAGGGCCGCAAGTCGGCATTCGCCGCGGTGGGGCGAATCAGCCCCGACTACATCGTGCAAGACGGGGTGATACCGCGCACCGCGCTGCCCGAAGTACTTCGCAAGATCGCCGATCTGTCGGCCGGTACCGGGGTGCGGGTGGCCAACGTGTTCCACGCCGGCGACGGCAACCTGCACCCACTGGTCCTGTTCGACGAGGCCAAACCCGGCGAGGCGCAGGCCGCCGAGGAGGTCTCCGGGGCGATCCTCGACCTGTGTATCGAACACGGCGGCTCGATCACCGGTGAGCATGGTGTCGGGACGGACAAGGCGCGATACATGCCGCGGATGTTCACCGACGACGACCTGGACACCATGCAGCGGCTGCGCTGCGCCTTCGATCCCGCCGGGGTGTGCAACCCGGGCAAGGTGTTCCCGACGCCCCGGTTGTGCGGGGAAGTGCCCGGCAAGCGCAAGGGCGTACACCCCCTGCACGCCGCGGGACTGGCCGAGCAGTTCTGATGGTCGCCCCCACCCTCGACGGTCTGCGCGCGGCCTGCGTGGAGGTGGCTGAAGCCACCGATGCCGACACCGTGGACGGGGTGCCGGCGCGCTGGGTGGCCTGGCCGCGCAGCACCGAGGAGGTCTCGACGGTACTGCGGGTGGCGGCCGGGCTGGGGCTGCGGGTGATTGCCCGGGGCAGCGGTACCCGGCTGTCCTGGGGGGTACCACCAACCGACCTGGACCTGATCGTGGACACCAGCCGGATGGACGCCGTCCTCGCGCATGCTGCCGGCGACCTGGTCGTCACCACCCAGGCCGGCCTGCGGATGGTCGATCTACAAAATCAGTTGAGCTCACGCCGGCAGCGACTCGCCCTGGACGGCAGTGACGTTCTTGCGGGCACTATCGGGGGCACCATCGCCACCGCAGCGTCGGGTCCACTGCGCTACCGGTTTGGCTCGGTGCGCGACCTGCTCATCGGCATCACCGTGGTGCTCGCCGACGGTACCGTCACCCGCTCCGGTGGGACGGTGGTGAAAAACGTCGCCGGCTACGACCTGGGCAAGCTCTACACCGGCTCACTGGGCACCCTGGGTGTGATCACCGAAGCGGTGTTCCGGTTGCACCCGCTGCCCGAGGTCAGCCGCTGGATCACCGTGCAGGCCGCCGACGCCACGCTGGCCGCAGCCGCGGTCGCTACAGTCCGGGCGTCGCAGCACGATCCGGTAGCACTCGAGGTGGACCGGGGCACGCCGGGCGGTCCGGTGACCGTCGGGATCACCGTGGAGGGCGTTGCCGGAAGCATCGATGCCCGCGCCCATGCCGTCGCGAGCCTGCTCGGCGAGGCGGCCGGGACGCCGGCCACGGTGACCGAGCAGCCCCCGGACTGGTGGGGCAGGCCCCCGCACCCACCGCAGGGACCCGCCGCAACGGTCACGTGCGAGCCCACCGGGCTGGCCGACCTGTTCGCCACCGCCCCCGGCGCATTGCGCGGCAGCGCCGGAGCCGGGGTGCTCGTCGCGGGTCTGCATGACGGTGACCAGCTGGGCACCGAACTGGCGCAGCTGCGCAGGATCGCCACCCGGCACGGCGGCAGCGCGGTGCTGCGCTGCGCACCCCGGCACCGCAAGGCAGCGCTGGACGTGTGGGGACCGGTGCCCGCACTGGGACTGATGCGCCGGCTCAAGGACCAATTCGACCCGGAGCACCGGCTCGCACCGGGGCGGTTCGTGGGAGGGATCTGACATGAGCGCCGGCGCTTTTGACGACCACCACCCACCCCAGTCCGAACTGATCAAGGACTGCGTGCACTGCGGGTTCTGCCTATCCTCCTGCCCGACCTACGTGCTGTGGGGGGAGGAGATGGACTCTCCACGCGGGCGCATCCACCTGATGAAGGCCGGTCTGGAGGGTGAGCCACTGTCCGAGTCGATGGTGGGGCATTTCGACGCCTGTCTCGGGTGCATGGCGTGCGTGACGGCCTGTCCATCCGGCGTGCAATACGACACGCTGATCACCGACACCCGGGCACAGGTGGAGCGCCGCTACGAGCGGTCCCGGCCGGACCGGCTGCTCCGCGAAGCGATCTTCCGACTGTTCCCGTACCCGCGGCGGCTGCGAGCGCTGCGCGGGCCGCTGGCTCTCTATCAGCGCAGCGGTCTCGACCGGCTGCTACGCCGCAGCGGGCTACTGGACCGGCTGCCCCCGACGCTGCGGGTGATCGAGTCGCTGGCTCCGAAACTGACCCGGCGGGAGAAGCTGCCACAGCGGATGGCGGCCAGGGGCCGGCGCCGCGCGGTCGTCGGGATGCTCACCGGCTGCGTGCAGGATGCGTTGTTCCCTGAGGTCAACGCCGCCACCGCACGAGTGCTGGCCGCCGAGGGCTGTGACGTCGTGATTCCCGGTGAGCAGGGTTGCTGTGGAGCGCTGTCGCTGCACACAGGTCGTGAGGACGAGGCGGTCCATTTCGCGCGGGCGCTGATCGAGCGCTTCGAGGCCGCCGGGGTGGACTACATCGTGGTCAACACGGCGGGCTGCGGCTCGGCGATGAAGGAATACGCGCACTTGCTACGCGACGATCCCGGCTACGCCCAGCGGGCGGCCGCCTTTGTCGAACGCACCCGTGATATCTCCGAACTGCTCGTCGAGCTCGGCCCGGTCGCACCGCGCCACCGGCTTGACGTCACAGTCGCTTACCACGACGCCTGCCATCTCGGGCATGCTCAAGGTGTCCGATCCCAGCCCCGGGAGCTGCTGTGGGCCATCCCCGGGCTGACCCTCATCGAGATCGCTGAGGCCGACCTGTGCTGCGGCTCGGCAGGCATCTACAACCTGCTCAATCCGGAGCCGGCCACTGAGCTGGGGGACCGCAAGGCCCGCAACGTGCTCGCCACCCGGGCGTCAGTGCTGGTCACCGCCAACCCCGGATGCCTGATGCAGATCGCGGCCAGCGCGCAACGGCTCGGCGCACATCTCACGCTGGCGCACACCGTCACCGTGCTGGACGCCTCGATCCGCGGTGTGCCGCTGCGCGTCCCATAAGAGCCCTAATCCACCCTGGCCACGCTCCGGCGGTTTGATGACTACCTACCTCAGCCGCCTGATGCTGGGTCCCACGGGTGTGCTTGACACAACCGGCGCAGCGGCGCCCTTGATGCTGGCTGGGGCGCGCTGGCGTGTCAGCCCCCGCGGCGCTGGGCGCTGAGCTCACGCAGCTCCTCGACTTCCGGAACCCCGCGGTACCCGCTCACGGCGGTGACCAGTTCGTCGGCTCGCCAGGCGTTCGAGGGCACCAAATGGTTCGCTCCCAGCGCAAGCACGCCGCAGTGGGCGGCCTCGTCGGGCCGTCCCAGCCGTGCCAGCACCAGTCCGAGGTCCAGGTAGGCGGTTGCCAATCGGCGGGGCCGTCCACCGGTCTCGTACCGCGCGGCGGCGTGCCGGGCGATGTCTTCTGCGGCCGGATCACCCAGCCACGACAGCGCGGTCCCCGTGTACAGCTCAAGCTTCGCGGGGTCCACATGGAAGTGATGATCAGAGGGCCGGTCCTGCGACTGCTGCTCCAGCGCCACCGCGGCTCGGCGCAACGCGGCCCGTACTTCGGGGCCGTCACCGAGTCGGGCTGCCGCCCGCGCGGCCTGCATGGCCAGTTGTGCCGCGGCCGGGCTGCCTACCGGGGCGAGCACCTCGCCTGCGGCGGCCAGCGATGCAGCGCGTGACCAATCCTGATCGACCAGGGCCGTCCACGTGTCGACCTCGCAGGCCCATGCGCCGATCTCGTCGTGCTCGGTTTCCCTGCCCAGTGATCCGGCGCCACCGCGTGCGGCGCTCGCCAAGCCCCGCTGCCCGAGGTCGACATGCAGCGTCGCTGCCAGTAGCGCAAGCCATCCCGCCGCGATGAGCAGGCGGCGGCGCTGGGTGAGGGTCGCCCGGCCGTCGAGGAGGGAGCCGACTTGGCGGGCGCTGGTGCCCACGTCCCGCAGCAGGTCGGCGGGTGGGGCACGGGTGTAGGCGAGGGCCAGCTTGTTGATGCTGTGGTCCAGCAAGTCCAGCGTGGTCGGGGTGACGTCGCTGGCTTCGGCTCGGGCGGCCAGCTCCAGCAGCTCAGTGGGTCGTCCGTCGGTGCTGGTGGCTTGGACGCGCGGGGTCTGGTCGGCGGCTTCCCAGGTGGCCAGCAGCGCTCCGTCAGCGTCCAGCGCGGTGTCCAGCGCCCGGGCGACGGCTTCACCCGGCCAGCGGCGTCCGTGCTCGACGTTGTGCAGGTAGCCTCGATGCACGTGCGACTGCACGGCCAGGTCGGCCAGCGACATCCTTGCGTCGGCGCGCCTGCGGGCGAGCTGCGCGGCGAAGTCCGCCCGCTCGCTGCCCATCTCGCCCTCCCGTTGTCGCCAGTTCGGCTGCCCCGACCGCAGGCGACACTGAGAGGGTTCCACCTGTTTCGCTGCGGCGCGATGGTGACCCGATGAGCGCCCCCAGCAATGGCAACAACCGCCGAACGATCCACGCAAGCTGTGCGCTGCACCGAGGGCCAGCGGGATTCGCCAACCTCGTCGTGACCAAGCTGGACGGGACGATCGAACTCGACCCTCACGTCGACCGCTCCTGCGTGCTCACGCTGGATGAGGAGGGTGCGCGCGTGCTGTGCGAGGCTCTCCAGGAGTGGCTCGGCTGAGCGGGGACGCAGGCGGCTGTGTCGGACGACTCGCCCAACCATCGGCTCCAGGTGCTCAAGCGGGCCACGATCGCCTAGCCGCACTCCTGCTCGTGCTACTCGTCATTCCCACCGCGACTGGTGAGCCAGCGCTGCCCTCAGGGTTCGCCTTGCTCGGCGCCGTCATGGATGCACCGGCCGCCGACGCCGCCATGCCGAGGATCGAGCTGGCGTAGCGAACACCTCCTGCTCGATCGTCTGCGCGACACTTGGCGTCATGGCAGCGACTCCTCAGGACCCTGACATTGAACTCCTCGACGGCGCCTTCCGGTTTGAGCTGGAGGAAGCCCGGCGAATGCTCGCAAACGTCACGGCTGTGGTCGACGCCCTCGAACGGGGCCGGCGCGACACCAACGACCCGAATATGCCCAACATCGACTTGCGTACCCTGGTTGAGGAGCTGACAGATGCCCTGCGCGACGCCGGTAACCCGTGACCCTCGCCGGCTACGCCCCGGTAAGCACGACCAGCGGCCAGGATCTCGCCCTCCAGCATGAGGCGCTGACCACCGCGGGTTGTACCCGGATCTTCTCCGGGACCGCGTCCGGCGCGTTGCGGGAGCGCCCGAACTGGAGCGCATGCTGGATTACGCCCGGACCGGCGACACTGTCGTGGTGTGGAAGCTGGACCGGCTCGCCGCTCGATACAGCACCTGATCGAGGTGGTGATGTCCCTCGGGAAGCGGGACGTCGAGCTACCGGCCAGGGAGGTGGCCGTAGGCCAGATACGCGTACAGGGCGTACGGGATGCCCTTCACCCGCCAGGGTGGCCTCGGAAGTGTCGCCGGGAAACCGACGAATCGTAGATCCACCCTTAACGGTGGGGCCGTTGACGAGGTCGAGAGGCTCAGCCGGAGGGACCCGGCGTGGCCGGTCGCCGGTATCCATGAGTTGTCACTACAGCAGTCGGGGAGGGACTCATGACCAAAAGGCACGGCCGGTACAGCCGGCGTGAGGTGCTGCAGCTCAGCGGTCGGGCCGTGGGGCTGGCTGCGGTCGGCGCCGTGGTGGCCGGCTGCACCAACGCGGTCACTCAACCGCCCCCCGTCCCCGTCGTCGACCCGGTGAACCTGGACCCGCTGAAGCTCACCATCGACATGATCCGGTTCGACACGTCGCACAATGGCGAAGGTGGCGTGACCGTTCCGCATGCCGAGATGTTGAAGTCGATTTGGGACGCGGCCGGTGCCCAAACCCAGATCATTCCGACCCCGAAGCCGGACAATGCGCATTTCATCGCCCGCGTCCGCAGCGCCGGGGGGAGTGCCCGGCCACTGCTGCTGCTGTGCCACTCCGATGTGGTGTCGGTGGAGGCCGACAGCTGGACCGTCGATCCCTACCGTGGCGAGGTAGCTGACGGCTGGATCTACGGCCGCGGTGCACTGGACATGAAGGGCACCAACGCCGCGTTCATGGCGGCCCTGCTGCGACACCTCAGTGAGGGCGCGCGGTTCGACCGGGACATCATCTTCCTCTCCGACTGCGATGAGGAGGCCGGCCGCTACAGCACCCGGTGGCTCGCCGAGCAGCACTACGACAAGATCGACGCCGGAGCGGTGATCACCGAGGGGGGATGGGCGCTGGCCCCACCCGGCTCGGTGGAACCGGTGGTGATCACGCTGGCCCGACAGGACAAGATGTCTGCCGCGCTGGAGCTCGTCGCCCGGGGAACTGCCACCCACTCTTCCCGCCCATCGCAGGACGCGGCAATCACCCGGCTAAACCGAGCCGCGGTCCGGCTGGCCGACTACCAGCCCGGAGTCGGTCTCACCGAAGTGACCAGGGCGTACTTCGAAGCATGGGCCTCGCGCACCGACAATGCGAAGCTGGCCACAGCGCTGCGGCTCATGCTGAACGCCACGGGGCAGGCCGAGCGGGATCGCGCCGGCGCGCTGGTAGTCCAGTTCAGCGACCATCCGACGCTGCACAACGCGTTGATGCGCCACATCGTCACGCCGGTGATCCAGCACGCCGGGTACCGCACCAACGTTCAGCCTGGGTCAGCGACCGCCACGCTGAACCTGCGACTGGTCCCGGGCGGTATCGACGTGGCTGCGACGTTGGCGGAGCTGCGCAACGCGCTGGGTGCCGCTGACGGCGTGACGCTGCGCCTGGTGAACCCGCTGTTGCCCGACCAGACCGAGCAGCAGATGCTAGATGGGCTCGCACAGCGGATGGCCCAACCGCCGGGGACGATCGACACCGACGTCTTCCGTGCGCTGGACGCCGCAGCTCGTGAGACCTACCCTGGCGCAGCGGTCACCCCCGGCCTGTTCGAAGCGGGCACTAGCGCTGGGCCGTGGCGGCAGCGCGGCATCCCGGTGTACGGGATCTACCCCTACGCCACCGATGACGACACGATGTCGCGGATGCACGGCAACGACGAGCGAATCCGGGTAGACGCGTTGGCGCGCGGAACCGAACTGATGTATCGAGTATTCAACCGGTTCCGCACGAGCTGAGCTCTCACGACTTCGGCCCCGTTCGTGGACGACCAGCACGGTTGCTTCGACAGGAGACTACGCAAATTGTCGGAGAAAAGCGGATATGCACAACCTCTTCCCGCCGGAGGCCGCCTCGACCTGTGAGCTGATTGCGAGCGCTGCTTCGCGCTGTGCTGTGTCGCCCCGACCTTCTCAGCCTCGGCTGACTTCGCGATCGACAAAGATGCAGGGAAAGCTTGTCCCAATCTGCGATCGGACTTCCGCTGCGGAATTCACCAACACCTCAGGCAGGACAGCCGCGCGCTCGACGAGACCGAACGCCTCAGCCACAACAGTCCCGATTCTCTCATGGAACTGGACGTAGCAGCACACCGGCGAGTGGTCAATGTTCTACTGCTACGCACGAGCGAACTCGCGCGAGCCGAATTCCGGCGTCAGAAGAATGACCGCAGAGGAGCCGATCTCATCGGGGCCGATCTCAGAGGCGCCGATCTAAGAGGCGCTAACTTGAGAGGGGTATACCTGATCGGAGCTGACCCCAGAGGCGCCGATCTGAGAGTGGCCGACCTTATCGGGGCCGACTTCAGAGATGCCGACCTCAGAGGTGCCGACCTCAGAGGTGCCGACCTCACCGACAGTATCTTTCTCACCCAATCTCAACTCGATGCGGCGAAGGGCGATACCGGCACAAAGTTGCCGTCGTCGCTTACTCGCCCAACGCATTGGTAGCCCCGGGCTCGCCAGTCACCGCAACTGACCACCGCGACCCGGCACAGGGCCTGACGTCACACGCCCCTCTCCCCGACCTCGGATCGATCCGATAACTGACATTATGTCAAGTTCTGTGCGCTGCCATGGCCGAGATGATTCCGGTCCGGTTCGCGGTCGTGCGGTTGGCAGTTACCGATAGTCGTCGGAATTCGCGTCGAGTCCGGGCTCGCGGATCTCTTCGATGAATCGCCAGACGTCAGGCTGGGAGCCGTCGAGGTCGGTGAACCCATATTCCAGCGAGCTGACCGGAGCTGACCGACTTCTGGTTCCATCTGGCCCGGCCAGGATCCGATGCCAACGCGACGACAGCGCGCCCGACGTATCGAGGCGACTCAGACAACGCGAAGTCTGCGGGGGCGCAGGGATAATCGTCGACGGCGGTCGGGTTGAGCGCGTCGCGCCAGTTCCCTTCGGAAACCCGAAGTTGTCGAGCATCATCTCTGAGCGCAGCCATCCAGGCGTGATGGCGACCGCGGTTGCTCCATGCGGTCCCAGCTCGTGCCCCTGGGAGAAGGCCAGCCGGTTCACGGCGACCTTGGCCAGGTCGTAGAACACAGAGATCCGATATCGCGATGTGTTGTAGTCGGCGGTGCCGTCGGTCACCTCGACGAGCAGGCCGCCCGGCTCGTCGATGAGAAGTGGGAGAAGGTGATGGGAAGTGATGAGGTGGGTGTCAATGGCGAGCCGGAGTATTCGCAAGCCCTTGTCAAGGTTGTGATCCCAAATGGGAGTGTTCCACTCAGCCGGACCGCCTTTGAGCAGTTCCCCGCCCCAGATGTCGTTGACGAGCACGTCGATGTGGCCGTGGTCGTGGCGGATCTGCTCGGCCAGGCTTTTCACCTGCTCGATTTCGAAATGGTCAACTGCGGCGGCGATACCAGTGCCGCCGAGTTGCGTGACGAGCTCAGCAGTCTCTTCTATTGTCTCGGCACGGTCGTAGTCGGACCGGATTGTTCCTGTACTGCTACTACGGCCTGGGCGGCTGCAGATGGTGTTTCAGGATCCGATGGGCGCGCTGGACCCGCGGCTGACGGTCTTCGACATCCTGGCCGAGCCGCTGCGGGCGATTGGCGAGAAGGACCGGTCAGCGATCGACAACCGGGTCGACGAGCTGATGGAGCTGGTCGGGCTCGACCCCGAGCACATCGACCGCTTCCCGACCGCGTTCTCCGGCGGGCAGCGTCAACGCATCGGGATCGCCCGCGCCCTAGCCACCAACCCGTCGCTGGTCGTGCTGGACGAACCGGTCTCTGCGCTGGACGTCTCGATCCGGGCCGGCGTGATCAACCTGCTCAACGAGCTGAAGGCCAAGCTCGGGCTGTCCTACCTGTTCGTGTCCCACGATCTGTCAGTGGTGCGGCACATCTCCGACCGGGTGGCGGTGATGTACCTGGGGCGGATCGTCGAGGTCGGGGCGGTGGGCCAGGTGTTCGGCCACCCACAGCATCCGTATACCGAGGCCCTGCTCTCGGCGATCCCGGTGCCCGACCCGCAGGTCGAGCGCGTGCGGAAACGGGTGATCCTGCGTGGCGACCTGCCCAGCCCCACCGACTCCACCCCCGGCTGCCGGTTCGTCAGCCGCTGCCCCCTGCACCTGACCCTGAACGACGTGCAGCGTGCCCGCTGCATGGACGAGACACCCAGGTTGACCGGAGGGGGGATCTCCGACCAGCGGAACGCCTGCCACTTCCGCTGACGCTCGCCTACCGGCCGCGCGCCCGCCGTGCGGCATGACGCACTGGCCCGGAAAGAGAGAACCAGAGGATGCACGTCGTGAAGAGGATCGTCGCCCTCGCGGCGACCGCCGTGCTGTTGGTCGCGCTGGTCGCTTGCGGCGGCTCCGTAACCGGCGGCGGCAGTGGCGACACCGCGCAGTCGCTGTCCGAGCAGGCCCAGTTCAACCCCCAGCCGTACGAGAACATCAGGGACGGCGGCACGCTCACCACCGCCTTGCCGGAGATCACCCCGCAGTTCAATACTTGGCAGGGCGACGGGACGCTCTACACCCTGATGGTGTGGAGGTGGTACAACCCGATACTGATCACCTTCACTGCCGATGGGGACGCCGTCTACAACCCCGACTACCTGAACGACGTCAAGCAGGAGCTGGTCGACGGCAACACCCGGATCACCTACACGATCAACCCGAAGGCCACCTACAACGACGGCACGCCGATCGACTGGCGCTCGTTCGAGGCCGTCTGGAAGACCAATGGTGCCACCAACCCGGCGTACATCTTCGACTCCAGCGATGGCTACGACCGCATCGCCTCGGTGACCCGCGGCGTGAACGACCGGCAGGCGGTCGTCACGTTCCGGGGCGTCAACCTCTGGTGGCAGAGCCTGTACAACAATCTGATCCACCCGAACGCGGTTGACCCGCAGGTCTACAACCAGGGCTACATCGACAATCCGCACCCGGAATGGGGCGCCGGCCCGTACCAGATCCAGAACTTCGACAAGCAGAACCGCATCATCACTTTCGTCCGCAATCCGAAATGGTGGGGCAAGCCGGGCAAGCTGGACTCGCGGACGTTCTTGACCATGGAGCCCACGGCGTCCATCAACGCGTTCAAGAACGGCCAGCTCGACGCGACGAGTGTGGCCACCAAGGACCGGCTGGCGCAGGTGCAGGGGATGACCGGGATCGAAATCCGCAAGAGCATCGAGCCGGCGCTGGACTTCTTCACCCTCAACGGGCAGAGCCCGATCCTCGCCGACCCGGCGGTGCGCAAAGCGGTGTTCGAGGGGATCGACCGCCGGCAGCTGCAGGAGATCGAGTTCCAGGGCTTGAACCTGACTGCGCAGCTGCCTGGGTCGATGGTCCTGCTGCCGTTCCAGGATGGGTACCAGGACAACCTCTCTAAGGTGATCACCTTCAACCCGGAGCAGGCCAAGCAGGGCCTGCAAGCGGCCGGCTGGACACCCGACCCGGACGGGATCCGGGTCAAGGACGGCAAGCCTCTGGAGTTCACCTACGTCAACACCGGTGACGACCCGGTCGGCAAGGCAGTCGCGGGTGCCACCGCCGCCATGCTCAAGAACATCGGCGTGCGGCTGAACATCCGGCAGGTCCCGTCCAGCGAGTACTCGGCGATCGTCACCGGCAAACGGTTCGACATGTTCTACTCCGGGGTCACCCAGACCGACCCATACGGCATCGCCTACATCTGCCAGCTCTACTGCTCGGACAGCACGCTGCTGAAGTCCGGGGTGAACAGCCCGACGCTGGACGCCCAGCTGCGGACGATCAACCAGCTGCCCACCCCGCAGGAGCAGTACGCCAAGGCCAACGAGGTGGAGACCGAGGCGTTCAAGACCTACGGGACCATGCCGACGATCAGCCGGCCGGCCATCGTCGCCACCAAGCAGGGGCTGGCCAACTTCGGCGCCGGACGCTTCTTCGTGGCCACGCCGGAAACCATCGGCTGGCAGAAGTAGCCTCATGTGATGGAGAAAGAGCCTCCGGGCAGTGACATCCCGGGCGTCGCTGTCCGCCGGGTCCGTCCGGTCGCGGTGGTCTACAGCGACGACTCCACCGGACCCGCCGACGGAGATGACACCGGCGCGGTGGCGGCGATGCTGGCGTCAGCAGCGGGCTGGAACTTCGACGTGATCACGGCCGGACCGAACGGGACGATGTCCGTGCCGGAAGCACTGGCACGTCCCGGGGTGCGGCTCTACGCCCAGCCAGGTGCTGACGGCGATGACGACGCCGCCTACCGGCGGCAGAAACGCGACAAGTCCGCGATCAAGCACTTCGTTCACGAAGGTGGGCGTTACCTGGGCATCTGCATGGGCGGATTCCTGGCCGAACCGGGCCACTTCAATGTTTTCCGAGGCAGGGTCGACGAGTACTACTCCTCATCCGGGGCGTCAGTGACCACCGCGGACCCTGCCGTGATCCCGGTCATCTGGCGTGGCATGAAGCGCACGATGTACTTCCAGGACGGCGGCTACATGGTTCCGCGACGCAAGTCCACCGGAATCACCGTGCTGGCGCGCTACACCAACGGAGCGATCGCGGCGCTGGTTGCTCCTTACGGTCGTGGCAAGGTCGGCTTGTGCGGTCCGCATCCCGAAGCTCCTCCAGAGTGGTACCGAGAGGCGAACCTCAGTTATGGCGAGTCGACTCAAGACCTCGGTGACGACCTCATCGACACCCTTATGGCGCCCGGAGTCGCGTCGTCGAGCTCCGCGACTGCTGATGTCGGCGTCCATCGCAATGATCGCGGGGATGCTCGCATCGTGCACCGGCGCCGCACCGTTGACGGATCCCGCCAGGTATGACGCAGGTCTGTGGCCGCAGCGTCCGGTGGTCGAGCTGTCCTTCGACGTGGCGCCGGACCTGCGCAGCGTGACCGGCCGGGAATCGGTGGTGTTCACCCCGGACATGCGAGCGTGCGAGTTGGTGTTCCGGGCCTGGCCGAACAACTCGACCATGTTCAAGGCCGGCTCCTCGCTCATCGTCACCGACACCAGCGTTGACGGCAGCCCGGTCACCAGCCAGGTGATTGCTGCCGGTGCCCCACCCGACGCGCCCGGCACCCTCATCGAGGTGCCACTGGCCGAATGCCTGGGTCCGGGCGAGTCGGTGCGGGCCGAAGTCGGGTTCCGGTTGGTCCTCGGCGCGGACGCCGACGAGCGGGTTGGTCACTCCCCCGGCACCCAGACGGCCTGGCTCGGCTCCGGGCTCCCGCTGCTGGCCTGGGTCCGGGGTAGCGGTTGGGCCCCGCGATCCGGCGGTCCCGATGAACGGCGAGACCGCCACCAGTGAGGATTTCATGCTCGCCGCTCTCTTGGTGACCGCACCAACCGAATACCAGGTGATCGGCACCGGGGTGACGGCCGGTGAGGCCCCCGGCTTCGACCCCGGCACGACCACTCATCGGTTCACCGCTGCAGCGGTCCGAGACGTCTCCGTCGCGGTCGGGCGTTACGCCGTCCTGAACCGCGAGGTCGGCGGCGTGCGCGTGCACCTTGCCACGCCACAGGCCGGCACCAAAGTCGATCCGCAGGACTGGGCCGACGAGATCGGTGCGGCGATCACCTCGCTTACCGCGTTGTTCGGACCATTTCCCTACCCCGAGCTCTGGGTGGCGATCACCCCTGGGCAAAGCGATGGCACCGAGTTCCCCACGGCGCTGCAGTTCGGCGACGTCAGGCGCAGCCAGCTGCGGGCCTTGGTCGCGCACGAAGTCTCCCATCAGTGGGTCTACTCCCTGGTCGGCAATAATCAGGCCGAGAACCCCTGGCTCGACGAGTCACTGGCCACCTTCGCCGAAGGCATCGCCGGCGGCGATGCCTTCGACTACCGGAACCGCGACATCTCGCGGCGCGTCGTCGGCCTCATGGGACAACCGATGATCTACTGGGCGGGCAACGGCGGTTTCGACCCGCTATACCGAGGGTGTCTACGACCAGGGTGCTGCCCTGCTTCTGCAGGCCCGACGCCAGGTCGGCCGCCGACCGCTTCGACACCGCTCTGCGCTCCTACATCGCGACGAACGCGCACCGGGTCGCCACTCCGGCTGACTCCGCCCACGCGTTCACCGAGGCACCCCAAGTGCTCGACCTGCTCGTTGAGGCGGGTGCCCTGCCCAACGATCGATAAAAAATTCGGAGTCGGGCGGCGTAAGATGCTAGAGGCTGATTACTCTCAGAAAACCGTTTCGGCACTGCCTGATTTGCTGGGTTCCCAAATCGGTCTCACGCAGAGTATTTGAGCGAATAAAGGGCAGCTACATCGACGTACACTGTAACTAGGTACCAGGCGTCCGGCACCTACGTCCATGTCACCGCAGGCTAAGTATTAGAAAAACGGCTCCATGCTACGTAGTCTACGTGCAGATTTACGTGCGGCTACTGATTGCCCGTCACGGCGCCGCTGGGCAGGGTATGTATTGCTGAATCGGCATGCCACCGATGAGGCGCTTTCCCCGGGGTACCACCGGGGTTACATTCCCTAGGAGGATTCGATGTCTCACGCACTGAGCTTTACCGAGATTGACGGGCAGCACGTCGAGCTGTTGCCGGCCCGCACCGTCCTGTCCTTGTTCAGCGCCGGTGGTTGTGGCGGGCGTGGTGGCAACGGCGGCGTGGGTGGCGACGGCGGCACTGGTCGGGGAGGTCTCGGGGTCAACCTTTTGAACATCAACCTGTTCGGAGACCAGACCAATAGCGCCGGTAACGGCGTCGGTGGCGACGGCGGCAGCGCCGATGGTGGTGCTGGCGGCGCCTGCTACAGCTGACAAAGTCGCGGCGGTGCCGCTGGGTGACCGCGTGCGGTGCCGTTAGCGAGGGAGGGGTGGCCCGGAAGTGGCTGCCCCTCCCCTCATCGTTGATTTCAGGCAGTAACTGCATGACGTGATCGTCAATGTGCGATTGTTGAGGATCCCGGCACACTAACGCTGTACTTAAGTCGCACCAGGCGCATGCCGGGTGCTCACCCGAGGCCTGGGAGCTGTTCCATGATTCAAATCTCGACTCACCACCTGGAGGCGCTCCGCACCGTGCTGGCCGGCAAGGTGATCACGCCAGACGACGCTGACTATGACACCGCACGCATACAATGGAACAACGACATCGATCGTCGCCCGGCCGCGATCGCCCGCTGCGTATCCCCAGCCGACATTGCGGCAGCGCTCGTCTTCGCCCGAGAGCAATCATTGGAGATCTCGGTGCGCGGCGGTGGCCATGCTTTCTCCGGGGCCGGCGTCTGTGACGGTGGGCTGATGATCGATCTCAGCGCGATGCGCCGCGTCACGGTCTGTGCCGACTCCGGTGTGGCCAAGGTGGGAGGCGGCGCCACCGTCGCGGAGCTGGACGCGGCAACTCAGACGCATGGCCTGGCAGTGCCCGCAGGAGTGATCAGCCACACCGGGGTCGGTGGCCTGACACTTGGTGGCGGCATCGGATGGCTGACCCACAAGTCCGGGTTGAGCATCGACAACCTGGTATCGGTCGACGTCGTGCTCGCCGACGGTAGCTACGTGCATGCGTCGGCCGACGAGCACGCCGACCTGTTCTGGGCGATCCGCGGCGGAGGCGGCAACTTCGGCGTCGTCACGACGTTTGAGTTCCAGCTGCAGCCGGTCGGACCAGAAGTGCACCTGGGACTGTTTTTCTGGGGGATGGACGACGGCGAGCAGGTGCTGCGCCTTGCCCGCGATCTCATGCCAGCCCTCCCCCACGACGCCGGCGCCCAGATCGCGATCGGGCTCAACGCCCCACCGGCGCCGTTCGTGCCCCAGCAGCACCACTTTGTGCCGGGTTACTTGCTGATCGTGGTTGGATTCTCCTCCGCCGAGGAACACGCCAGGCTCGTCGCGCCGATTCGAGAGACGTTACCGCCGCTGTTCGAGCTGGTCACTCCGCTCCCGTACGTAGCGTTACAACGGACGCTCGACGAGACCGCTCCGTGGGGACTGCTCGGCTATCAAGAAGTGATCTACCTCGACGAGCTCACCGACGACGCGATTGCGGTGATCGTCGCGCGGATGTCTGGCAAGAGCTCACCGATGAGCTTGTGCGTGGTGTACCGGCTCGACGGAGCATATTCGGCGGTCGGCGATGACGAGACCGCCTTCGGCGGTGAGCGAGCACCGCGCTACGTCGTCAACATCGCCGGAATCGGCCCGACGCCCGACCTGCTGGCCGCCGACCGGGCGTGGGTTCGGTCGGTATGGAATGCGCTGCGGCCCTTCGCCCCGCACTCGGGTGGTTACGTGAACTCCATGACCGACGACAACGAGAGCCGGGTGCGCGCGTCCTACGGCCCGACCAAGTACGAGCGGTTGGCGCGAATCAAGGCCAGGTACGACCCGGACAACACCTTCCACCTCAACGCCAACATCAAACCTGCCTGACGGCCCGCCGGGCGTGATGTGAACGGGTCCGTACCTCCTACAGCCTCGTCGCGCCCAAGTCACTGGCTCGACAGCCGACCCGTAAGAATACCCTGGTGCTAGAGCTCACCAGTCCATTGCGTATGCACGGCGCCGACGTCATCGTCAGCGATCTCGACGAGCTGCTGGACCGGTCGTGATCGGCCAGCAACGGTTTGCCGTCGAGCCGTGGGCTGTACGGGAATGCGAGCTGCACCTCGACGCGATGGGCCAGACGGAATCGGCCTTTGCGCTGGCCAACGGGCACATCGGGCTGCGCGGCAACCTCGACGAGGGCGATCCGCACGCGTTGCCGGGGAGCTATCTCAACTCCTTCTACGAGCTGCGGCCGCTGCCCTACGCCGAGGGCGGCTACGGATACCCCGAGTCCGGACAGACCATCATCAACGTGACTAACGGCAAGCTGATCCGGCTGCTGGTCGACGACGAGCCGTTGGATGTGCGCTACGGCGAGCTGCGCTCCCACGAACGGGTGCTCGACATGCGGGCCGGCACGCTCACCCGCCGGATGGAATGGGTCTCCCCCGCCGGTAAGGCGGTGTGGGTGCGCTCGCAGCGGCTGGTGTCGCTGGCCCAACGGGCTGTGGTCGCGATCAACTACGAGGTCGAGCCGGTGGATATGCCGGTGCTGCTGGTCCTGCAGTCCGAGTTGTTCGCCAACGAGCAACTGCCTCCCACCACCGACGACCCCCGAGTGGCTGCGGCACTCTCCGAGCCGCTGGTCGCCGAACAACACCGGCGCAACGACACCGGAGCCACGCTGATGCACAGCACCCGCCGCTCCGGGCTGCGGATGGCCGCTTCGATGGACCATGACGTGATCGGTCCGTCGCGCACGGAGTTCCACTCATCGGCGACCGAGCACGTCGCCCGCACGACGGTGATCTGCCGGCTGGATCCCGGTCAGCGGCTGCGGGTGGTGAAGTACCTCGCCTACGGCTGGTCCGCACAGCGATCGTTTCCAGCACTGAACGATCAGGTCCGGGCGGCGCTGGCGGCGGCCCGCTACACCGGCTGGGACGGGCTGACCACCGAACAGCGCCGCTACCTCGACGACTTCTGGGCCTCGGCCGACGTGGAGGTCGACGGCAACCCGCAGCTGCAGCAGGCGGTTCGATTCGCGTTGTTTCACGTGCTGCAAGCCGGCGCGCGCGCCGAGGGGCGAGGGATCGCGGCCAAGGGCTTGACCGGACCGGGCTACGACGGCCATACCTTCTGGGACGCCGAGACCTTTGTACTACCAATGCTTAGCCATACGGTGCCCGGCGCTGCCGCCGATGCGCTGCGCTGGCGGCAGCAGATTCTCCCGCTAGCCATGGAGCGTGCTCGGCAGCTGGGCCTGGCTGGTGCGGCGTTTCCCTGGCGTACCATCCGTGGCCAGGAGTGTTCGGGGTACTGGCCGGCGGGTACCGCGGCCTTCCACGTCAACGCCGATATCGCCTATGCGGCGATTCGCCATGTGAACGCGACCGGCGACGCTGACTTCGAGCGCGACGTCGCGCTGGAACTGCTGGTTCAGACGGCGCGGCTGTGGCGCTCCCTTGGCCACCACGACATAGCGGGCAACTTTCGCATCGACGGCGTGACCGGACCGGATGAGTACAGTGCGGTGGCTGACAACAACGTCTTCACCAATCTGATGGCGCAGCACAACCTGCGTGCCGCGGCCGCGGCCGCCGGGCGGCACCTGGCTGCGGCAGCTGCGCTCGGGGTCGATTCGGAGGAGGCC
>JALZDN010000126.1 GCA_030862525.1 Actinomycetota bacterium | reverse complement strand
CGCATTCGACTTGCCCTCCATCTTCCGTAAGTTCATCGTGCTCCAGCGGACATCTGTCCGGCCAGTGCGAAGAGTAGCGTTCCCTGTACGAAGAGTGAGTACCCAGGCTTCGGAACTATGAACATCTCCGGCGTGGCCGCATCTTTCGATGTTGGTTGGCTCTGACCTCCCCGGGTGAGTGGGATGGGGGCGTGCCCAGAAGCTTCGCGGGTGCGGACTCGTTCGCCGACTAGCACAGGTTCTGGCAGGCGACCACGCGGCTCAGTGGCTGGTCACGGCGAGGGCCTGCTGGCGGGCAGGGTAGGTCGCAGCGGCTCACCGGTGTCTGGCAGCTTGACGAGCGCGACGCGCGCAGCCGTGCCGGCCGGGAGCGATCCAGCGGTGGTGTGCAGCGGCCGGTAGTGCAGGCTCTTGGGTGGGCTGCGGGGTATTCCTTTGCGAATGGTAGATCACGATGCTGGCGAGACGTGTTGGCAATTCCGGCGTGGACGGGCTGCAACGCGGTGCGAGCGAGGTCTTCCGCCAATAGCACTCGTCGCCTTCAGTACGTCTATTCGGAGAGATCTTGCTCCTTCGGACGCAGC
Source organism: Actinomycetota bacterium (assembly GCA_030862525.1). Taxonomy (GTDB): domain Bacteria; phylum Actinomycetota; class Actinomycetes; order Mycobacteriales; family Pseudonocardiaceae. Next base: position 11,809 of record JALZDN010000126.1, on the reverse strand, counting down.
CAAAGAGGGCCGGCCTCGGGAGCGTCTGCGTTGCTGTACGTAGTTGCCGCCGGCGTCCGCGGTTGCCTCGCGCAGTCCGATCGGCCACCGGCCTGGACGCGGTGCGAGGGTCTCCGTCCCGGTTTATCGCCGAACCGCACGTCCAACCTCTACCCTAAGTGATCATTCGTGTACGGAAAGTTATTATTGCACTGGAGGCAACCATGACGTAGCTTCGTCCTTGCGTGACCACGGAGAGTCAGGGGCAGTCTCTATGGTCATCTCGGGGGCTGCTTAATGCGGCGGATTGACACGCTGATGTGACACCGGAGCAAAGTTCGCTAAGACGCCGGACTGCGTCGACGATGGGGGCATCGTGTCGCAGGTAGTCCTGGCGCGTACCTAATAACAGGTAGCACATCGTCTGCACATGCTCAGACAGCTGTGTGCAATATCGCTAAGTCGCTTGGGTTTCTTTTGGCTTGCATGGCTCCTTCATCGACTGGAAAGGAAGGGAGCATCATGAGGATCTCAGAAGTCTTCGTAATGGGTGGCGGCTATGGACAATGCGATGACAGCTGCCCCCGTGGCTGGTACGACTACGAGGACGACCCCCGTGTCGAACGCACTGGGTTGGCACACATCATAGGGAGCTCCGAGGATGGAAGTGGGCTCAGCGGGCTCATCACGTAGTTCGCCACGCTGCAGGTCGTGAGGCGGTGGCCTCAACTGCCCAGTGGGGTAAGGCCACCGCCCCGGCACACCCGCCGTACCATCACGGGCCCAGCGGACTCTTCCACCGACCAGCGCCGGGGTCGGCGTCAGGCGCCGACGGTGAGTAAGCTACGCCGGCACCGCTACGGTCACGCTGACCCAGCGGTGACCACGACCAGACCTACACCAGGGCGGGCATCGGTGTGGTTCCCTGCGCTGCGCGCACCCGCCCCGACGACGTTGCCATTGTGGTGGCGTGGCGGGGCTGCACCGACTGTGCCGCGGTAGGCCGGCAAAGATGAGCCACGTCGATCGAGAGCTGTTTGCCCAGCGATGGGCGGAGGCGATCACCGGCACGAGCTACGTGTCGATGGGACGTAAGGGGCTCACGGCACATCTACTCGGGCTCACTCACCAGTTAGCCGAGGCGGCGCTGGCCGCCGAGTTCGACCCGTCGGCCGGGCAGCGTATCGGTGCCGACATGGTCGCCGCACATTTCACCGGTACCGAGACGCTCGGTAAGACCGTGGCTGTCATCGCCGAGCAGTTTCCGGATGTGCTGGGCGAGGCCTCGCCAAGGCTCGACGTCACCAGCCGAGTTGCCCAGCTGACCGGCAATATGGCGGCAGGCTATGCCAATGCGCTGCGCGAGCGCAGCCTCGATGAGCAGGACGCGATTTACCGCGCTGGGCTGTACGCACGCAAGCAGGCTGAACAGGCGCTGGCAGCCAGCGAGGCACGATTCCGAGGAGTATTTAACTCATCTCCGGTAGGTATCGCAATCAGCGAGCCGGCCGGGCGTATCATTCAGACTAACCCGTCGCTGGAACGCACCCTGGGCTATTCCCCCGACGAGCTGATCGGACGCGAGATCAGTGAGCTGTTCCCGTCTAGCGCCCGATCTATTGTGGAGGGCTACTACCGCGGCCTGCTGACCGGTCGGGATCCGCGGTTCCGAGTCCGCTTGCCAGTGCGACTTGCAGACGGCGAGACCGCTTCAGTGTACCTGGATGCTTCGGTGCTGCTCGACGCAGACCAAGCGCCGCAGTGCATCATTTCGGTGATCGACGACATCTCCGATTTGCGCCTGCTCGAGCAGCGGCTGAGCCATCAGACTCTGCATGACGTGCAGACCGGCCTGCCGAATCGACAATATTTCGTCACCCATCTGGAAAAGGTGCTAGGTCAGCTTGAACCGTCGGCCGTGATCACGCTGATGCACCTCGATCTGGATGGCTTCTCGACGATCAATGATGGGCTGGGACACCACGTCGGTGAACGGCTGCTCGATGTGACCGCCAGACGACTCGAGGGGCTGGTCGCCGACCAGCGGGCGATGGTTGCCCGACTCGGAGCTGACGAATACGCCATCCTCGTCGAATCCGGGGATTCAATCTTGGATGTCGGTGCCTTCACCGAGATCATCAACACCGAACTCGCCCAGCCCTACTACATCGACGACATCGGGGTGGCAGTCACAGCAACCATCGGGGTCGTGCAGCGCCGGGTCGCCGGGACGAATCCCGAGGAGCTGATGCGGGCCGCCAGTGCCACGCTGCGCCGCATCCGCGGCACGGGTAAGCGGCAGTGGGCCCTGTTCGACCCAGACATCGATTCCGCCGACCGCGCGAAGCTCCGGCTGGCCGCGGCGATACCCGGCGCCTTGGAGACCGGCGAGCTGCACGTGACATACCAGCCGGTGGTCACCTTGGATTCTCAACAGCTAGTAGGGATCGAGGCGGCACTGAGCTGGCAACACCCACAGTTCGGTGTGTTGTCCAACGAGCAGTGCAGAGAGGCCGCTGAGCGAACCGGTGCTGTGCATGAGGTCGGCGAATGGATGCTGCGCACTGCCGTTGAGCAGGCCGTGTCATGGCGGCAGCGACTGCGTGGCGGCGTGCCTCCGGTCGTCGTCAACCTCACACCGTCCCAGGCGCAGGACCCCGACCTGGTGGCGAAAGTGAGAACTATCCTGAACCAGACCGGCCTTGAACCAGCTGCGTTGGAGCTGCGGGCACCCGTGGCGGCCATCCGCACGGCCACCGGTGAGCTTGCCGGCGAAGGTGGCGGGCAGGCCGAGGACAACCTGCGCGTGGCCACTGAGCTAGGCGTGCGCGCCGGACTCTACGACTTCGGTGGTGGCGTTCGCGGGATGAGCTGCCTGGCAGATCTCTCGATATGCGTGGTCCGCATGGCCCAGCCGGTGTCCCAGCAGGTAGTCGGGGATCCGTCTGAAGTCCTGTCCCGGGCGACGCAGGCAATGGTGCACATTGTCCGCACAGCCGGGGTTGACGTAGTCGCCTTCCCGGTAGACAGCGCCGAGCAGGCCACGGCCTGGGCGGGCATCGGCGCCAACTGGGCAGTCGGTCCGCTGTTCGGCCAGCCAGGTCCACCCCTGCACATCGAGCGGTTGCTTGATGCGCAGGCCGACTCGTGAAGTCTCACCTGTCTGTCCCGTCCCGCTGAAGGATGGCGCACGGCCTGGACCAGCCGGAGGTCGAGGCCTCGGTGGATCGATCAGTCTTGCGTCTGACTGCTTTCGTTGGTTCCATAAAGGGTCGGAAATGATGGAGGTCAAACCGATGAAAAGCTGGTCGATCGATATGGAGCCAGATCGTCGATGGTGACAGCGGACGATGCTCGCTGGCTTGCGGGTTACCTGCGGGGGATGGTGTCGTCCCGCCCGGCCGCCTGGGCAGGCATCGAGATGACCTTGGCCCAGCTGATCGCGTTGCACTTCATCAGTGCGAAGGCTCCGATCACGCTGATCGCGCTGTCCGAGGCCTTGGGTACCCGACCACCGGCCACCTGCGCGATGGTTGATCGACTCGCCAGAGCCGAGCTGGTCTGCCGCACACCCGATCCGGAAGACCTCCGACGCGTCCTGCTGGCCCTTACCAGTAAAGCAGCCCCGATGATCGGCAAGATCGATCTGAACACCGCTCGACACCTGCAGGTCGTGCTGAACAGCATGGGCTCGGCGGCCCAGCGTTGCCTCACCGAGGTTCTCAAGGACACCGCGCGCCGCCTCTCCCGGTAGCCGGCCGGCGAGCACGCGAGGCGAATGCGGCACTATCGCGGGGTGAGCGCATCACAGCATTCGGCCACCGTCCCTGACAGCCTGTTCGACGACCCAGATGCGGAAGCCCGTTGGCGCGCCCGGTTCACCGCAGCCCGGATCACACTGCCGCAGTGGGCCCGAGACGCCCCGGATCGCTGCCTGTACGCCTCCAATGCTTCCGGCACCTGGGAGATCTACGTCTGGGATCGCGTCACCGGCACGCACCGGCAGGTCACCGACCGACCGCACGGCACTCACACCGCCACGATCGCCCCCGACGGTGAGCAGGTGTGGTGGTTCGCCGATACCGACGGCGACGAGTTCGGCAGCTGGGTAATCGAGCCATTCGCCGGACGACCAGCCAGCGAGCCGCCGCAGCCGGCGGTTGCCGGGATCGAACCCAGCTATCCCGCTGGACTGGACATCGGCCGGCGCAGCGTGGCTGTCGGTGCCTCCACCGACGAGGGCACCACGGTGTTCATTTCCCGGGACGGCGGTCCCGCTGAGATCGTCTACCGCAGCGAGCATGACGCGGGAGTGGGGTCACTGTCCCGGGACGAGCGGCTGCTCGCGATCTCACACTCCGAGCATGGCGACTCGCGCCATCCCGCGGTCCGGGTGCTCAGCACCGCGCAAGACGTCGCCGGTAGGACGGTTGCCGAGAAATGGGATGGTCCTGGCAAGGGCCTGGACGTGCTGAGCTTCTCCCCCGTCGAGGGCGATGCAAGGCTGCTGCTCACCCACGAACGGCGTGGCCGGCAGGAGCTGCTGATCTGGGACGTTGCGGCGGACACCGAGACCGAGATCGCGCTGGAGCTGCCCGGTGAGGTGGTCGCCGACTGGTATCCCGACGGCACCGCACTGCTCGTGGTCCACAGCTACTCGGCCCGCTCCACGCTGCACCGCTACGACCTGAACACCGGGGAGCTGACCGCCCTGGATATCCCGGCCGGCACGATCAGCGACGCCGGGGTCCGACCGGACGCAACGGTGGAGTACGCCTGGTCCTGCGCCACCGAGCCACCCACCATCCGGGCAGTACACGACGACGGCACCGACCGGGTACTGCTGCGCCCCGAGGGTGAACCGGCGCCCGGCTCCGAACCGTTGACTGACGAGTTCATACCAACGCTGGATGGCACTGTGCACGCTCTGGTGGCTCGGCCGAGCGCCGCTGGCGGCACCGTCCAAGGCCCGCTGCCCACGGTGTTCCTGCTGCACGGCGGCCCGCAGGCGGCCGACGAGGACCGCTTCTCCGCCATCCGGGCGCTTTGGCTGGACGCCGGCTTCGCCGTGGTGCACGTCAACTATCGCGGGTCGACCGGCTACGGCTCGGCCTGGCGGGACGCGATCGAGGGTCGGCCGGGACTGACTGAGCTGGAAGACGTCGCGGCCGTGTACGACTGGGCGGTCTCCTCCGGATTAGCCGACCCGACCGCATGCGTGGTGGAAGGCTGGTCGTGGGGCGGTTATCTGACGTTGCTCGCTATCGGAACCCAACCGCAGCGCTGGGCGGCCGGGGTCGCGGGTGTCCCGGTGGCCGACTACGTGACTGCCTACGCCGATGAGATGGAACCGCTACGGGCCTTTGACCGGGCGCTGTTCGGCGGCTCGCCCGAGGAGATACCCGACGTCTACACGGCGTCCTCCCCGATCACCTACGCCGCGGAGGTGCGCGCCCCGGTTCTCGTGCTGGCCGGGGAGAACGACCCCCGCTGTCCGATCCGTCAGGTTGACAATTACCTTGTTCGGCTCGCTGAGCTGGATAAGCCTTACCGTTCTTACCGCTACGACGCCGGACACGGGTCGTTGGTGTTGGCTGAGGCTATGCGGCATGTCGCCGCTGAGGTCGCGTTCGTTCGCGAGGTGCTCGCTGCTCGCCACCCTTCATTGGTGGAGATTGCGCAGCGTTGAACTTTTACCCTGATTAACGTGGTAGTAACGCCGTGAGCGGACGCTAGGCCCGGAGGAGGTCACCGTGACCCTGTGGCGCCTGCATGTCGATGTGGCCGACCAGCCCGGCCAGTTGGGGGCGCTTGCAGCGGCGATCGGTGGTTGCGGAGCCAACATCGTCTCCCTGCACGTCGTAGGCGAGCCGGCGCAAGACGGTGCGGTGACAGATGAACTCCTGGTCAAAGTGCCCGCGCAGCTCCCGGTGCGGGCGCTGGTGGCGGCCGTAGAGGCCGCGGGATTCCGCGCCACGGTGGTGGTGCAGGCCGACGCGCAGGCGCTGACCGATCCGGTGAGCACCGCGCTGGCTTTGGCACACTGTGTGGCGGTGGACCCGGGCAGCGCCGCACGCGCGGTGGCGGTCCTGCTGCGCGCCGAGTTAGCTGGGGCCGACTCGCTGCCTGCAGCGCATCAGGCCGAGATTGGCACCGGCGCCACGCGGGTGCAGCTGTGCCGCGGTTGGCCGTTCACCGCCACCGAGATCTCTCAAGCTGCCGCCCTGCTCGAACTCGCCGGTGCATCGGACGGACATCGACTGCCGCCACCGCGGGCCAGTGTGCAGCTGACCGACGGGTCCGAGGTGGTGCTGCGGGCGGCGACGGCCGCGGACACGCCCCTGGTCGCTGCGTTGCACGCGCGATGTTCCCCGCAGACCCGGTCGCTGCGCTCGCTGCCCACCAGACCGGGCCTGGCGACGAACGTGCTGATGCAGCTGGTAGGCAACGACGGCTCCACCAGCGTGCTCGCAGTGACCACCGATGGCGGCGCCGCGGTTGGGCTGGCCAACCTGGTCGGCACTGGACCCGCCACCGCCGAGGTCGCGCTGATGGTGGAGGACGCCTGGCAAGGGCGAGGAGTGGGCACGGCGCTAACCCGCAAGCTGGTGGAACTGGCCCGCATCGATCAGCTCACCGAACTCACCGCGGTATCTGCGCCGGGCAACCACGCGCTGACTCGAGTGTTGCGCCGGGCCGGACTGCGTCCACGTGGCCGGCTGGAAGGCGGCACACTCCACGTCAAGGCCGCCCTTGACCCCGAGGCACCTCACTCGCAGACCACCGTCAGCCTGGTCTAGCCGCTCTGGCGGTCCAGTGCGAACTGCACCACCTGCTGCCCGATCGTGCGCAGCGTGCGGTCAACTGCGGGATCAGACGGGACCCCGTGGTCGTCGAAACTCACCTCGGCGGAGTTCAGCGCCGCGCCGAGCGGCGTGGGCCAGCCGCGCAGCGCGTGCACGATCGAGCGCAATGCGGTCAGCGTCGTCACCGAGGCCTGCCAACCCAGCGCCATGGCAACGCAGCCGACCGCTCGCCCGTCCAAGTAGGGCCTGGCATCGGCCCGCAGATCCTCGACGTAGTCCAGCGCGTTCTTCACCAGCCCGGACACGGTGCCGTGGTAACCCGGCGAGACCAGCACCACCCCGTCGGCCTCGCGCAACGTCGCGACCAGCCGGTGCGCCACCTCGCTGCGCTCGACCACCGCCGGATCGTAGAACGGCAAGACCAAGTCCGTGCCGGTAATCGCGACGGTCTCGGCGCCGGCGGCCCGAGCACTGTCGAGAACCACACTCAGGGCCCGCTCGGACTGCGAGTCCTCCCGCATCGAACCGCCGATGCCGACCACAGTGAGCCCCATGCCATGGACCCTAACGACGCTGCCGACCACCCTACGACGGGCGCCGGATCCGGATGCGAGTGCCCGGCATCCCCTGGAATGAGTCAAGAATGGGTCACGCCACCGCGATGAGGTGCTCGGCCCGCGGCACCAGCTCGCCGATCACCGGGGCGCCGGGTACCTCGCCGGCCACCAGCAGGCCGCCGGAGGTCTGCGCGTCGGCCAGCAGCAGGAGCTCGTCGTCGCCGACCGATGACACGAGGTGCGGGCGCACCCAGTCCAGGTTGCGCCGGGTACCCCCGCTGACGTAGCCGGCGGCCAGCGCCTGCGGAGCGCCGTCCAGGTACGGGACAGCGGCGGCGTCCAGCACCGCCGAGACCCCGCTGGCGCGAACCAACTTCATCAGGTGGCCCAGCAGGCCGAAACCGGTGACGTCAGTGGCGCACCGCAGGCCAGCGGCTAGCGCGGCCGTCGCGGCTGACGCATTGAGGGTCGTCATCGTTTGGACGGCGTGCGGGAAAACCTCGCCGGTGGCCTTGTGCCTGCTGTTGAGTACACCGACGCCCAAAGGTTTTGTCAGGGACAAGGGCATGCCCGCGACGCCGGCGTCGTTGCGCAGGATCAGCTGCGGATCGACGATGCCGGTGACGGCCATGCCGTACTTGGGCTCCGGGTCATCCACACTGTGTCCGCCCGCCAGGTGGCATCCAGCGATACCGCACACGTCCCGGCCGCCGCGCAGCACCTCGGCGGCGAGCTCGAAGGGCAGCACCTCGCGCGGCCAGCCGAGCAGGTTCACCGCGACCACCGGACGCCCGCCCATGGCATACACATCGGACAGCGCGTTGGCCGCCGCGATTCGACCCCAGTCGTAGGGGTCGTCGACCACCGGAGTGAAGAAGTCCGCAGTGGCGATCACCGCGAGACCTTCCTCGATCCGCACCACCGCAGCGTCGTCACCATCGTCCAGACCGACCACCAGCTCGCCGGGAGGGTCGGTCACGTCGGCGCCGACCAGTCCAACCAGGACTGATTCCAGCTCACCGGGTGGGATCTTGCAGGCGCAGCCGCCGCCGTGCGCGTACTGGGTGAGCCGGATCGCGGTCGCTGTCATAACACCCACCATAAGGGCCGGTTTTGCCCGACGCCGGGTACCTGACACCAGACGGATGAAAGCACCACCATGGGCTGGTGGAGAGTGCGGAACTGACACGGGCCTGGCGAGTGCTTCGGCCGGGGCCGATGAGTACCTGCCCGCTGCAGCCGGTGCGAGAGTTACTACCCCGGCTAGCCGCTGGGGAGCTGCTGGTGCGGGTGCTGGCCTGTGCGGTATGCCGCACCGACCTGCATGTCGCCGAAGGTGATCTACCGGTGCACCGGCTCGGCGTCGTTCCCGGCCACGAGGTGGTCGGCGAGGTCATCGGATTGGAAGAACGGACGACAGGCGGGTTCGAGACGGGACAGCGAGTCGGTATTGCCTGGCTGCGCCGCACCTGCGGACGTTGCCGGTACTGCACTCGCGGGTCCGAGAATCTCTGCCCACATTCGGAGTACACCGGCTGGGATGCTGACGGCGGATACGCCGACTACACCACGGTGCCCGCCGACTACGCCTACCCGCTGCCCGCTGGCTACTCCGACACCGAACTCGCACCATTGCTGTGCGCCGGTATCATCGGGTGGCGGGCGTTGCAGCGGGCAAACCTGCCGCCAGGCGGCCGCCTCGCCCTCTACGGTTTTGGCGCGAGCGCACACCTCACCGCCCAGGTCGCACTGGCGCAAGGCGCGACGGTGCACGTGCTCACCCGCAGCCCGCAGGCCCGCAAGCTAGCTCTGGCGCTGGGCGCCACCTCGGTGGGTGGGGCGGCGGACCCACCGCCGCAGCCGGTCGATTCCGCGATCCTGTTCGCCCCCGCCGGGCAGCTCGTGCCGTCGGCGTTGGCGGCTCTCGACCGGGGCGGCACCCTGGCGGTGGCCGGTATCCACCTCACCAACATCCCGGCCCTGCACTATCAGCAGCACCTGTTCCAGGAGCGGCAGATTCGCAGTGTCACCGCCAACACCCGGCAGGACGGTCACGACTTCCTCAGCTTCGCCGCCACGCACCGGCTGCACGTGACGACGACCCATTACCCGCTGGACCGGGCCGACGTGGCACTGGCTGATCTCGCGGCTGACCGGATGCACGGTGTCGCTGTCTTGATCCCCTGAGCCGCTACAAAGGCCACGGCCTGCGCAAGCAGGCGACAACCTCCTCGTCGGTGCTTTGGGAGAAGTCGGTGTACCACCCACCGATCGCCCGGAGCAGCTGGGGAGTGACAAGGGCGATCAGCTCATCGGCGACCTCGTGCAGCTGGCGGGACCAATCGAGGGGTGCCACCGGGACGGCAAGGACGACTCGAGTCGCACCCTGAGCTCGAGCAACCTGGCAGGCGACCCGGGCGGTGGATCCGGTCGCGATGCCGTCGTCAATCACCACCACAGTCCGCCCGACCAGTGAAACGCGGGTTCGATCACCGCGGAACCGTTGGGCGCGCCGCTCGAGCTCGATTCGCTCCCGGCGTTCCACCTCCGCCAACGCGTCCTCGGTGACACCGGCGCGAAGTACCGTCTCCGGCACGAGGACCCGCACGCCACCTTCGCCGATGGCTCCCATTGCCAGCTCGGGCTGTGACGGCACGCCGAGCTTACGCACTATGATCACGTCCAGCGGGGCGCCCAGAGCCAACGCGACCTCTGCCGCAACCGGGACCCCACCGCGCGGCAGTCCGAGGACTACCACGTTTTCACCACGCAGATGCTGGAGACGCTTCGCCAGCCGCCGCCCAGCGTCTACCCGATCGACGAACACGCCGCGCCACCTCCTCGCCCGCTCGGTCGCCGACGATCGGTCTACCGAATCCCTACCGAGATGGGCCTGCGACGACGGTGAAGTCGGTTGCGATCTCACTGCCACCACAGGTCGCGATGATCCGGTATCGGCCCGGAGCGGCATCCGGGCGGACGGTGGCGGTGCCCAACAGGCGCCACGGCTGGTGGCCCTCGGGGTTGCCCTTCAGCGGACCGATATCGAGTACCGGCGACTGCACCGCGCCGAGGTTGTCCAGACAAGCCACATCCAGCGACACCGCGGAACTCGGAGTGCCCTGCCCTGGCGTTGCCCGCAACCAGCTCACCGAAGACGCACCGTCGGCTACCGAGCTGGGTTCGGCCATCGGTCTGGCTACCCCCGGACTAGCCATCTCCGAGCGAGTTGCCCCTGGGCTAGCTGGCCTCGAGTCAGCTGATCCCGAGCTAGCCGACCCAGCGCAAGCTGCACTGAGCAACCCCAACCCGACGATGCTGACCACTGCGAAACCGATCCGGACGCGCATACCGCCGCAGTATGCCCTGTAACCGCCACAAGCTTCCATGTGACAGTCCGCAGACGGCCTTGAACGGCGACATGCATCCATGTGACGGTTCACGGCATGACGTCGGCGATACCTCGCGGTGGTCTGGACGGGGTGCTACAGCGCGCCGTCGAGGCCGGGATCCTCAGCACTGATCAGGCGCAGGCCGTGCTCGCTGCGGAGCGGACTCACGGCGAGCAGTTCGGCGGTGGTCGCCGGCTGCCGGTGACCGAGGCACTGGGCTACCTCGCCGGGCTGCTGGCACTGTCCGGAGCGGTGACCCTTGCCATCCAGTACTGGCTCGATGTGCCCGTTGCCGGCCGGCTCGGGCTGCTGGCCGCCGTAGCCGCCGCAACCTGGCTGGTGGGGGCCCGGATCGGTGACGGTTCCGCGTCCGCGCTGGTCAGGCTGCGCGGCGCGTTGTGGTTCGCGTCCTCGGCGGCGATGGCGGCACTCGCCGGCCAGACGGCCTGGGACGTCGCGCACGCCGGCGACGCCGCGGTGTGGCTGGCAGCGGGTGCGGCGGCGGCGGTGCACGCGGGGCTGCTGTGGCAGCTGCGGGATCGGCCTGCGCAGCATCTTGCCTGCTTGATCGGTGTGCTCGCGGCGGCCGGTGGCGCGGCGGGCCTCACCACCCTGGACAGCGCAATCGGGCTGGCGATCGCCGCGGTGGGAACCGCATGGGTGGTCGCAGGCTGGCTGGCAACGCTTCGACCTCCCACAATGGCCCTGATCGGTGGTGGTGTCGCGGTGCTGGTCGGCGCGGGTATCACCGTGGTCGGCTGGTCCGACGCTGCCCCGCTGTTGGGGCTGGCGGCTGCGACCACATTCGTAGCAGTGGGGGTAGGGACCGACCGGACGCCGCTGACAGTCGTCGGCCTCACCGGCGCGTTCGTTTACGTACCCTGGACCGTCGGCCACTTCTTCGCGGACTCCGTCGGCGTGCCGCTGGTGATGCTGCTGTGCGGGGTCGCGTTGCTGGCTATCACACTTCTGCTGCTGCGCAGGCCGGCTCGCAGCGCATTTCTCCGCTGATCACCGTCGGCGCCGTAACCCGCTTCGGTTTGGTGGCCGCCCGGGGCGGTCGTCCCTACCGCCC
>JALZDN010000109.1 GCA_030862525.1 Actinomycetota bacterium | reverse complement strand
CAACTGCGCCACTGGGCCTCGCTGCGTGCCCCCAACGGGATTCGAACCCGCGCTGCCGCCTTGAAAGGGCGGAGTCCTAGGCCGCTAGACGATGGGGACTTGGTCGTCCAGACCTGCCCGCGCCGGTGGCCCGTCGTGAGCACAGTCAGCATAGGACACCACCCGCACCCGTTGCACAACGGGTGGCTGTCCTCTGCCGCTGCGGTGCGTTCCTCAGCTCTTCTGCGACGTCACCGCCGCACCGGCGGGATGCCATCCTCACCGGCGATCAGTCCCAGCATCTCCAGCAGCATCCGACAGTCCTCAGCATCCGTGGCCGAGCGCGCGACCGCCAGGCGAGCCCGATCCACCTGCTCAGCCGTGACTCGATGCGGATCCTGCCCACGCGGCAAGGGCACCGACGGACTACTGAGTTCCGCGCCAGTCTCGGGACCGAGGTGGTAGGTGCTCGACAGACGGCTCATTCGCCCCTCCTAGATTTCGTTCCGACGTACCCGGCTCTCAACCGCTCGCCGCACGCTATCCACCGCTTACCGGGAGCGCAGCCTCCCACTGGGTGATTAGGAAGGGTGAACCACCCGGGCCAGCCGGCGCGAACCCTACCGCTTGGCGCTCAGCCAGCACTCTCCGTCGAGCAACTCAGCGAGGTGCAGCGCGCACCGACCTGTCGTCTGGTTGATCTGCAAGCGACAGCTGAACCCGTCGGCCAGCACCAGCGCGTCGGGACGCGAGCGGACCGCAGGAGCCAGGGAGCGTTCGGCCAGCGCGTCGGATATCTCCTGGTGACCGCGCTGATAGCCGAAACTGCCGGCCAGCCCGCAACACCCGGAGGCCCGCTGGACTTGGACCCCGGCCGCGCGCAGCAGCGCGTCGTCGGCGTCGTGGCCCAGCACCGCGTGCTGGTGGCAGTGAACTTGTTGCACTGCGTCCCGGCCACGTTCGGGCGGCTGCCAGCCCGGCGCGTGCTCGCGCAGCACCTCGGCGAGCGTGCGCGCCTGCCCGGCAAGCACGGCTGCGGCCGGGTCATCCGGGAGCAACTCGGTCAGGTCAGAGCGCAGCGTGGCAACACAGCTCGGCTCAAGGACGACCACCGGCACTCCGGCACCGATCTCGGACCGCAGCAGCCGCAGGGTCCGCCGCAGCACCACTCGGGCGATACCGAGCTGCCCGGTAGTGATCCACGTCAAACCACAACACAAGGTGCCTCGCGGCAGCCGGACGGCGAAGCCTGCCGCCATGAGCACCCGCGTCGCAGCGTGCACCACCTGGGGATCGAACGTCCGAGTGAACGTGTCCGGCCACAACAGCACCTCACCGCGCGGTGCCGGCCCGGACCGCAGCTCCGGCGGCCGGTAACGGACGAACCGGGGCAGCGGGCGAGCCGTGGACACCCCACCCAGCTTGGCCAGCCATGGCGCAGCCCGGTTGGCCACCCCCGGCGCGAGCCCGGCCACCCAGGCCGCCAGCGGCAACCCACCCAACGCGTAGTGCCACCGCGGCCGCAACCGGTGCAGGTAACGCTGGTGCAGGAACTCGGCCTTGTAGCTGGCCATGTCCACGTTGACCGGGCAGTCCGAGGCACACGCCTTGCAAGCCAGGCACAGGTCCAACGCCTCGTCCAGCTCTGATGACTGCCAGCCGCCGGTCACCAGGTCACCGGCGAGCATCTCGGCCAGCAGGTTCGCCCGGCCGCGGGTGGAGTGCTTCTCCTCCCGGGTGACCTGAAAACTGGGACACATCACGGCAGGACCTTCCAGCTGCCGGCAGGCACCAACGCCGACGCAGCGCCGCGCGGCCGCGGCCAGGCTGCCCCCGTCGTGCGCCAACGCCAGAGTCACCGGCAGGTTGCGCTCCCGACCAGGCCGCAGATCAGCGTCCAGCGGCCGGGGATCCACCAGCACCCCGGGGTTGAGCAGCCGGTCCGGATCGAAGACGTCCTTGAATCGTGCGAACAGGTCGAGCACCTCGCGTGGATACATCCGGTCCAGCAGTTCGCTCCGGGCCCGCCCGTCACCATGTTCCCCAGACAGCGAACCGCGGTAGGCCACCACCAAGTCTGCGGCCTGCTCCAGGAATCGCCGGAAGTCCCGACGCCCGGCCGAGGTGAGCAGGTCGGCGTCGGTCCGCACGTGGACACAGCCCTCGCCGAAATGCCCGTAGACCGACCCCTTCCGCCGATGCTCGGCAAGCAGGTCGGCGAAGCCACGCAGGTAGTCGCCGAGCCGGTCAGGGGGCACCGTGGCGTCCTCCCAACCCGGCCATGCCTGCGAACCGTCGGCCAGCCTGGTCACCAGACCCGCGCCCGCCTCGCGGATTCGCCACAGCGCCGCTTGCAGCGCCAGATGGGCCACCACCAGATGCGGACGGCCGGCGTCGGTCGCCGCCGCCTGCGCCGCCGCCACCGCTGCCCCTGGGCCGTCCGCGCCGAACTCGACAAGCAGCCAGGCCGCGCCCTCCGGAAGCTGCACTGCCGGGCGTCCACGGGCCCGCAACGCCTCGATCAGCGCTACGTCCATTCCCTCCACGGTGAGCGGGCGGTGCAGAAGCAACCCCGGTACGGCGTCGGCCGCCGCAGGGACATCCGGAAACCCCAGCACCAGCAGAGCTACCGCCGGCGGCGGCGCGATCAGCCGCACGGTCGCCTCGAGCAGCACCGCGCAGGTGCCCTCGGTACCGACCAAAGCGCGGGCCAGATGGGAGCCGTGCTCGGGCAGCAGGTGGTGCAGCGCATAGCCGGAACCGCGGCGTGGCCAGTCCGGCAGAGCGGTACGGATCAACCGGCGATGCTCGCGCTCCAGCGTGGCCACCTCCCCCGGCAACTCCCCGGAGCCCGCCACCAGCCGGGAGCCGTCGGGCAGCAGCACCACGAGTTCCTCGACGCTCTGTGCGGTGGTGCCCCAGGCGATCGAATGCTTCCCGCAGGCGTTGTTGCCGATCATCCCGCCCAGCGTGCAGCGGTCGTGGGAGGACGGGTCGGGGCCGAAGCGTAGACCGTGCGGAGCGACCGCGGTCTGCAACGTGTCGAGTACTACCCCCGGCTGCACCCGGGCCAGCCGGGCAGATGGGTCGACTTCGAGCACCGCATCGAGGTGGCGGGAGAAGTCAAGCACGACACCGGGGCCGATGGCGTTACCCACTATCGAAGTACCGGCGCCTCGGGCGGTGAGCGGCACGCCCTGCTCGCGGCAGAAGGCGACGACGGCGTGTACATCTTCGACGCAGCGGGGCAGTACTACGGCACGGGGCGGCACGCGGTAGTTCGAGGCATCAGTGGCATACAGCGCCCGGCTGCCGGCGTCGGTTCGCACCGGGGCACGCACCGCGGCGCGCAACGCGCTGTCGAGCACGTCGTCATCCACAGGACCTACCATGGCGCGACTCGGCACAGCGCGCAGGCACTCCAGCGTTGATCACCGCGGGCGGCTGTGAGCGGTGCCCGCCCCGGCTGGCCATCAGGCCCGGTGTCGGATCAGCGCGGTGGAATGCTGAGCTCGGAGCGGGCCGCGAGCAGCGCACTGACCGTGGCGCACGCCTGGCCACCACGCATCAGGTCGATCGCCGAACGGAGCTCGGTGACTGCGGCCACCGGAATCTCGTTCCAGCGGTCCACGGAAGCCTCAATCCGGTCCACAAGGGGGATGATCTCCGCTAGCGGGGCGTCCGCCATGATGGCGGCCACCAAAGCCTCTACCTCACACAGAGGGCTCGGCTGGGGGGTGTGGGATGCGCTCACGCGCTCTGACGCTACACCGCGGACACGCCGAATGACGATAGATCGATAGATGGCTGGTTTCACGCGTCCAACGGCCGGATGCCGGCCGCGAATGTTCGGCAGCTACGAAAGGACCGCGCGTCCGGCGGCGGTGAGCTCGGCCCGCACCCGCTGCCCGATAGCGCCCGGAACCACCGGGCGAATCAGGCCGGCGCGGGCCAGACGATGTGCGGTGTACTGATCACAGCAGCCCAGGCCGTCGATGAACAGGTCGGGCTCGCAGCTGCAGGCAAGCTCGGCGCGGCCATCGGACACCGCACGGAGCATGGCCAGCCCACGTCCGGTGATCGGCTCGTCCATCTGGTTGGCAGCCGATCGAAGCTCGACAGCGTTGCTCACTGCTCTCACCCTTATCGCCGTTGCAGCCTTCGCTTCCCCTATCCAGAGCATCGGTAGGCGGCCACAGATACGTTTCTACTCCCGCTTCGTCGTTCCCGAATTGATGCCGGAAGCGTCGGCTGTCCTGACGGATCAGACCTGACGTACAAGACTGGACGGCATGGCACTGACACTCGGCGATAGCCCGCTGTCCTCCCGCCCACGCGACACCGTGAACTACCGCATCGACGGCCCCGCACATCGGCTGCTGTTCGAGCCCTTCCCCCGACGAGTGCGCGCGGTCTTCGGTAGCGCGACGGTGCTGGACACCACCAGCGGCATGCTGCTCCACGAGAGCAACCTGCTCCCGCAGCTCTATCTACCCCGCGGCGACGTCCGCGACGACCTGCTCACTAGCACCGATCACCGCACGCACTGCCCGTTCAAGGGAGACGCCAGCTACTGGTCGGTCACGGTGGACGACCGGACGGCCGACAACGCGCTGTGGTCCTACCTCGATCCGCTGCCCGATGCGGGCTGGCTACGGGGTCATGTGGCGCTGTACTGGGGTTCGATGGATGCCTGGTTCGACGAGGACGAGGAGGTCGCCGGGCACCTGCGTAATCCCTACACCAGGGTCGACGCCCTGCCGACCAGCCGGCACTTACGGGTGGTGGCCGGCGGTGAGGTGGTCGCCGAGTCCCGACGTGCGGTGCTGTTGTCCGAGACCGGGCTGCCCAACCGCTTCTACCTGCCGGCCGACGATGTGCGCAGCGACCTACTTGAGCTGTCCGGCACGCACACCGTCTGCCCGTACAAGGGCACCGCGTCCTACCGCAGCGTGCGTACCTCCTCGGGGATCATCGCCGACGCCGCCTGGTGCTACCCGGAGCCGCTGGAGGGGGTGCGAGCGATCCGCGGGTACCTGTGCTTCGCCGCTGAGGGAGTACAGACCTGGGTGGACGGTGTGCTCCAGTAGGGCTTCGGCCACGCCTCGTCGGCGGTCAGAGCGCAGCGCGTAGGCTCGCCCGGGTGTTGAACGGCAATGCGCTGATCCGAGCCATCGGCCTGTGTGTGCTGGCGGGCCTGCTGGTGGCGGGCTTCCTGTTCCCCGTCGTGGGCGCAGCCGGTATGGCGTCCAACCAAGCCAGTGACACAGTCAACAACGTTTCATCTGACCTCGTCCAGAGCCAGGTACCACTGGTCAGCACCATTACCGACAAGGACGGGGTGCCGATCGCCTACGTGTTCGACCAGAACCGGTTCAACACGCCGCCCCAAGCGATCGCCGACACCATGAAGGCGGCGATCATCTCCATCGAGGACCGGCGGTTCTTCGAGCACAACGGAGTGGACTGGCGCGGCACCGCCCGCGCGGTGACGACCAACCTGACGGCCAGCGGCAGCGCGCTGGAAGGCCAGGGCGCGTCCACCCTCACGATGCAGTACGTCAAGAATTACCTGCTGTACGCGGTCGCGCGCAACGATGCAGAGCGGGCGGCGGCTGTGGAGAGCAGCCCAGCGCGCAAGCTGCGCGAGATCCGGGTTGCGCTGCAGCTGGAGAAGCAGCTGTCCAAGGACGAGATCCTGGCGCGGTATCTCAACATCGTCTTCTTCGGCCACAACGCCTACGGGGTGGCCTCAGCCTCGCGGACCTATTTCAACACCACACCGGATCGGCTCAGCATTTCGCAGGCCGCGCTGCTCGCCGGCATGGTGCGATCCACCAGCACCTACGACCCCATTGAAAACCCTGAGCAGGCTTTGGCGCGGCGCAACGTCGTGATCGCAGAGATGGCCAACGTCGGGTCGATCACCAGCGTGCAGGCCGCAGCGGCCATGGCAGAGCCGCTGGGGGTTCAGCGTCCGTTGACTGGGTTGACCAACGGTTGCGTCGGTGCTGGTCCTGCCGACGGCTTCTACTGCCAGTACACCCTGGACTACCTCAGCGCAGCAGGTTTCACCGAAGAAAAGCTGCGCCGCGGCGGGTACCTGATCCGCACCAACCTGGACCGCCGAGCCAGTGACCTGGCCAAGCGGGCGGCGAGCTCCGAGGTCCCGACCCAGACCCGGGGAATCGCCAACGCGATGGCAATCGTGGAACCGGGCCGGGAACGGCATGCGGTCCGCGCGCTGGTGGCCAACCGCGACTACGGACTCGACGCCGACGCCGGGCAAACCTCTTACGCCCTGCCCTCTCTCGTGCAGGGTTTCGGCGCCGGATCGATCTACAAGATTTTCACCGCCGCCGCCATGATGGAGCGCGGCATGGGGATCGAGAACCCGGTGCCGGTCACGGATTCCTACACCTCACGGGTGTTCAAGGACAACGGCCGCGCCTACTCGGTCGGCAACGCAGGCGACTACCGCAACGGTTCGGTCTCGCTGCAGACGGCGCTGGCGATCTCCCCGAACACCACTTTCGTGGCTCTGGAGGACCGGCTGGGATCGATCGACCCGGTGGTGAACATGGCTTACCGGCTGGGTATGCGGGATAGCCTGACGGCACGCGATGCCCGGGGCCGCACCATCGCCGACGCGGTCAAGCAGGAACGCCGGGGCTCGTACACCCTCGGGCCCGAGCCGACCAGTCCACTTGACCTTGCCAACGTCGCGGCCACGTTGATGAGCGGCGGGAAATGGTGTCCCCCGACCCCACTCGATGCGGTGCTGGACCGTAACGGCGCCCCGGTGAAGGTACCCGAGCCACCGTGCGAGCAGGCCGTGCCCGAAGGTCTGGCGAATTCCCTGGTGGTCGGGTTAAGCAAGGACGACCAACCCGGCGGTACCGCCTTCGCGGCCGCGCAGGCCGCGAAGTGGACACGGCCGATGCTCGGCAAGACCGGCACCACCACGGCCAACCGCTCCGCCGGGTTCGTCGGAGCGACGCCGCAGTACGCCGGTGCGGTCCTGGTCTGGCCCGACGGCTCGCGGCCCTCCCCGATCTGTGACACCGACCCTCCCCGACTGTGCAGCAACGGCAATATCTTCGGCGGCAAGGTGCCGGCCCGTACCTGGTTCGACGCCATGGTGCCGATGCACGAGGGGCTGCCGGTGGTGCCGCTGCCGCCTACTGAACCGCGCTACGTGACCGGCGGCGGAACACCCGTGCCCGACGTCGTCGGACAGGGTGAGAACAGCGCGCAGCTCACCCTCGAGCGGGCCGGATTCCGGGTGAACCGGGAGACGTCGGAGTCCGACGTGCCGGCGGGCACGGTCGCATCCCAGTCAACCCGGACCGCAATGCCCGGTGACACGGTGACGATCGTCATCAGTACCGGCCCACCGCGACGGAGGGCGACACCGTCGTTCCCGTCTCCCCCGCCGTCGGCTCCCGATCGACCACGGCGCTCAAGGGAGTCGGCGGCCGATAGATCACCCTCGGACTCCGAGTCTGAATCGGATAGGGAGTCGGACAGGGAGTCGGACAGGGAGTCGGATAGGGAGTCAGACTCCGACTCGGATGAGCGGTAACGGTTAGCCCTGCAGCAATGCTCAACCCTGCAGGGCGACCATGACCGCGGTCGACACCCGGCGGCCCTCAGCGCGGCCGGCCGCCCTGGCCATCGCCGCCTTCATCACCAGCCCCAACTGCCCGAACCCCGGGGGCTTGCCAATTTGCCCAGCGACGTCCTCGATTGCCGCAGCGACCACACCCGCGACCTCGTCGTCGCTGAGCTGGGCAGGCAGGTAGTGGGCGAGCACCTCACCTTCCGCGCGCTCGCGGCTGGCCAGCTCATCGCGCCCGGCCGCCGCGAAGGCCTCGGCGGCCTCCCGACGCTTCTTGGCCTCCCTGGCGAGCACCGCTAGTACTTCCTGGTCGGACAGCTCTCGGGCCGCAGCGCCCGCAACCTCCTCGGTGGTGATCGCCGACAGCGCCATCCGCAGGGTCGCCACCGTGATGGCGCTCCTGGACTTCATCGCCGTGGACAGGTCGGCGCGCAGCCGATCCTTCAACTTCGTCATGACCTTGGAGACTAGAGCTCTGCAGTCGCGTAGCGGCACTAAGCTCGCCGGTGTGAATCGGATGGGACGCGCCGTCGCCGGCGCCGCCGCGTTGACCACCGCCGCCACGGCGTACGCCGCCGGTATCGAAGTCCGCCGCTGGACGCTTCGACAGGCCATGCTGCCGGTACTGCCGGTGGGGGCTGCGCCACTGCGGATCCTGCACATATCCGACCTGCACATGACACCGAACCAGGACTCCAAGCAGCGCTGGTTGGCCGGCCTGGCGGAGCTGCAGCCCGATCTCGTGGTGAACACCGGCGACAACCTGGCGCATCAGCGAGCGGTGCCGGCTGTGCTGCGGGCAGTGGGACCACTGCTGGCCCTGCCTGGTGTGTTCGTGTTCGGGAGCAACGACTACTACGCCCCCAGGCCCAAGAGCCCGGCTCGCTATCTGATCCGCGGAAGTAAGCTGGTCGGCGGTGCGGCGCTGCCGTGGACGGATCTACGGGCGGCGTTCGTCGAGCACGGCTGGCTCGACCTGACGAACACCCGCCGTGAGCTCACCGTTGCCGGGCACCGGGTCGTTGCCGCCGGAGTGGACGACCCGCACCTGCGGCGGGATCGCTACAAGGGAGTCGCCGGACAGGCTGATCCGACCGCTGACCTCCGCCTGGGGGTGACGCACTCCCCGGAGCCGCGGGTACTGGACTCCTTCGCTGCCGACCGCTACGACCTCGTGCTGGCCGGTCATACGCACGGGGGCCAGTTGCGGCTGCCCGGCTACGGCGCGATCGTGACCAACTGCGGACTGGACCGTTCCCGGGCTCGCGGCGCATCCCGGTGGGGCGCACATACCTGGCTTCATGTGTCGGCGGGCATGGGAACATCCCCCTACGCGCCGGTGCGCTTCGCGTGCCCTCCGGAGACAAGCCTGCTCACCCTGGTCCCCCGCAACAGCGGCTCAGCAGTGCCAGCCGGTGCCTGGGCGGCCGCCAGCGTCGGCTAGACTCCACAGCGTCCTTCCGGGGTGTGGCGCAGCTTGGTAGCGCGCTTCGTTCGGGACGAAGAGGCCGTGGGTTCGAATCCCGCCACCCCGACACCACGAAATTGCAGCTCAGGAGTCCTCATCGGTGGGCTCCTGTTCTGTT
>JALZDN010000095.1 GCA_030862525.1 Actinomycetota bacterium | reverse complement strand
GCCCTGGCGCATCCCCAGCGGAGATCCCATAACCGTGCGCTTGATCCTGACCACACCCGACGGCCGACCACTCCTACGCAACCGCTTCAACGACCGGATCTGGGCACCGGCCAGAACAACAGCCGGTATTACCAACCCATCCCGACAAGACGGAACACACGCACTACGCCACCACTACGCCTCGGTGCTACTCGATGCCGGAGAGAGCATCAAGGCCCTCTCGGAGTACCTCGGCCACCACGACCCCGGCTTCACTCTCCGGACCTACACCCACCTCATGCCCGCCAGCACCGCCCGAACGCAGCGCGCCATCGACAACCTTTTCAGTGGTGGGATAGCGACCCTTGACGGCCCCACCACGGCCCAAGACACCGATACAGGCCCCTAACCAGGTATAACGGTTGTATCCGGCTTACAGGCCAGCTCGTCCGCCTAAGCTGCCACCTGCATGAATATCGCCCTGGCTACTCGTTTGGGGACACCTAGGGTACGCCAGGACCAAGCACGGCGTCGATCGCGTCCGTGTCCTGTCAAGTGCAGCGGGGCGACGTCGAGTGCAATGCCCACTGCTTAGGCTACTGTCTACTTGATGCCAACCACCATGGAATCGGGGCCGAGCAGATGCCGCACATAGGTTTTGCTGAAACCAGCCTGCTGCATCCAGCCACAGCAGTCAGCTCCGGTGTAGTCGAAACCTCCGGTCGTCTCAATGAGCATATTGAGGCTCATCAATAGTCCGAAGGCGTTGGTGCGTCGATCATCGTCTATGAGGGCCTCATAGATCACCAGCGCACCCCCCGGAGGTAAAGCAGCGTACGCCTTGGTCAACAAGGTGCGTTTCTCCGCCGAGTCCCAGTCGTGAAGAATGTGGCCCATCACCAGCACATCGGCGGTGGGCAGCTCGTCGGTGAAGAAATCGCCGGGGTAAAACCGCAAACGGTCAGCGAGCTGAAACCGAGCCACATATGCCTCGAAGATGGGACCTACCGAAGGTAGGTCGAACCCGCCGCCCCGAAGATGAGGGTGAGCCAGAGCAAGCTGTACGGGTACGCAGCCCTGAGCCGCGCCGACGTCTACCACGGTGTGGTAACGGTCCCAGGGGAATTTCTCGGCCAAAGCGCGCCCGGTGCCGAGGCTGACACCGGTCATCGCGGCCAAGAACTGCTCAAGCCGAGCAGGATCGGAGTAAACGGCCGTGAAGAAGTCTTCGCCGTCCTTGATTTCGTTTTGTGGTTGCCCGGTGCGTAGGGCCTTGGTAAGGGAGCCCCAAAATGGATACAGGCGGGCGTTTGCCATCTCGAGAAACCCGCCGATGTAGGAGGGTTTGCGTCGGTCGAGGAAGGCATCCGTGGTGGGCGTGTTGCTATACAGATCGCGATCACGGTGGAGCATGCCCAAAGCGACTAAGGCATCGAGGAAGTCTCGACTGCTCCGGTGATGCAGACCAAGTTCTTTGGCCAGAGCGGATCCGTTCATAGGGCCGTCGGCCAGTGCGGTGAAGACTCCAAGTTCCACCGCGCTGAGTAACGTCTTAGATCCCCAGAATGCCATGCCCAGTTGCAAGATTGACTCGGGGCTAAGATCTTCATGCATAATAGATGGCTCCCATTTCACATTAACGCGATTACATCCCACAACACAGGTTACGCGCAGTCACTCCTGACAACCGGGTGAGTCGGCCTCTCTTGGGTAGGTCGTCACCGTGGCACCTAGCGTTACCCACCCGCATCATCTGGACCCACCACCAAAATCACCGCAGCCCGATTCATGTAGCAGCCCGGTAACAACAACCCACCACGGCAGCCACTATGTGCGACCTTGGTCACGGCATCCGCCCAAATCGGCCACCTCCCTCACATGACCGCACACGGCCTGCCGTGGCTTTGGGAACGAGGGGCCCAGCCAGGAGCCGCAAAACTCCGACAGCAACCACCGCGGCAAGGCGAAAATGTCGTCTAACACCCAGTGCACCAAACACGATCATGACACGGTAGAGGTCATTAGCAACCACTCTGCCGGTCCGACCCGCTCGAAGATCCACACTTGCCGAACGACGCTGGGCTTCGCCACTTAATGTACCTCCCGCGTAGCGTCACGTGACAGTTACTTAACGTTGTTGCCGAAACCACCTCTAATGGATCTGTGAGTGTCGCGTCCGGCGGCGCGGGCGTTCCAGCACCGATACCTGGAACCGCTTCCCCGTTCGACCGTGACCGCACCCGGGTCCACGTTAGACCGTGTACGACCATCATCCGCCTCATATCTACCAGCAACAACGGCGTTCAACGGTGCTAACTAACGGACCCAATTCGGATTCGGGATGAAGAGGCGGTGTCAGTCGTTGGGCTTGCTCGCATGGGCTGAGCGCCCGACATCAAGTCGAAAAGTAATCGCAGCATCTAGGCAGTACGCTAAAGCCTGCCGACCAGCGTCTCCTTGTACTCGGGAAAGTAGCGGGAAATGACGTCCAGCGAGAACTCACGCATGATCGAAGAGGCAGGCTCTCGCTCCAGGAGGAAAACGA
Source organism: Actinomycetota bacterium (assembly GCA_030862525.1). Classification (GTDB taxonomy): domain Bacteria; phylum Actinomycetota; class Actinomycetes; order Mycobacteriales; family Pseudonocardiaceae. Next base: position 18,032 of record JALZDN010000095.1, on the reverse strand, counting down.
AGGACTCCCGCACCACCCTGTCGAGATCATCCTCAGGAAGCTGCAGCTCATCTATAAGGTTTTCGGGCACCGTGACGTGGTAGTGTCTGGCCTTGCGATCGCCTTCGCAAACTTCAACGTGGAATCTGCGAGGGCCTATGGAGGTAATGGCAATATCGCCCATAGTCACGCCGTCCTTCATGGTACTGTTCGAGTCTACCAATTATAGCATAGGGGTCATCAAAAATTGACTCGAGATGACGGCCACGAGGGAACGCCTTAAATCTCTCAACACTCCCGCAAGCAAAAGGGAAGGGCGAACCGCACCGCTAACCCACACGCGACCGTGGCGTTCAACAACCGTGGTGCTATTCGATGGCGAGCATCACCTCGGTCGACTTAAACAGGACAGTGACAGGGTCGCCTTCGGAGAGATCCAGTTCCTCGACACCGTCCTTGGCAATCGAGGCAGTAATCAGCTGGCCCCCGTCGAGGATTACATTCACAATAGTCATCACGCTGCCAGGCCAGAGCGACTCCACCCGGCCCTTGAGCTGGTTTCGCGTCGACAGACGCATCTCGATGCCTCCTTCGTTGTGACAGACGAGCGACCCTGCGGTGATGGATTGGTTGCTCCCTGACAACCTCGTGGACTGGGCTCAGGTGGCCGGTGCCGGGCTTAGCTTGCTGGCCGTCGTCGTGGCCTTCGGAGCCATACGAACCGCCAACGTGATCTCGCGCTGGAGCGTCGCGCTCTCAGGAGCTTGAAAGTTCTCCGCCAGCTCAGCCGGGTTGTCGCAGCCTTCGGAGTCGGCCAGGCGCTCCGGGCTCGCGACCTGTTGATGCTCCTTCCTGGTCCAAGTGATCTACCCCTGCTGCGTGTTGCGGTCGACGCCCGCCCGTCGGAGGAGGCCAAAGCCGCCTTCGCCGCGAGATATCCGAGCGCTACCACGCTGCCCGAGCCGACGAACCTCAACCGAGACTACGGACGCCGCAGCGTCGACGCTGCGATCGGTCTGATCGCCGCACGTGGAATCTACCTGGCCGCTGCGCCGTTCCGGCACCGCGCTGCTCAGGAATGCGTGCGCACCTCCGTCGAGACCGCATCCGGACGACTTTCGACCCCAGCTCGCTGATCACCTGAGCTGCTGCCTGCACCACGAGATCTTATGCACTGCGTTGAGTAGGGAAGCTCTTTGGCGGACCCTCATGGGCGGAGCCGGGAGAACCGTTTAGGGTTTGCGCCCGACCGCTCCGGCCATGCAGTGCTGCACGGGCTCGAACGGCTTGCTGGACCGTCGGGCCGCAGCCGGCACACTTAATCAGACCAGGCTCGATCAGTTCCAAGCCCGGTAACATGCCCTCGATTTCGGCGAGGTACGGAACACTCCACAGCCCATTGGGCTGCGCAGGAAGATCTGTTCCAACCTTCGGCGAGCTCGCTCAGCTCGGGAGTGGTCTCAGGTCGCAGAAGTGGCTGATCGCCACGTAGGAGCCCGAGGGTAGGGCATCGATGTATTCGGCCATGATGCTCTGCGGCTACGCTCACCGGCGTAGTGGTGCAGCGTCCCGAGTTGGAACAGCGCGATCGGCTCGGAGAAGTCAAGGTAGCTATGCACGACTTCATCATTGATGACCTGGCGTGGCTCGAAGATGTCAGCAGCGCTGAAGTGGGTGTAATCGTTTTCTCGAGGAGCGCCCGCCCGTGCGCAACCACTACAGGGTCGTTGTCGACATATACCACGCGGGCACTCGCTGGATTCGCTGAGCGGCCTGGTGAATGTCTCCGCCGAGGATAGTCCAGACCCGCAGTCGAGGAACGGGATGATTCCGGTCTGGCTGGGGATGAAGCGAGTCACGCGGATCAGGAAGTTCCGGTTGTCCCATGCGGTTCGGCCCATCTCCGGGACGATCTGCTGGATCCGCTGGACGACCTCGCGGTCGATCTCGTAGTTGTCCTCGCACGGCACCCGTACACGCGAGCACGGAGCACCACCACACCGGGCAGGAGCAGTAGACACGCCGGTGGAGCGCGCGGACGTGACCCGCCCAGCTGTCGTGGACATCGCTGCGCCGACCGGGGAGTTCACTGCACGTGAGCCACCGGACGCAAAGGTGGCCCGGACGGGGCGTCCGACACCTTGAGGGCGCCGATCGGCTGGCTTGCGACCGCAGACGGTGCATCCCAGGCGGGTGCACCAGAGATCCCGGGGTTGTCCTACCTCTATATGGGTGACCACTGGGCGTGGCGTACCGGGTACTGTCCGCCAACCCTGGCATGGTCTACTCAGCATCCGCCGGGCGGCCGCTCGGTGCTGAACCGTGATCAAACCCCGAGGGGGTTGCGATGACTGCGCTGATCGTGGTCGCCCAAGCGGAGTTGAGCACGAACAACTTGCGCACGTGGATGTTGGACAACGTCGTGCCGTTGTTGCTGCTGGGTGTGGCGGTGCTGCTGCTGTGGCTCGGCGGTGGTAAGGGCGACAACGCCGGCGTGATGCGGCGGGTCGGAGGAGTGATCATCGCGTTGGGCATCGTCGGGTTGGCAGTCTCTGGGGCCGGGGTGGACCTCGGAACGTGGATCGCCGGCCTGTTCAGCGGCTAATCGAGGAGTGAGCGGCCGTTGCGGATTCGCACCGATGACGATGTCTACCGGGTAGACGCGGTCTGGCTCGGGCCACCGAAGGCAACGTTTCCTTGGCGGGCGCGGTATGTGGCCTGGGGCGTGGGGACGGTGGTGTTCCTTGTGGTGCTTGGCGTCGAGCGCCAGCTGGGCATCGGCTTCAGCTTCTTCTCGACTGGCTGGGGACTGCTCATCACCATCCTGCTCACCCGGATGATCGGCTCCCGGATCAGCCACGAGCGGCCACTGACCGCCGTTGCCGCCATGGGGGTCCGCGAGCTCACCGCTCCGCGGGAGAAGACCGCAGCTGCGGGTGGTGCCGCCAGTGCGGCGCAGATCCGCGTTCAACACAGCCGCCCCCGGCCAGGCCAGGGGCCAACTCGTCGGGGGCGTGCCAGGAAGGAGGGTGACGTTGTTCGGGCTCGGACGTCCCCCCCGCAGGCGTGAACGTGACCAGCAACCCGCACCGAACACTCAGCGCTCGACAGCCACTGCGGCCGCCCCTCGAGGGGGTTCGACCCGGCGCAGCCACAAGCTCCCCGGAGAAGCCGCGGTCCCTACTTACACCCCTTCAATCGGGCTGCGTTCCATCGATGGCCACCTGGTCCGCAACGGGCAGGAGGTCTACGCCTGGTACCGGCTCGCGCCGCAGCGCTGGTCGTTTCGCTCGGACTCGCAACGTCAGGACCTGATCCACGCCATCGCCGGGCAGTATGCGGAGTTACAGGGCCGGTGGCTGCACCTGCGGGTCACTGCCCGCCCGTACCCGATCCGGATGTGGGCCGAGGCGCACGCGCGTAACGCAGTGGGGCGGCTGCCTGACACCCCCGGTGCGCTCTCCTTTGACGACTACATGGTGGGTGAGCAGCAGCAACTGCTCGGGCACTCGATGGCTGAGAAGGAGGTCTATCTCGGCGTTCAGGTGCAGACCCGGTCCATGGTGGACCGGGTCGTCGAGCGGGCCGCGCCGGTGCTGCGGCGGGTGTTCCCCACCGCAGTCGACGCCGAACTGGTCGCGGTGGACGCCGAGGTCGAACACCTCGACGGGGTGATCGGCGTCGCCGGGCTGGAGGGCAGGCCGGTCACCGCCGAGGAGATGTCCTGGCTGATGCACCGGTCGTGTTCGCTGGGACTGCCCGCCCCGCGCAACCTGCCCGTCGTGCCCGGGGCCACCTGGGAGCCGGAGGATCTGGCCAGTTTCACCGACGCCGCGGATTTCCACACCGAGCCCTACGCGCCCACCCTCACCGTGCGCGGTCGCACCGGCTCCAACGCCGGGATCGCTCGGCACGTTGTGGTGCTCACCGTGGGACAGATGCACGGGTTGCGGATCCCGGAGATCGACGATCCCTGGGTGCAGCGTTCGGACCGCCTGCCGGCTGGGGTCGAATGGTCAGCACGCATCTACGTGCGCCGCCCAGAGGAGGTCGCCGGCGAGCTGCAGCGGCAGATGAACAAGGTGCGTTCCCAGGTGCGGCACTACACCGACGAGCACGACCTCGAGCCGCCGCAGAGCCTGGTCCGCCAGGCCGGCCGGGTGCTGGAGATCGACGACGAGATGACGTCGGGTTTCACCGCGCTGGGCACCCGAGTGCGTTCGTGGTGGCGGCTGGCGGTCTCGGGGCCCACCGACCGGGATGCGCTGCGGTTGGCCCAACAGCTACTGGATCTCTACAAGCCCAAGATCGCCATCGAGCATCCCGAAGCGCAGTACGCATTGGCCCGCGAGTTCATCCCCGGTGAGCCGCTGTCCTCGGGTGCCTACCTGCGCCGCGGTTCGGTGATCTGGGCGGCCTCGGCGGTGCCCACCGCCACCGCGGAGGTGGGGGACCGGCGCGGCATCCTGCTCGGCGAGACGTGCACCGCCACCCGGCGTCCGGTGGCGTGGGATCCGTGGATGGCCCAGGAGATCCGGGACTCCTCCGGGTTGACCGCGCTGGTGGCCGGGCTCGGCGGTGGCAAGTCGTTCCTCGGCGGCGGCATCGTCTACAAGACGCTGCGTTCCGGCGCGTACTGGACCCTGCTGGACCCGTCGGGACCGCTGGCCAAGCTGTGTGAGTTGCCCGAGCTGCGGCCCTACGCCCGGCCGATCAACCTGCTCAACGCCCAGCCCGGCATCCTCAACCCGTACCGGGTGGTCGCCGAGCCTGCGCTGGCGCATTTCCTCGACGAGGAGGACCCGGAGCGGTCCTGGCGGCGAGAGAAAGCGTTGACTGCTGCCACCCGACGCCGGTTGGTACTCGACGTGCTCACCGGCGTGCTGCCCTTCGAGGTCGCCCGGATGGCCAAGACCCGCATCGTGCTACTCCGCGCGGTCCGTGCGGTGGGGGGGCGACCTGACGCGCATCCAGGGCAGGTCTTCGAGATGCTGCGCCGTGACCCCTCCGAGCACCACGAGCACGCCATGGTGGTCGCCGACTTCCTCGATGAGATGCGCGAGCGCATGTCGTTGCTCATTCCCGAGAAAGGCGCCGACCCCTACACCGAGGTGCGCGACGACCGGCTCACCGTGCTCACCATGTCCGGGTTGACCCTGCCCAAGGACGCCGTCGGCCGCGAGCACTGGACCGATGCGGAGTCCCTCGGTGTGGAACTGCTCAACCTCGCGGCGTGGCTGACCCAACGGTCGATCTACGAACGTCCTCGCGACCAGCGCAAGGGGGTCTGGATCGACGAGGCCTTCTTCCTGTCCGAGGTCCCCACCGGCCGGGTACTGATGAACCGCTTCGCCCGCGACTCCCGCAAGTGGAACGTCCGCGTGCTGCTGTCGTCGCAGATCCCAGCAGACTTCCTCAAGATCCAAGGCTTCGTGTCGCTGCTGGACTCCGTGTTCGTCGGGAGGCTGGACGATGGGCCGGCGCAGTCCGATGCGCTGCGACTGCTCAAGGTGCCCGTCGAGGCCGGCTACGAGCAGGTAGTGGCGTCGCTGGGCCGTCGCCCGGGCGGTGAAAGGCTGGCCACGGAACGGGACCGGGCCCCTCGGCAGTTCATCTTCGGCGATGGCGCCGGGGGAGTGGAGCGAGTCCGGGTGGACTTCTCCGGCGCCCACCTGGAGCACCTGTGCGCCGCGCTGGACACCACCCCGGACGCGCTGCGCGGCGGCGTCTCGGCCGGTGAGCTGCCCGGTGCAGCACCGCCTGATGCGCACGCCGATGGTGGCGCGGGTCTTGAGCCGGTGATCGACCCCCAGCGCAACGGCTCAGCCCGCGACGAGATCGGTCGCGAGGTCACCACCAAGGCCAAAGCATGACGACCCGGATGCGGCGGGGCACGACGGCTGCGGCTCTGCTGCTGGTGGTCATCGTGTTGTTCGGCGTGCAGGCAGCGCTGGGATCACCGGCATTGGGCTCACCAGCATCGGGACTACCAGGGCTGGCGCAGGTTCCTGGCGTCGACGACTGTAAGGATGCGCCCAACCCGGAGCGCCCCGGATCCGGCATGGTCGGCGCCATCGACCCCACGCCGTTGCAGACCGGCGCGCCGAACAGCGTCTACCACGAGGTTGGCTACGCCGGGCTGGTTTGGCACACCTACGACCTTGGCTGTGGTCCATCAGGTCTGCGCAACCCGAACGCGGTGATCGACACCTGGACTGGCGGCCTGCTGTTCGACATCGGCAAGGCGGTCGTGGGCGCCACCAACGGGCTGCACTACGCGCTTTCCGACGGAGGCCTGCTGGCCCCGTTGAATGACCTGATCGTCTCGGGCACGGTCGCGCTCTACGACACCGTGTACGCACCCTGGTTCGGGCTGATCGCGGTGCTGCTGGCCATCGTGCTGTTCCGGTCGATCTGGCGGGGCGATCTCGCCACGGTCAGCAAGCGGGCGGCGTGGGCGCTGGCCGGCATCTGGCTGGCCGCAGCGACCTACCTCACCCCGCTGCTGTACACCCAGGTGCTCGATGGCGTGCTGGTCGAGGGCAGCAACCAGATCCGCACCGGGTTCCTGAACGAGGTCGGTATCGAGCAGCGCGATGCGCTGCCGACTCTGCTGCACGACCAGATCATCTACCGCAATTGGTTGCGTGGAGAATTCGGTTCCCCGGACGGGCCGCAGGCCGTTCAGCTGGGCCGCGACCTGGTCCGCGCGCAGGCCTTCACCAAGCAGGAGATCGCGGACGGCGCGGACAATCCGGAATCCGGCGTCGCGGAACGTAAGAAGGAGGAGTACAAGGCAATCGCCGCCCGGACGGGCAGCGCCTACGGCCACTTCCAAGGCGTGGATGGCAACCGGATCGGCGTCGGGTTCCTGGCTGCTTTGCAATCGATAATGTTCGGGCTGTTTCAGTTTCTCGCCCAGGCAGCGTTGCTGCTGGCCCAGGTCCTGCTCCGAGTGGTCATCCTGCTCGGGCCGGTGATCGGCCTGATTGCGATCCTGTACCACGAACTGCTGCGGGGCGTCGGTCGCGTCGTCGGTGCCGCGCTGCTCAACGTCGTCGTGCTGTCGGCGCTGGCCGCGCTGCACACGTTGGTGATGGTGTGGGTGTTCGACCCCTCCCGCAACATCTCGGTGCTCGCGGAGATGCTCCTCGCCGGGATGATCACGCTGGTGATGTTGCTGGTGTCCCGACCGGTCCGCCGCATGTGGCAGATGATGGAGCTGTCGGTCGGTGCGGTGGGGGGTGCGCTACCCGCCGCCCCACCGGGTGTGCTGGCCCGGCTGCGACGGCGCAGGGCAGGCGTCGAGTCCACCCCGTCGGAGCGCTTCTGGGAGGAGACCCGCGGCGCCGAGGCTGATCAGGGCGCACCAACCGGAGAACCGGTATCTGGTGGTCGAGTCCGTCCGGAGGCGGCCGTACCAGTGGTCGTCGTGGCAGACCGCTCGGATCGCCGTGGTGGTGGTCTGGCAACCCCGGTGCTCGGTCCCCGAAGCCCCGACGGATCTGGCACAGGTGGTGAGGCGTCACCGAGCCGAGCCGATGAGATCGGATCCCGGCCGATTCAGGCAGCTGCGCTGCCGACCGGTTTCAGTTCGACCGCATCCCGTCGCGCCCGGGTCGATGAGGAGCCGGTGTACGTGCCGTCGGCGTCGGGAGATCCGCGCGCGCCCCGGCAAGCCGAGCTGGAGGAAGTGGCCGGGCGGCCGGTGTGGGTGGTGTACCGGCCCTCGGCCGGCCTCGAAGTCGGTGTGGACGCCGCCGACGGTGACAGCGCCCGGGCCACGGACTGAGCGAGGGAGGTCAGCGCAGTGCCGATCCGCACCCACCGTGGCCGCGCGGCCGTCTACCGCACATTCTGGGGTTGGCCGCTGCGGTCTCCCAGGCATCTCGCCGGCACTGCGCTTGCGCTGGTCACGCTCGCCGTCGGGCTCGGGATGGCCCTGCCCGACAGCGGGACGAGAAACAAGGTCGCTGCAGCGCCGTCAAGCAGCCCGCAGATCAACTCGTTGGCCCCGGCTTCCGGTGCGGCGGTGCCCGGCGCGACCCCGAGGGCGCAGCCTCGACCACCTTCCCGTCCAAGCACCCCGGCCCCGACCGCAGCCCTGTCGGTCGCGAAGTCCTGGGTACGCGCGTTCTTGACCGTCCCGAACGGCATTGACACGGCGCGGTGGGTTGAGCAGCTGAGGCCGTACACCACCGAGGAGTTGCTCCCCGAACTGCGGTCGATCGACCCGGCGAACGTGCCGGAGGCGAAGATCACCGGCGAGCCTCGAACGATCAGCTCGGGCGCGAGTTCGGCCGAGGTGGACGTGCCGACCACCGGGGTGGTGATGCGGCTGCTGCTGGTCTCCACCCCAGCCGGGTGGCGAGTGGCCGGTTACCAACGGGTGGGTTGAGCTGTGCGTCGGTGGCTGATCGGGCTCCTGGTGGTCGGTTTGCTCGGCGGCCTCATCGCGGTGTCCGCGATCTCGGTCCTGCTCGGCGGCGTCGGTTCCGGCGATTGGAGATTCGGAGTGCCGTGCGGCTCGGTGCTTGCTTCCACCGATCCGCGGGAAGCGCCACAGGTGGTCGTTCAGGTCAGCGACCTCGACGACGAACAACGGGCCATCGTCGACCTGATCATCGCGATCGGGAAGCAGCGCGGGCTGCCACCGCGCGCGTGGCAGATCGCCATCCAGGCCGGGATGACCGAGTCGCGGCTGCATAACCTCACCTACGGCGACCGGGATTCGCTGGGGATCTTTCAGATGCGCCCCTCGATGGGCTGGGGCAGCGTCACCCAGGTCACCGATCCGGTCTATCAGATCAACAAGTTCTACGACGTGCTGCTGATGGTGCCCAACTGGGAAACCCGGCGGCCGGGGGATATCGCGCAGGCCATCGAGCGATCCGCGTTCCCGTTGCGCTATCACCAGTGGGAACCGCTGGCAGTGAACGTGATCAGCACCGTGGGTGGGAACGTCGCGGAGTTCGTCCCAGCATCGTGCACCACACCGCTGCCGGCGCCCTCCGAGGTCGCCGGGCGGGCGATGCAGTTCGCGCTTGGCGAAGTCGGCAAGCCTTACGTCTGGGGCGCCACCGGCCCCCATTCTTATGACTGCTCGGGGCTGATGTTGCGAGCCTACGAGTCAGCGGGGGTCACGCTGCCCCGGGTGTCGCGGCAGCAATACTGGGCGGGTGTCCAGCTGCCGGTGCGCCAGGCGCAGCCGGGGGACCTGCTGTTCTGGGCTTATGACACCTCGAACCCGGACAGCATCCACCACGTTGCGATGTACCTGGGTAACGGTCAGATGGTCGAGGCGGCCAACCAAACGGTGCCGCTGCGGCAGCGGGCCATGAGCTTCGACGAGTACGAAATGATGCCGCTCGCGGTCCGGCCCGGGGTGCCGGTCGCCGCGGAGGCCTGACATTCCGGAGGTGACGGTGTACGCGTCGGATCCCATTCCGCGGCCGGCTGGTCGGCCGGCTTCGGCCACTCCGCTACGGGACCATCTCGCGCTGGCAACGCTCGGGGTCGATGAGGGCTATGTCGTGCTGCCACGGTCGTTGGCCGAGGAGATGCCGCTGCCCTGGCAGCAGCAGATGGCCTACCTGATCGATGAGTTGCACCAGGCCTACGGCGACCTCCCATGGCCCGTCTACCGGGTGGTGCCCAGCCGCACCGAACGGTTGGTCGACCTCGATGAGGGCCAGCTCGCCGAGGCTGGGTACTTGCTTGAGATCGACGCCAGCGGTGAGCTGGTGTACCGGGATCGGGACGACGCCGTGGTTGCCGACCCCCAGTCCCGCGAGGTCCTAGTCTCCTGCTTGGACCCGATACCCCGGCGTCCCTCCCCATCGCCATTCGGAGCCGAATAGCGGCGGGGCTGTTGGGCCTCTCGGGCGTGTCCGGCTCTCCTGTCTGGTGTGTCCGGCTCACAGGTACGGCGTGTTCTCACCTCAAGCACAGCCGGAATCAGCTCAAGGAACTGGATCTCCTAACGTGTCCGTTTGTGGTCTCTGAGCTGCCCGACGATGCCCAGCGGTGGACCGCCGCCGAACGGGAGTTGGCCCTGCAGGTCCTCCACGGCCGGACCGTGGTGGTCAACGTGCGCCGCGGCGGCCCACATCGCCACCTCGTGCCATGGCTGCTGGACTACGGCGTGATCAGCTACGTCGGCCACGCCGGGTCACGCCACTCCTGGCCACAATCGGATTTCGCCAACCCGTTCGTGAAGCAGGCCGGCACTGACCGGGAGGCGATGGTGCGCCGCTACGACGAATGGCTCGATGAGCAACCGGAGCTGCTCGCCAGGATCAGCGGCGGGGAGCTGACTGGGCGCGCGCTGGGTTGCTGGTGCGCGCCGCAAGCCTGTCATGCCGACGTCCTCGCCGAGCGAACCCCGTGGTGACAGCATCAAACGGTGTGCACGAGTGCGGCGACACACCGTGCATGAGAGCCGGACACGCGGCGAAGTGCTCAGCTGTATGTGTGTTCCGTGCCTGGGTACGCGCCTGAGTGGACGTCTTCGGCGAAGTGTCGAGCGGCCTCCCGCAGCCCATCGCCGAGTTCCGTATAGGTTTTGACGAACTTCGGCATACGACCGCCCGGAACGCGGAAGGCAGCCATGTCCTGCCACACCAGGACCTGCGCGTCGCAGTCGGGCCCCGCGCCGATGCCGATGGTGGGCACCACGGTGGCTGCGGTGATCCGGGCGGCGAGTTGGGAGGGCACCACCTCCAGCACGATGGCGAACACGCCCGCCGCTTCCAGCGCCTTTGCGTCCTCCACCAGCCGTTCGCCTTGCTCACCGCGCCCCTGCACGGAGTAACCGCTCAAGGCGTGCACCGACTGCGGGGTGAGCCCGAGGTGGGCCATCACCGGCACACCGGCCTCGGTCAGCGCCTCGACCTGGGGAAGCACCCGGCGACCGCCCTCCAGCTTCACCGCATGGGCACCAGCCTCTTTGAGAAAACGCGCCGCAGTGTGTAGCGCCTGCGTGGGGGAGGACTGGTAGGAGCCGAAAGGCAGGTCGGCGACGACGAGCGCTCGACGAGCCCCGCGGACCACGCCGCGCGCCAGGGGTATCAGTTCGTCGACGGTCACCGGCACCGTCGTTTCATAGCCGTACACCACGTTGGCCGCGGAGTCACCGACCAGCAGCACCGGGATGCCCGCGGCATCCAGGAGGGTCGCGGTGGAGTAGTCGTAGGCGGTGAGCATTGCCCACTTTTCCCCGCGACGCTTGGCCGCGAGAAGGTCCTCGATCCGGATCCGCTTGACCTTCCGATCCGGGTCGATCGGTCCGCCGTACAGGATGGGCTCGACAGCAGCTGCGGTCATCGTTGACCGTCCTCCCTCGAGGCCGGCGGTCTTCACCGGTCCCCGGGTTGTGCCGATGGCTGATAACGCAGAGCGTGACACCGAATGTGAGCGCCTGCCATTGGCGTGCGACGAGACTCACAGGGACGGAGCCTCGCCGATGATTCACCGCACCACGGTCGCGCTATGGCGAGCCGCGCGCGAGCACACCGACCTACTGCAGGAGCGGGTTGACGGCATCGCGCGGTGAGTAGCGTCCCTCAGCGTGCAGGAAGGGCCGACACACCGTGCAGGAGCGGACGACGTAGCGTGCGGGAGGGGCCAACACACCGTGCAGGAGCGGACGACACGCCGGTAGGGGTCAGCAGGGGGAGCGTTCGCGCCAGCGGTTGGTGATCGGCAGTCGCCGGTCCCGTCCGAAGGCTTTCAAGGTGATCTTCGTGCCGGGCGGGTACTGCCGGCGTTTGTACTCCGCGGCGTCCACCAGCCGCACGATGTGTTCGATCAGCTCCGGCTCGAAACCTGCGGCCACCAGATCACCGAAACCGCGGTCACCCTCCACGTACTCGTCGAGTACGGCGTCGAGCAACGCGTAGTCGGGCAGCGAGTCGGCGTCCACCTGGCCGGGTCGCAGCTCGGCCGAGGGTGGCTTGCCGATCGAGTTGGGCGGGATCGGTGGGGTCTCGCCCCGCTTGTCCGCCACGGCGTTGCGCCACCGTGCCAGTGCCCACACCGCGGTCTTGGGCAGGTCCTTGATCGGTGCGAACCCGCCGACGGCGTCACCGTAAATCGTCGAATAGCCCACCGCGAGCTCGGATTTGTTTCCGGTGGCCAGCACCAGGTGACCGTGCTGATTGGACAGCGCCATCAGGGTCACTCCCCGGCAGCGGGCCTGGACGTTCTCCTCGGCGATGCCGGTCAGCCCCAGCTGCCCCACGAACACGTCCACCATCTTCCCGATCGGCTGCACCTGGTAGTGCAGGCCGGTACGTTCGGCCAGGTCGGCGGCATCGGAGCGGGAATGTGTGGAGGAATACGACGACGGCATGGACACCCCATACACCGCGTCGGCGCCCAGCGCGTCCACCGCCAGCGCGGCACACACCGCAGAGTCGATCCCACCGGACAGCCCGAGTACCACCGAGCGGAATCCATTCTTGCGCGCGTAGTCACCCAGCCCGGTCACCAGCGCACCCCACACCTCGGCCTCGTCGGACAGCCGCTCGGCGCTCGGCGCAGCCGGCACAGGCGGGTAGGCCGGCAGCGGATCCTCGGTGAGGATCACCCGGGAAACGTCCAGCCCGGCATACCGGCCCGCTGCCCTGGCCGACCCGCCGGGCAGGTTCAAATCGAGCACCAGAAGCTGCTCGCCGAACCGCGGCGCCCGCAACAGCAGCTCGCCGCGCGCATCGACCACCATCGAGTCCCCGTCGAAGACCAGCTCGTCCTGGCCTCCCACCAGGTTGGCGTAGGCCAGCGGCGCGCTCGCCTCGGTGGCGCGGCGGGCTAGCAGGGCCAGCCGGATATCGTCCTTGCAACGTTCGTAGGGCGAGGCGTTGGGGGCGACCATCAGGTCCACCCCAGCCTGCGCCAGTGCCGTGATCGGGCCACCTACCTGCCAGATGTCTTCGCAGATCACCATCCCGATCTCCAAGCCGTGCAAGCGGAACACGGTCAGGGCGGTGCCGGGGATGAAGTAGCGGCGTTCGTCGAACACCCCGTAATTGGGTAGGTGGTGCTTGAACTGACGAGCCACCACCTGGCCGCGGTACAAGACCGCGACTGCGTTGCGGGGCCCTTGGGCGTCGAAGTCCAGATATCCCACGACGGTGGCCAACTCGCCGCAACCGTCGTCAACGAGCAGCGTGGCCAGGCTATTGAGGGCCTGCGCCGACGCGGCGGCGAAGGACTCGCGCATCGCCAGGTCTTCCACCGGATAACCGGTCAGCGTCATCTCGCCGAACACCACGATGTGCGCTTCGGCGGCACTGGCCTTCCGGCAGGTCGCAGCGATCATCGTGGCGTTGCCCGGCAGGTCCCCCAAGCAGGGGTTCACTTGAGCTAAGGCCAGACGCAGCTGCGGCATGACCCTCATCATCCAGCACGGTCAGGCGCAGCCCCACCCCCACAGCTGTTCGGGGCTCAGTAGGATTCGCCAAATGCCCTGCGTGTCGCGCCCGTTGCGCCTGACCGCTGTCCTGATGACCACGCTCGCAATCGGTGGGTGCGCCGCCGGGGCCGTCGGTGATCGCCAGTCCGCCGACGCCGCCGGGTCAAATCCGGACGTTCAGTCCGACGCGGGGCCCGTCGGCCAAGTGCCCGCAGGGTTGGAGCGGTTCTACGGCCAGAGGCTGACCTGGGGCGGCTGCCAGAAGTTCGCCACCACCGACCGCACCGAGGAGTCGTTCGCCGACCCCGGGCTGCAGTGCACCCGGGTGGAGGTGCCCCTGGACTACGCCAACCCGCAAGGGCGCACCGCCCAGCTCGGGTTGTTGCGCCGACCCGCCAATAGCCAGCAAGAACGGTTGGGTTCGCTGCTGGTGAACCCCGGTGGCCCGGGTGCTTCAGGAATGGCCGCTGTCGCGTCGCTGGCCGCGGCGGGGGCGGTGAACGGCACGGATTTGGCCCGCCGGTTCGATCTGGTTGGGTTCGACCCTCGAGGGATCGGCGCCAGCGAGCCCAAGATCGTGTGCCGGAACACCCAGGAGCAGGATGCCGAGCGCCTCGACCTCGACCTGGACACCTCGCCGCCTGGCATCGCCCAGACCGAGAGCGAGAACCAGGCCTACGCCGCGCTGTGCGCCGAGCGGTTGGGCAGGGACGTCCTCGCCACCGCCGGCACCAGGGACGTCGCGCGGGACATGGACGTGATGCGGTCGGCGCTCGGCGACGAGAAACTCAGTTATCTGGGTTACTCCTACGGCACCCGTATCGGTACTGCCTACGCGGAGCAGTTCCCGGGCAATGTGCGGGCGATGGTGCTCGACGGTGCTTTGGATCCGGATGAGAACCTGGTGGAGAGCTTGGTGAATCAGGGCGCGGGCTTCCAGCAGTCGTTCGACGCGTTCGTCGACTGGTGTCTTGGCCAGCCGCAGTGCTGGCTGGGCAGTACTCCAAAGGATCAGGCCAGTCAGAGATTCCAAGAGTTGCTGCGCCCGCTGATCGCTGCGCCGCTACCGATAGGCAACCGCAAGTTCTCCTACAACGACGCCACCATCGGCACGATCCAGGCGCTGTACAGTGACCAGTTCTGGCCGATTCTCAACCGGGGTCTCACCCAGCTGTCCGTCGGCGACGGCTCCACCCTGCTGGCTCTGGCCGACCTTTACTACCAGCGTGACGAAGACGGCTACTCCGGCAGCCAGGACGCTTTCAAGGCGATCCGTTGCCTCGACGACCCCCCGGTGACTGATCCCGCGGTGATCCGGGAGGCCGATCGGCGCTATCGGGAGGTCGCGCCCTTCCTCGATGACGGCAACCCTCCGTCGTCGGCCCGGGACGCCTGCGTCTTCTGGCCGGTGCCGCCGACCTTCCAGCCCGGCAAGCCGGACGTCGACGGGCTGCCGAAGGTGCTGGTGATCTCCACGACCGGTGATCCGGCAACTCCCTACCAGGCTGGGGTGGAACTCGCAAACCAGCTCAACGGCAGGTTGCTCAGCTTCGAAGGTAATCAGCACACGGTGGCGCTGCAGGGGGTGCAGTGCGTGGACGAGACGGTCTCCAACTATCTAGTGCGGCTGGTCTTACCGGAGCGCAAGACGCTGTGCGTCGCCGGAACCTGAGTGGCCGGTGGCACCCCTATTGCTGATCAGTAGGGCGCCCACCGCGCCGAGCAGGCACACCGCTGAGGTGAGCAGGAAGATTTCCCGATACTGGGTGTGCAGCGCGGCCTCCAGAGCCAGCTGGTACTCGGTGAGCTGCCGTTGGTACACCTCGCCGCTGACCCCGAAGGGCAGCGGGGTGGCCAGCTGGGCGGTGAGTTCCCGGAAGCGGTGCAGTCCCCACGCCGACAGCGCCGCGACGCCGATGAGCATCCCGGTCATCCGGGCCACCACCACCGCGGCGGACACGACGCCGTGCCGGTCGGCCGGGGTGGCGCGCAGCGCCGCCGCGGACAGTGGCGCGATCACCAGGCCGAGTCCGAATCCGGCCAGCGCCAGGTCGGAATCCAGCCGAGGCAGGGTTAGCAGGCCGAGATCGTGGCGGGCGGCCAAGACCTCCGCGGGCCATCCGGCGACCAACAAGTAGCCCACGGCGGCCAACGACATGCCGGTGACGGCCACCGCGGCGTCACCCACCCGGCCTGCGACAAACCCACCGATCAGCGCACCCGCGGGCAGTGCCACCAGGAACCGGATCAGCAGCAGGGTCGCGCCGGTGGCGTCGCGGCCCAGCAACGTCTGCGCGTAGAGCACGACGTCGACCAGCGTCACCATCAGAGCTGCACCGGCGGCCAGGCTGACCCCCAGCGAACCGAGAAAGACTCGCCACCACACGCCGTCGGGATCCAGCAGCCGCACCGTCGCCCACCGTTCCCACAGCACGAAGGCGATCCCGGTCACGGCGGCCACGCCCAGGGCCGACCACCCCCACGGTGGCAGCACCCCACGATCTGGCTCGGGGTTGTACAGCCCCGCCACCAGCAGCGCCAGCGTGAGCGCCAGCAGCCCGCCGCCGACGAGGTCCAGCGGTGCGCGGGCCCGGGATTGCCCGGCCCCGGCCCTGGTCGCAGCCGGCACGGCCAGCTGCACCGCCACCACTGCGGCGAGAGCGATCGGAACGTTCACCCAGAACACACCGCGCCAGCCAGCCAGCGCGGCCACCGCCACGCCGTACAGCGGGCCCAGCACGCTGCCCAGCTCCTGCGCAGCCCCCAGCGCGCCCAACGCGGTGGACCGGCCACGGTCCGTCCACAGGTCAGCAGCCAGCGCCATGGACACCGGCAGCAATGCGCCACCGGCGACGCCCTGCAGCACCCGCCCGGCCACGAGCAGCGACAAGGTTTCTGCGACCGCGGTGGCCACCGACCCGACCGCGAACAGGACCAGGCACACCTGCAGCAGCCTGCGCCGGCCAAAGCGGTCGGACGCTTGACCCAGCAGCGGCATCGCGGCGACATAGCCCAGCAGGAAGCCGGTGACGATCGGGGTGGCCCGCTCCAGGCGGTTCAGCGGCACCTGCAGGTCGCGGATGATGTCGATGAGCAAGCTGACGACGACATAGGCGTCCAGTGCTGCCAGCAGAGTGACCAGCGCGCCAATGCCCAGCGCCAGCCCGCGGCGGCGGACCGGGGTTGCCGTCGCGTTCATCGAAGAAGACCGGGATCAGGCGGGCGCAGTGATGTCGACCGGGGCGTCATATTCGGAGAAGCGGACAGAGATCGTGCCGTCGGAGGCTGGGAACTGGGCCTGCACCAGCCGGGAACCCTGGGCGGCGATCCACACCGTACCGGTCTTGGCTTCGTCTTGCGGCCCTGGAAGCAGGGCGCCCAGTGGCTGCGCCGGGAAGTTGACCTCGACCCGGTAACTGTCCACCCCGCCGACTTGCTCACGGGCTTCGGTGCTGGCTTCCGTGCCGCTGGCGAGCACCGCCGCAATGCCGCGGTTCGGGTCGAGGATCAGACGCGGATCGTAGATCGCGCTGAGGTTGGAGGCCGGCAACTTCAGGAAAGGACCGGTGACACCACGCAGGTAGAGTTGGTCGCCGACAACCACGACCTCAAGTTCGACGATCTGTCCGCCTTGGTTGCGATTGACGGTGCCTTTCGCTGATCCCTCCCGGGTGAGTTGGCCCTGGGCTGACTGAAACGGGATCTCTGGCGCATTGCCTTGGACGTCGACGTTGAACCGGGCGCTGGTCACTGGTCGCATCGCTGTGGCGGAGTCGGCGAGCAGTCGAGCGCCGTCGGGGAGGTCGGCGCGTCGCCCACCGCTGCTGTCGCAGGATGTGATCAGTGCGATGACCAATGCGGCGAGCAAGGCGAGAAGGCGCAGATGTCGGCGCGGCATGGTCGCATCGTAGGGGGCGGACAACACGGCCGTCACCCACAGTCCTCTACCCTTCGCACATGGATCGCCAGCAGGAGTTCGTGCTGCGCACGCTGGAGGAACGCGACATCCGATTCGTTCGGTTGTGGTTCACCGACGTCTTGGGCTACCTCAAGTCGGTGTCCGTGGCTCCAGCGGAGCTGGAGGGAGCCTTTGCCGAGGGCATCGGCTTCGACGGGTCGGCCATCGAGGGCTTCGCCCGAGCTTACGAGTCCGACATGGTCGCCAAGCCGGACCCGTCCACCTTCCAGGTGCTGCCGTGGGAGAACCCGACCGGGGAGCACTACTCGGCCCGGATGTTCTGCGACATCGCGATGCCCGACGGTTCGTCGTCGTGGGCCGACCCGCGGCACGTGCTGAGCCGGGGGCTGTCCAGGGCGGCGGAGGCCGGGTTCACCTGTTACGTGCACCCCGAGATCGAGTTCTACCTGCTGCGTGACCTGCCCGACAACGGTTCCGAACCGATACCCGCGGACTCCGGCGGGTACTTCGACCAGGCCAGCCACGATGTTGCGCCGCACTTTCGCCGGCATGCCATCGAGGCGCTCGAGCAGATGGGCATCTCGGTGGAGTTCAGCCATCACGAGGGCGCCCCGGGCCAGCAGGAGATCGACCTGCGCTACGCCGACGCGCTGACCATGGCCGACAACATCATGACCTTCCGGTATGTGGTGAAGGAGGTCGCGATCACCCAGGGGGTGC
>JALZDN010000087.1 GCA_030862525.1 Actinomycetota bacterium | reverse complement strand
CCTCCATCGCGGTTCCGGGCACCTTGGAGCCGAACCGGATCGTGACACCCTCGTCCGGCTGAACCCGGATGACCAAAGCGTTTTGTCCCAGCTCCTCGGTCATGGTCTCTTCGAAGGGCAGGTGGGGGGCCCGTGTGAACATCACCGCGATCTCGGTGACCCGCCGGCCCAGCCGCTTGCCGGTGCGCAGGAAGAACGGCACCCCGGCCCACCGCCGGTTCTCCACGTGCAGCGTGATCGCGGCGAAGGTCTCGGTGGTGGAGTCTCGGTGGAAGCCCGCTTCTTCGAGCACCCCGACAACCTTGGTGCCGCCCTGCCACCCGGCTGTGTACCGGCCGCGCGCGGTGGTCTCAGCCAACGGCTCCACGAGTTTGGTCGCGGAGAGCACTTTGATCTTCTCGCCGCGCAGTGAATCGGGAGAGAAGGACAGCGGCTCCTCCATCGCGGTGAGAGCGAGCAGCTGCAACAGGTGGTTCTGGATCACGTCGCGAGCCGCGCCGATGCCGTCGTAGTAGCCGGCCCGGCCGGCCAGCCCGATGTCCTCGGCCATGGTGATCTGCACGTGGTCCACGTAGTGGCTGTTCCAGATCGGCTCGTAGAGCTGGTTGGCGTAGCGCAGCGCGAGAATGTTTTGCACGGTCTCCTTGCCGAGGTAGTGGTCGATACGGAATACCGACTCCTCGGGGAAGACGTCGTTGACGATCTCGTTGAGTTCGCAGGCGCTGCGCAGGTCGTGCCCGAACGGCTTTTCGATGACCACCCGGCGCCACTGGTCACCGTTCTGGGTCGCGAGGCCGGTGCGGGCCAGCTGTTTGAGCACCACCGGGAACATCGCGGGCGGGACGGACAGGTAGAAGGCGTGGTTACCGCCGGTACCACGATCCCGATCGAGATCTTCGACCACCGACGCGAGGTCGTCGAAGGCGGCGTCGTCGTCGAAGCTGCCGGCCACGAACCTGACGCCTTCAGCCAGCCGGTCCCACACCTCCTGGCGAAAGGGGGTCCGGGCATGCTCGCGGACCGACTCGTGGACCAGCTCGGCGAAGTTCTGGTCGGCCCAATCGCGACGGGCGAACCCGACCAAGGCGAAGCCAGGCGGCAGGAGTCCGCGGTTGGCCAGGTCATAGATCGCCGGCATCAGCTTCTTGCGGGACAGGTCGCCGGTCACGCCGAAGATCACAACACCGCAAGGGCCGGCGATCCGGGGCAGTCGCTTGTCCCGGCTGTCCAGGAGCGGATTGACCCAGTCCGCAGTGGTGGTCATGGTCGCAGCTCGTGCACCGCGCGCACCACCTGGATCAGCCCAGCTACCCGGTCCGCCAGGTGCAACCGCAGGACGGGACGGCCATGGGAGGCGAGCACTTCGGCGTCGCCCACAGCCTGGGCTCGCTGCAGCTCCCCGAGGGTGAAAGCGGTGCCGGGCACCGGGATGTCATCGACGACCGCACCGGTCAGCTGCAGGAACGCCCCGTTCGGATAACCGCCCTTGTGGTACTGGCCGGTCGAGTGCAAGAACCGAGGTCCCCAGCCGAAGGTGGTCTGCACGTGGGTACGGTGAGCCAGCTCGGTTCGCAGCACTGCTGCGGAGGCGTCGGCGACCCGGTCCAGATATGCCTGCACCGCGAGGTAACCACGCTCTGGGGTGACGGCGACCAGCGCCGCCACCGCGTCGCGCAGGGTGGCAACACCAGCCGGCAACCAACCGCCGACGGGGTGCACCGCCACGTCACCGTCGACGAAGGCGCACTCCACAGCGGACCCGGTAGCGTCGTTGAGCGCAGCCCGGGCGGCGACCTTCGCGGCCTCCACGTCAGGCTGGTCGAACGGGTTGATCCCCAGCAGCCGGCCGACCACCGCGGTGGCGTGTTCCCAGAGCAACAACTGCGCACCCAGAGTGCCGGTGACGGCCACAGCGGCGGCATCAACACCAGGCCCGATCGCAACCGGAGTGGCGTCCGGTCCGGCGTCCGCGAAGCCAGGCGCTGCCGGTCCCTCCACCACCACCGGCAGCAACCCGGTGCCGTCCTTACCGGTGGATTCAGCGATGAGCTGCTCGGCCCAATCACCGAAGCCGACAATCCCCGAGCCGGTGTCAGCAAGCACCACCTTGTCGGCACCGGCGGCATGTCCGGCAGCCAACGCGGCGGCCAGCCGCAGTGCTGGGTTCGCCGGGTCGTCGACAGCCAGCAGCGGCGCCACGTGCGCCGCGTCGTCCAGCAGGCTCGCGATATCCATCCCGGCCAGGCCCGCCGGCACCAGGCCGAAAGCGGTCAGCGCCGAGTAACGCCCGCCCACGTTCGGGTCAGCGGTGATCACCGCGCGGTAACCTTCCGCGTCGGCGATCTCCTGCAGCGGTGATCCCGGGTCGGTCACCACCACCAGATGCGCCGCCGGATCCAGTCCGGCGGCGGCGAACGCGGCTGCGAACACCCGACGGTGGCTGTCGGTCTCCACCGTGGAGCCCGATTTCGATGACACCACGAGCACGGTGCGTTCCAGATCCCCGGCCAGCGCATCGGCCACCTGGCCCGGGTCAGTGGTGTCCAGCACCGTCAACGCCACCTTCTCAGTGGCGCACATCACCTCGGGGGCCAGCGAGGAGCCACCCATCCCGGCCAGCACGACGCGATCGATGCCGTCGGCGTGTAGGTCGGCCCGTAACGCCTGGATGCTCGCCAGGAGCGGGCGGGAAGTTTCGGGCAACGCCACCCAGGCGAGCCGCCGGGCAGCTTCCGGTTCGGCCTGCGGACCCCACAGTGTCGGATCTTGCCCGGCCAGCGCTGAGGCCACCTGTTCCTCGACGAGCTTGTCGACGCAGGACCGCGCTTGCGCCGCCAGGGCGGGGGAGCGGACGTCGACGGCGAGTTGCGGCATCGGCGGTCAGGCCTCCGGCTGTGGTGCAACCTTGGTCAGCTGTGTGGCGACCGTCTCGCCCAGCTCGACCCAGGACGCGTCGAATTTCTGCACACCCTCGCGCTCGAGTACGACGAACAGGTCATCGAGGTCCATCCCGATCTCGGCCAGCTCGTCGAAGGTGCGCTGAGCCTGTTCGGCGGTTCCTGACACCTGGTCGCCGGGCACCTCGCCGTGATCTGCGAGGGCGAGCAGCGTCTTCTCCGGCATCGTGTTCACCACCCCCGGTGCGATCAGTTCGGTGACGTACTTGGTGTCCGGATAGCTCGGGTTCTTCACCCCGGTGGACGCCCACAGCGGCCGCTGTGGACGTGCCCCGGCCGCCTTCAGGCGGGCCCAGCGCGGCGTCGTGAACTCCTGCTGGTAGGCCGCGTAGGCGAGCCGAGCGTTGGCCACCGCGGCCTGCCCGCGCAGCGCCAGGGCCCGCTCGGTGCCGATCGCCTCCAGCCGCTTGTCCACCTCGGTATCCACCCGGGAGATGAAGAAGGACGCGACCGACGCGATCGTTCTCAGGTCGTGCCCGTTGGCGCTGGCCCGCTCCAGGCCGGCGAAGAAGGCCGCTATCACCTCGCGATAGCGCTCTACCGAGAAAACCAAGGTGACGTTGACACTGATCCCGTCGGCCAGCGTGCCGGTGATGGCAGGCAGGCCCTCCGCCGTCGCCGGAACCTTGATCATGAGGTTAGGTCGGTCGACCACCTTCCACAGCTCTGCGGCCTGGGCGAGGGTGCCATCGGTGTCGTGCGCCAGCTGGGGGCTGACCTCCAGCGACACCCGGCCGTCCATCCGGCCGGTGGTCTCCCAGGTCCCGCTGAACACGTCGCAGGCCAGTTGCACGTCGGTCGTGGTGATCTCACGCACGGCCTCGTCGACCGAGGCGCCGCGGGCGGCCAGCTCGCGTACCTGTTCGGCGTAGTCGTCGGCGTGGGTCACCGCACTGGCGAAGATCGTTGGATTGCTGGTCACCCCGACGACGTGCCGATCGCGGATCAACTCGGCCAGATTCCCCGAGTTGACCCGCTGCCGGGACAGATCGTCCAGCCAGATCGCCACGCCCGCCTCGGACAGGGCCTGCAGGGTATCGACGCTGCTCACGAGGGGTCCTTCCGCTCGGTAGAGGGTGTCAGTCAGGGATACGACCCAGAGTACGACGGGCCGCGTCGGTCACCGCTTCAGCGGTGAATCCGAACTCTCGGTACAGGGTCTTCCAGTCGGCGGAGGCACCGAAATGCTCCAGTGAGACCACCTCGCCGTGATCGCCGACGAAACGGTGCCACGGCATCGCGATGCCGGCCTCGACGGCCACCCGCGCCTTCACCGACGGAGGGAGTATCTGGTCGCAGTAGGCCTGGCCCTGCTCGTCGAACCATTCCACGCACGGCATCGACACCACCCGAGCGCTGATTCCCTCGGCCGCCAGTGTCTGCAGGGCGGCGACGGCGTACTGCACTTCGGAGCCGGTGGCGATCAGCAGTACGTCGGGCAGCCCGCCGCCGACCTCTGGCGCGGAGTCGGCGAGCACGTAACCGCCGCGCGCGACGCCCGCGGCATCGGTGCCCTCCAGCAGCGGTACCCCTTGCCGGGTCAGGGCCAACCCGGTAGGTCGAGTCCCCTTCTCCAGCAGGGCCTTCCATGCCGCCGCGGTCTCATTGGCGTCCGCGGGCCGGACCACGTCCAGCCCCGGGATGGCTCGCAGCGCCGCCAGGTGCTCGACCGGCTGGTGCGTCGGGCCGTCCTCGCCGAGCCCAATCGAATCGTGCGTCCAGATGTAGATGACCGGCGCCGCCATCAGGGCGGCCAGCCGCACTGCCGGGCGCATGTAATCGCTGAAGATCAGGAAAGTGCCGCCGTAGGGCCGGGTCGGCCCGTGCAGCGCGATTCCGTTGAGGATTGCGCCCATGGCATGCTCGCGCACCCCGAAGTGCAGCGTGCGGCCGTAGGGCTGTGCGTTCCACATCTTCGTGGAGATCTTCTCGGGGCCGAACGAGTCCGCCCCCTTGATCGTGGTGAGGTTGCTCTCACCGAGGTCCGCCGAGCCACCCCACAACTCTGGCAGCACCTCGCCGATCGCGGAGAGCACCTCCCCGGACGCCTTGCGGGTCGCCACGTCTTTGGCGCCAGGCTCCCAGGTGGGCAGCTTCTCCACCCAGCCGGCGGGCAGCTCCCGGTCGATGAGGCGATCGAACAGCGCGGCCCCGGACGGGTTGGTCTGCCGCCAGGAGTCGAAGGAGCTCTGCCACTGCGCGTGCGCGGCCTGGCCGCGGGCCACCGCCTGCCGGGCGTGCTCCAGCACCTCGGGCTCCACGACGAAAGAGCTCTGCGGATCGAAGCCCAGGGCTTCTTTTACCGCGGCCACCTCCTCGTCACCCAATGCGGAGCCGTGTGCGGCCCCGGTGTTCATCTTGTTGGGTGCCGGATAGGCGATCACGGTGCGCAGCACGATCAGCGACGGCCGGCCGGTCTCGGCCTTGGCTTCCTTGATCGCATCGAGGATGCCGACGACGTCCTCGCCGCCGTCAACGGTCTGTACGTGCCAACCATAGGCCTCATAGCGCGCGGCGGTGTCCTCCGACAGCGCGATCGCGGTGTCGTCCTCGATGGAGATCTCGTTGGCGTCGTAGAACACCACCAGGTTGCCGAGTTCCTGGGTGCCGGCCAGCGAGGAGGCCTCGGAGGTCACGCCTTCCTGGATGTCGCCGTCGGAGGCGATGACGTAGATGTAGTGGTCGAAGGTGCTTTCACCCGGCGCGGGGTGGGGATCGAATAGGCCGCGTTCCCGGCGAGCCGCCATAGCCATCCCCACCGCAGCGCCCAAGCCCTGACCTAGCGGCCCGGTGGTGATCTCCACGCCGACGGTGTGCCCGTACTCGGGGTGGCCCGGAGTTTTGGAGCCCCAGGTGCGCAGCTGCTCGATATCCTCCAGCTCCAGCCCGTAACCGCACAGGAACAGCTGCAGGTACAGGGTAAGGCTGGAGTGCCCGGCGGACAGTACGAACCGGTCCCGGCCGGTCCAAGCCGGGTCAGTAGGGTCGTGCCGCAACACCCGTTGGAACAGCGTGTATGCCAGTGGGGCGAGGCTCATCGCGGTGCCCGGATGGCCGCTGCCGACGCGCTGCACCGCTTCAGCGGCGAGAACCCGAATGGTGTCCACCGCGCGGGTGTCCAGATCGGTCCAGTCGTCGGGCGTGCGGGGTGTGGTGAGCTGGGTCAGATCCTCGGTGACGGACACACTCGTGCTCCTGATCTGTGCTCGGTGCGGCGGCTGTGGTGACGGGTGGCCTGTGCAGGCCGGCCCATGACCTTCCACCCTAGCGAGAAGGAGCCAGCTCGCGATCCGAACTGCCCTCACCGCCCCCTCAGCGGGTGACGCGCGCCACGCGATTACCATCGACACCGGAGTACCCGCCCCGACCAGCCCCAATCCGCTGAGCGCAGACGAGGAGCCGCGGTGAGCTGTACCGTTCAGGCTCCTGCGACACCACGCACCCGGCACCGCGGCGGTGTGCTGCGTGGCTATCTCGCTCTGACCAAGCCGCGGGTGATCGAGCTGCTCCTGGTCACCACCATCCCGGCGATGTTGCTCGCCGCGCGTGGGGTGCCTTCCTTGTGGCTCGTCCTTGCCACCCTGGTGGGCGGCATCATGGCCGCGGGCAGTGCGAACGCGCTGAACTGCGTAGCCGATGCCGATATCGACGCCCAGATGAAACGGACTCGGGCCCGGCCGCTGGTCACCCACGAGGTGCCGATCCGGCATGCACTGATCTTCGGGATCGCGCTGGGGGTGGCCTCGTTCGGCTGGCTATGGGCCACCACCAACCTGCTCTCGGCGCTGCTGGCCGTCGCGACGATCCTGTTCTACGTCTTCGTCTACACCCTGTTGCTCAAACGCCGCACCGCACAGAACATCATCTGGGGTGGCGCCGCCGGGTGCATGCCAGTGGTGATCGGCTGGTCGGCGGTCACCGGCACGGTGAGCTGGCCCGCGCTGGTGATGTTCGGGGTGATCTTCTTCTGGACGCCGCCGCACACCTGGGCGCTGGCGATGAAGTTCCGCGAGGACTACCAGCGGGTGGGCGTGCCGATGTTGCCCGCGGTGGCATCCCCGGTGTCCGTGGCGTTGCGGATCGTCGTGTTCAGCTGGTTGATGGTGGGCTGGAGCCTGCTGCTGGTCCCGGTCACGAGTTGGGTCTACGCCGCGGTGGCGGTGCTCGCCGGTGGTTGGTTCGTGGTGATGGCACACCGGCTGCACGCTGCCGTGCGACGTGGTGTGGCAGTCAACCCGATGCGACTGTTCCACATGTCCAACACCTACCTGGCGGTGGTGTTCGTGGCGATCGCGGTGGACTCGGTGCTGAGCTGGGCTCCGTTGATGTGATATCTACTGGCGCCGTGCTACGGGGCGTCCTCGTGCTGGTGATCGTGGTGCTCGCGGTGGTGGTACTGGCGTGGATCTTCCAGCGGCGCCTGATCTACCTGCCGGACAACGCCGCCGCGCCGCCGGCAGCCGAAGTACTGCCCGGCGCCCGCGACGTCACCGTGCGCACCGAGGACGGGCTGGTGCTCGGCGCCTACCTGGTGGCGCCGAGCGGTCCTGATCGGGGCATGACCGTGCTCGTGGCGCCGGGCAACGCCGGGTCACGGGTGCTCCGCGCCCCACTCGCGCAGCGGCTGGCGGCGGAAGGCTTCGGCGTGCTGCTGATCGATTACCGCGGATACGGCGGCAACCCCGGCAGCCCGTCGGAACACGGGCTGGTCGCGGACGGGCGGGCGGCGTACCAGTACCTGGTGGAGCAGGCCGGGATGCCCCCGCAGCGGCTGGTGTACTTCGGAGAGAGTCTGGGCGCGGCGGTGGTGACCCGGCTGGCCGTCGAGCACCCACCCGCTGCGCTGGTGCTGCGCTCCCCGTTCACCGATCTGGCCTCGGCGGGCGCGGTGCACTACCCGATGCTGCCGGTCCGGCAGCTGCTGTGGGATCGGTTTCCGGTCGCGGAGCTGATCGCGCGGGTGCGGGTGCCCACCGTGATCGTCTACGGCGCACAGGACACCATCGTGCCGCCGCAGCAGAGCAGAGCCGTGGCCGCGGCGGCGGGCGGTCCGGTCCGGACGGTGGAGATAGCCGGTGCCGACCACAACGATTCCGCACTCCTGGCCGGAGACGAGCTGATCGACGCGATCACCGCTGTGCTTTGACCCGGCGGGCGGGCCGCTGTCGAGCCGTCGCTGCCAGGCCTCGTACGTGGCGGGGAGCTGACCCCGTGATAAGCGGGCCCCCGATCGATCGACAGCAGGCGCGGCCACGGCCAGAACCGCGCCACCCCGCGCGAGTGCCAGAAGCCGAGGCCCAAGACGAGCCGAAGATGCAATGTCGGTGAAATCGACGTTGGGCGTGGCTGACACTAGGTGAGGCGGCTGAGGAACCGGCCGACCTTGGCCGCGGTGCTGGGGTTCTCGGTCAGTGCGTAGCCGTAGAGCGCGATCGGAATCGCGAACGAGTAGGTCGGGTAGGCGTGGATGGAGCCGATGATCGCGTCGACGGTGAGGTCGTTGTTCATCGCCAGGGTCAGCTCGTTGATCATCTCACCGGCGCACTGTCCGGCGATGTGGGCTCCGATGAGCCGCCGCTTGCCGTCGATGAGGAACTTCATCAGGCCGACGGGTTCGGCATCGGTCACGGCGCGCTCGTTGTGGCAGTAAGGGAAGCGGATGACCTCGAAGGTGTCGCCGCCCGCGCGTGCCTGCTCTTCAGTGCGACCGACGTGCGCGATCTCCGGGTCGGTGAAGGTCACCCACGGCAGATGTCCAGGGGCGAACTTCGCCTTGATCGGAACGAAGATGTTGCGTACCGCATGCGCCGCCTGGTGGCCGGCGTAGTGGGTGAACGCCGGCCCGCCGATCACGTCGCCGACGGCGTAGATGTGTGACTGGTTGGTCTGCAGGAGTTCGTTGACCGCGATTCCCCGCTTGTTGGTGATAACCCCGGCGGCGTCGAGTCCGAGCGATTCCACATTGGAAGCCCGGCCGATCGCACACAGGATCTCGTCCACCCGCAGCTGCTCATCGCCGCCGAGCGTCAGCACCTTGTCCCCGCGGTCGCGGTGCACTGCGCCCAGCCGGGTATTCAGCCGCACGCCGATCCCCTCGTCGACAAACTGGCCTTCCAGCATGTTGATCATCTCGGCGTCGTCGCGGGGGATCAGATGCGGTCCGCGCTGCAGCACTGTCACCGTGGAGCCGAGCCGGTGAAATGCCTGCGCAAGTTCCACACCGATCGGACCGCCACCGATCACCGCCAGTCGATCAGGGAGGTCGCTGAGGTCGAAGACGTCTTCGTTGGTGAGGTAACCGGCCTCGGCCAGCCCGTCGATGTGAGGTACCGCCGGCCGGCTACCCGAGGCGATCAGGACGAACTTGGCGGTGATGTCCCTGCTTTGGAGGTCTCCGCTTCCCACCCGAAGCGTGTGCGGGTCGCGGAAGGTGGCGCCGCCGAGCAGGACATCCACCCCGAGCTCCGACAACACCCCGGTGTCGTCCAGCTTGCCGATGTCGGCGATGGCGCGCTGCACCCGGGCGTTGACGGCGGCGAGCCCGTTGTTCACCGGCTGAGCGGACAGGCCCCACCGCTGTGCGGTGGCGGCCTCGTGGGCCACCCGGGACGCCTTGATCAACGCTTTGCTCGGGACGCAGCCGTAGTGCAGGCAGTCCCCACCCAACCGGTCTTTGTCGATCAACGCGACCCGCTTGGCGAAGAACCGGGCGAGCCGGGCGGCGGTCAGCCCGCCCGATCCCGCGCCGATGATCGCCAGGTCGTAGTCGAAGGTCGGCATCGCGTTTCCCCGATCAGCCACGGTTGGTCGTCGTTACGGGCAGCGCTTGGGGTGGTTGGTGGGCCTTGAAGGGCCACCAACTTGCCAGCATGCGGCTGCGTGCAGCAGGCGCGAAGGGCGGATCCGGTCGTCGGGCGTGCGGGGCAGCCACCGGCGCACGACGACGCCATCGTGCAGCAGCGCGTCGCCGCCCATCTGCCGGATGTCCTCTACCGGCTGCGGCAACTGCTGCCCGCGCGCCGCGGCGATCGCGTAGCGGGCGAGGGTTCGCGGCGAGTACACCTGCCATAGCCTGGCACGGCGCATGCCGAGCACCCCATAGAGCCGCCGATCCTCATCGGCGAGGAACGGGCCCGGCCAGCCGACATGGTGAGCAAGCGCCGCGAGCGCATCGGCTGGGCTGAACCCGCAGGCCACCAGTCCGATCGGGTAGCCGGCGGCCTGCTCGCGCACCTGCACGAGGTGCTGCTGGCAGGGCAGTCAAAACCGATGCCGGATCGCGGTGAGCAGGTACCTACCGGGCAGGGCGCCGAGATCCACCGGCCGGCCGGTGCGCGCATCGGGCAGCACGAAGCCGTCGAGCGCAACCGGCTGGTCGACCTCACGTGGCACGGACGTCGACGATCGGCAGCAACCGGCGGAGTTCGATGTTTTCGATCGGGTCGAGCACCGAGTGCTGTACGCAGGCGGGAACGATGTCACCGGTCTCGGGGTGGGCCATCGCGTAGTGGCAGGACGCGAGCCGTTCCTGGGTAGCGAGAATCCGCGCATCGGAGGCCTTCTCGCCGCGTTGCATCAGCTCCCACGCCGGCGTGACGTCCGCGGCGTCCATGAACTGGTGCACCACGAACGACACCGGTCGCACGCCGTGGCGCAGCAGGGTCCGCACCCCACCGGCGCGGCGCAGGGTACGCGCGATCCACTGGAGCGCGATCACCACGAGGACCGGGTGGCGCACGATTGTCCGGACCAGCTTGCCGACCAGGTCCGGAGCCTCCACGCCGGTGAAGTTGATCCCGCCGAGGTAGCGGAAGAAGGCTTCCCTGGTGGCGAGATCACGAGGGTCGTCACCGGACAGGAACGGGTGCCAACGCCGGCCCACGAAGAATCCATAGGCTGCCCGGTTGCACCGCTGGTCGCCGTGCTGGATCACGGTGTAGTCCAGCGTGGTGCCCGCGCCCTTTTCGATCTCCTGCCAGACCTGATCCATTCCGACCTGCTCGTAGTCCTCGTGCCAGCGCCGGTCGTCTCCGACGAACGCTGCCGGTTGGAAGGAGAACATGCCGAACCCCATCGCGTGGCAGTCCCGCACCAAATCCGCGACCTGACCGAGGTTGGCCGGGGTGACGGTCATGTTGTGCGCCAGAAAGAAGCGCACCCCGTGCTTGGCGCGGAGGTTCTTGAACATTTCCACGAACTGCTGCCGGTACGGGTTGAGTTCGCGTTCGCTGGGTGGTCGCGGGATGCCGCGCCGGCCGAACATGAACATGTCGAAGTGGCCAGCGAACGACAGCCGCGACAGCCGCCGCCGTCCTTGCCCATCGAGCGCCAGCCGCTCCAGGTAGTCGTAGTCGAAGTCGCCGTGCGACATGCTCATCGGTTCGCGCCCGTACCGGCGCATCGTCAGCAGCGTCTCCGCGTGGTCGTCCGGCGGCAGCAGCGTCACCTCTCCGCCGATCAGCTGAGCGTGGGCGCGGGGGCCGCGCAGCCGGCGCAGCAACGCCATCTGCTTGCCGACCTCGGCGACGGTGTGTGACCCGTCTACGCGTACCCGGTTGGCGTCACGCGAGTGATAGCAGGGCGTACATGCCAGATTGCAGCGCGGAAACACGCCGTGGGTGCCCTCGCAGCCCACGGCGTGCCTGCCGAGAAACTGGCCCGGCGTTTTGACATGTTCGGGAAGCTCCGCCCATCGGCGCTGCAGCACCGCGGCGAACTCCGGATCAACCGGCCGGGTTCGACGTTCGAGCCGCCGCAACATGTCGATCAATCGCATCGTGCACACGCCTTTCCGTGGCCGCGGTTCGCGGCGGGCAGACGCCCTTGATTTCGCTCATCGGGCCGAACCGGTTCGCCGGCAGGGTAAGAACAGCACGGTAGCGTCCCGAACGGAAGGAGTGTTGATGACGAGGCTGGCGCTGTGCGGTGGGACCTACTCCAACCCATATGCGCTGCGAGCTTTCGTCGCCAACGCGCGAGCCCGTGGCGCCGACCGGCTGTGGTGCCTGGGTGACTTCGGCGCCTACGGGGCTGAACCGGAGGCGATCTGGCCGTTGCTGACCGGCAACGGCATCGAGTGCATCGCGGGTAACTATGAACTCGCCATCGGTCGGGGAGATCCCGACTGCGGTTGCGGATACGCCGATGACGACGACAACGCCTTCGCCGCGATCGCCTACGACTACACGCTGCGGCGCACCTCCCGGGACTTCGCGGCGTGGATGCGGACCTTGGCCACGGAGCACCGGGAGATGGTCGACGGCGTGGCACTGCATCTTGTGCACGGCTCCCCGCTGGCTGTCAACGACTTCTGGTGGGAATCGCTGCCCGACGACGCGCACCGGATGCGGATCGACGCGTCCGGCGCGGACGTGATCTGCTGCACGCACTCCGGGCTGCCGTGGGCCAGACGCTTCTCCGGTGCGGGCCGCGACACGTTGGTGGTCAACGTCGGAGTGCTCGGCCGGCCGGCCAACGATGGTGGTCAACACGTCTGGTACGCGTTGCTGGACTGCGAGGATGGCAACGCCACCGCGGAGCTGGTGACCCTGGACTACGACTGGCCGGCCCAGGCCGCGTCGATGCGCAACGCTGGCTTACCGGAGGCGTTCACCCAGGCTGTGGAGACCGGATGGTGGACCACCTGCCTGGAGATCGTGCCGCCGGCAGAACGCTCCCGGGGACGCTTCCAGCTCTACAAGTCAGCGATGCCATCTTTTGCCGGCGCGGACGTGTCCTGGGCGGAAACGCCGGTGATCCCGGACAACGGCCTGCCGGTGCTACCGCTGTTCGGCACCGCACTGTTCCCGCCCCGCCTGTGGCTCTACACCAATTTCCACTGCAACCTGGCTTGTAGCTACTGCTCCGTCGCCTCGTCCCCGCAGGCCCGCCGCCGCCAGCTCGGCCTGCCGCGGTTTCGCGAGCTGGTCGACGAGGCGGTTGTGGAGGGCTTCACTGAGCTGTACGTCACCGGTGGCGAGCCGTTTCTCGAACGCGACCTCGTCGAGATGCTGCTCTATGCCACCGAGCAGCTCGACGTGGTCTGCCTGACCAACGCCATGCTGTATCAGGGTTGGCGGCGCACCCAGCTGGAGCGGTTGGCCGGCCGCCAGCGGCTGATCCTGCAGACCTCGGTGGATGGGGCCCAGGCCCAGTTCCACGACGCGCACCGGGGGCGGGGGTCCTGGGCCAAGGCGATGGCCGGTCTGGACCTGGCGCTGTCGTTGGGTCTGCCGGTACGGGTCGGCATGACGGAGACGCCGCAGAACTCCGCACAGGTCGAGCCGCTGCGAGCGCTGCTGGCCGCTAAGGGGATACGGGGCCGCGACTTCGCGGTCCGGCCGCTGGTCAAGCGGGGATACTCCGATGAGGGGGTCGCCATCAGCGAGGACAACACCGTGCCCGAGCTGACCGTCACTGCCGACGGTTGGCACTGGCATCCTGCCGGCGCTGACCTCGACACCTCGCCGGACATGCTGCTCGCCGGACCTGACGTCAGCATGGCCGAGGCCAAACGGCGAGCGGTGGAGCTGTTCTTGCGGCTTCGCCAACGCGACGGCTCACTACCGCTGGTCTACAACTGCGCTGTCTGAGCCGAGCAGCACCGCCCGCGACACCGAGGCCCACCATATCGACGTCTGACCGGGCCTTCCCCAGGCCGGCAGCGGGCAGTGGCCGTTATGGTCGCGTTGCCGCTGGTGGGTCAGCGCGCTGCCAAGGGGTCGCAGTGAGCCACACGGTAAGAGCGCCACGATGCGGCGGCGTCCCACAGGCGCTGCGTCCACGGGTGGAAGTGGGCGTCCGCGGGTCGTCCGCTAGAAGCGTGCCTGAGCCAGGGCGAACAGATCCAGGTCTCGCGCAGGCGCCTGGGACCAAGCCGGCCGGCGAGGCGTCCGCGACCGGCGGACGTCCGCGGGGCTGCGGGTCTGAGGCTGCCGCGGCGCTCATGCGTACACCGTGGTCAGGGCCGGTCGAGACGGCCCGTCCCGGTTTCGGTCGTTTCCGGACGGTCCGGGACCCTGCCGGCGCGACCACGCGACTCGTCCGGCGTGATCCTCCGGAACCCACGTCCGGAACCGTGACGAGCCGCGGACGCCTGTCGCTCGCTGGGCGAGCGCGGGGTGGAGCTGGTCGTGCTCGCCCAGGGCATTGGGAGGGTCGGCTAGGAGTAGGCGTTGGCCACCTCGTCGACCTGCTCGTACCCGACGCGCAGCAGGAAGGTGCTGTTGCGTCCGTAGGATTTCATGCCCAGTACGAAGAAGTTCGGCTCCGGCACCCGGAGCGTGTCGACCCCGTGAGATGCCTGAGCCAGGCAGTCCCCCGGACCGTCACCCGCCGCGCCCAGCAGTGCCGCCGACAGGTTCATCGGTGCGGCGGTGGCGTAACACTCGTGCACTTGGAGCTGCCGGTACAGCGACGTATCACCCACAAAGCCGGTCAACCCGATGATGCGGTCGACGACGATCTGCTCGACGTCGCCGGTGTTCGAGCGAAGGGTGACCACCACACCATCGTCGTCAGCGCGTAGGGCTTCGACCACCACGCCGGTGCGTACCTCCACGCCGGGCACCGCGCCGGATCGCAGCCGCTGGGCCACCGCAACCAGCTCCTGGCGCTGCTCCAGGGGGTCGCCAGGAACCTCCCCCCAGTCCGGGTCCGCCGCACGCACCGCCCACAGCACCTGGGTGCCGGGCCGCGCGGCGACCAGCTCAGCGAGATCACGCGCCACGGTCTGGGCTGATTTGCCGGCGCCGACCAGCAGCACCCGGCGCCCGGCCCACTCATCAGCCTCGCTGTTCAGATCGGGAATCCGGCGGGTGATTCGATCCGCTACCTGCAGTTCCCCGGGAGCCGGGATGCCGCCGTCGCCGAGGCAGTTGGCCTGGCCGTAGCTGCCGGTGCAGTCCAGCAACAGATCGGCGTGCTCCACGTATTCGACGTCGTCGGCGCCGTCTCTGGGGCCGGCGAGCAGTAGCCGGAAGGGCTGGGAACCGCGCTGAGTACTCCCGATTTCCTCGTGCTTGAGCAGGCCCTGCCGAGCGACGGCGAGCACCCTGGTGTGGTTACGAATGGTGACCGCGAGCTCCGGTAGCTCGGCCAGTGGGCGAAGGAGCTGCTCGGCGAACTCAGCGCCGGTCGGATAGTGCTCGGCGGGGCCCGGTGGCTGCACACCAGCGGCCTGCAGATGCGCGCGCATTCGTGCGGACACATTCATCGACCAGGGCGTGAACAGCCGAATATGGCTCCAGGCAGTGACGTTTGCTGCCACCGAAGCAGCCGACTCGTACACCGTGCAGGGCCAACCCTTGTCCTGGCACGCCAACGCGGCATCCAGACCGATCGGGCCGGCACCGAGGATCGCGACGTGGCCAGGTCCGGACGCAGGCTGATCCATGCCCTCGGTGGTGGCATCAACTACTGCTGTCACGTGCACTCCGTCAGCTCGGTTCCGCTCGGTTCACCCGGCCGTAAGGTATGGGCTATTCCAGCAACGTATTCGACGCTCAGGGTAGATCGGATCGATCACGATCATGGTGAGCAAGCCGGTCACGGTGTCGATCGTGGTGCCAGTGCTCAATGAGGCAGCATGCATTGAGGACTGCCTGCGACGGTTGCGCCGCGACTTCCCCGACTGCGAGCTGGTGGTGGTGGACGGCGGCAGCACCGATGGGACCTTCGACCTTGCTGCTCAGCATGCCCAGACCCTGCGCAGCGTGCCAGGCCGAGCCGCGCAGATGAACTCAGGTGCCGCGCTGACCACTGGTGACATCCTCTGGTTCCTCCACGTGGACTGCCTGATCCCGGCCGACGCTCTCGACCTGCTCCAACGCGCGATGCTGGACCCCGGCGTGGTCGGAGGGGGTCTGCAACTGCGCTTCGACCAGCGCACCTTGGGGTTGGACTATCTCGCGGCCAGCTCCAATCAGCGGGCTCGCCGGCTGCACTGGATCTTCGGTGACCAAGCGATGTTCGTCCGCCGTGACGTGTTCGACTCAGTGGGCGGCTTCCCTGAGCTGCCGCTCATGGAGGACCTCGAAATGTCCCGCATCCTGCGGCGACGTGGTCGGCTTGCGGTGCTGCCAACCACTGTCACGGCCTCGGCCCGGCGGCTGGTGGAGCAGGGGCCGTGGCGCATGACCGTGCTGATGCAGTGGCTCAAGCTGCAATACCTGCTCGGCGTCGACCCGGAGCGGATTCGTCGACGTTACGAAGCCGGCACCAGCCGCGGACGCCGGCAACGGGCACGCATTCAGGCGTTACGGTGAACGGCGTGCTGCCCTGGTCCACCGCGCTCTCCGGCCGGCTCGACGAACATGTGATGGGTCTACGTGCCTCCTGGCTATGACGGCTCGCAGCGGCACTACCCGAGCGTCTACGTGATCCATGGCTACACCGGGCACCTGGCCATGTGGCACAACCGCAGCCCGTACCGCCAGCCATTCCCGGAAACGGCCGATGCCATGTTCGCCACCGGCGATGCCCCGCCCGCGGTCGTGGTCTTCGTCGTCGCCTGGACGGCCCACGGCGGCAGCCAGTTCGTCGACTCCCCGGGCACCGGGCGCTACTACAGCTACCTCTGCGAGGAAGTGGTGCGTTCGTCGACGCCCGCTACCGGACACTGCCCGAGCGTGCGCACCAGGCGATCAGCGGCAAGTCCTCAGGCGGGTTCGGCGCCATGATCACGCCGATGCTGCGGCTGGACCTCTTCGGTGCGCTGGCCAGCCACGCCGGGGACGCCTTGTACGAGCTGTGCCACCTCGCCGAGTTCGGCAAGTCGGTGCGGCACCTGCGCGACTACGACGGCGACATCGGCGCCTGGTGGTCAAATTTCCGGTCCCGGACCGCGTTCACCAAGTCCGCCGATAAGGACCTGCTCATGATGCTGGGCATCTCCCGTGTTTCTCGGCTCGCCCGGACGGTACCCCGGAGCTGCCGTTCGACCTGCGCACCGGGGTGCTGCGTCCGGAAGTGTGGCAGCGTTGGCTGGACTGGGACCCGGTGCGGATGGCGCCGCGATACGCCGACCCGCTGCGCTCCCTGCGCGCGGTGTGGCTGGACGCCGGTACCCGCGACGAGTGGTACCTCGACCTCGGCGCGCAGGCATTCCGCTATCCGCTCGCGCTGGCCTGGCTGTGTCATCGGACCACCGATCAACCTGCCTGATCAGCGGGGCAATAGCAGGAGCTTTCCGGTGGTCCGACGGCTCTGCAGATCCTCGTGGGCGCGGTGGACCTCGGCCAGCGGATACCGGCCACCGATACTGATCCGCAGCGACCCGTGCTGGATTGCGTCGAACACCTCGCCTGCTCGCCAGCTGAGTTCATCGCGGGTCGCAACATAGTCCGCCAGCTTCGGCCTGGTGAGAAACACCGAACCGGCTGAGTTCAGTCGTTGGGCGTCCACCGGGGGCACCGGTCCGCTGGCCGCGCCGTAAAGCGCGAGCATCCCGCGTGGGCGAAGCGAGGCGAGGCTGGCGTCGAACGTCGACGCGCCCACCCCGTCGTAGACCGCGGCGACGCCGTCACCACCGGTCAATCGGCGAACCTCATCGGCCAAGTCGTCAACCTCGCCGTAGCGGATCACGTCCGCAGCCCCGGCCTCCCGGGCCAGCCGCTCCTTCTCCGGAGTGGACACCGTGCCGATCACCCGGGCACCGCAGGCGGTGGCCAGTTGGGTGAGCAGCAGGCCCATGCCCCCCGCCGCAGCGTGGACCAGCACGGTCTCGCCGGGCTGCACGGCATGCACGGACACCGTGAGGTAGTGCGCGGTCATGCCCTGCAGCAGGCTGCCTGCCGCGGTCTGGGAATCCACGCCTTGAGGCACCGGCACAGCCTGCTCGGCGGGCACCACGGCGAGCTGGGCGTAGCTGCCCGGACTGGTGGCCCACGCCACCAGGTCACCGACCGCGAAGTCACCGGTGTCGGGTCCCACGGCGGTGACGGTGCCGGCGCCCTCCGAACCGGGGATGAACGGCAGCGGCATCGGATAGGCGCCGCTGCGGTGGTAGGTGTCGATGTAGTTGACCCCGGCTGCGGCGAGTTCGACGAGCAGCTGCCCAGGACCAGGCTGCGGGTCGGGCAGCTCGGCGAGCCGAAGGACGTCGGGGCCACCGGTCTCGGTGACCTGGATTGCGCGCATGGCGGCAGCCTATGAGCCGCTGACCAACGCCCGCTGGGCCAGCCCGAGTGGCAAACACCCGGAGCCGGCCAGTGTGTCGTGGAATTCCCGCAGGCTGCGGGTCCACTGCCCGCGCATGTGCTCGATCTCCAGGCAGCCGGTCAGGTAGGAGGGAGCCTGAGTCGGCCAGGCGCAATACCGGTCGACCTCGGCCTTGGCGGTACCGGGGGACAGCGACGCCCGGGTGGCCATGAATTCCTCGGCTTGGGCGGGGTCCACGTCCTTGCAGTGCAGGGCGGTGTCGACCACGATCCGGGCCGCCCGGAAGATCCGGAAGTCCAGGTGTGCGAGCTCGTGCGCCGGATCGGCGTAGTAGCCGTGCTCGCGCATCATGCCCTCGGCGTAGAGCGCCCAGCCCTCGGCGAAGTAGCTGCTGCGGTGCACTGCCCGCACCGCCGGAGATCGGTCCGCGGACCAGGACAGCTGCCAGTGGTGCCCGGGGTAGGCCTCATGCACGGAGATGGTGGGCAGCTGCGCGCGGGCGTTGGTGCGCAACCGCTGGGCGATGTCCTCCTCGGTGGCACCGGCCGGCGTGTAGGGCACGAAGAAGTGACCGGTGCGGGATCGGGTCAGGGCAGGTGGCTGCAGGTAAGAGGCCACCGCGAGGATCGAGCGTTGAAAGGGAGGTGCCGGCACCACCCGGCACTGCTCGCCTTCGGCGAAGGTCACCAATTCACGGTCGGCGAGGAAGGCTCGGGCCCGCGCGGTCTCGGCCTCGTATTCCGCGCGCATCGCCTGCAAGGTGGGCGGGTGGTCGTCTTGCAGGGCTTCCATGGTGGCCCGCCAGTCGGAACTGCCGCCGGGCACCCGAGGCGCCAAGTCCCGCATCTGTGAATCGAGCTCATCCCAGGCCGCGACGCCCCGGCGGTGCAGCTCACCGGCGTCGTAGCCGAGTAGCTCACGCTGCTCCAGCAGCGCCGAGTAGAGCGTCTCGCCCATCCGCCAGTCGCCGGTCGCGCGCTCGGCGAAGTCGGTGAGGAAGCCGCTGGTCTCCTCGAACGCCCGCACCGCAGGCTGGGCCGCGTCCACCATACGTGCCCGTAGCGCTGGATCGCCGACCTCGGCAGGCAGCGAGTCGCGAAGGAAGGCGGGCCCGGCGGCGGCCTGTCTGAGAGCCCGGCGCACTAGCCGCGGCGCAGACAGCGTGGGGTCTAGATTGGCCCGGCATGACGCCAACACCCCGGGCAGCTCGGCAAGCCGGGACACCGTCGCGTCCACCAGCTCCGGTTCAGGGCGTAGCCGGTGCAGGAACGGCAACAGCAAGCCAGCGAACACCGGGCTGAGATACACCGATGGATCGCGCCGCCAGGCCGGCCACCTAGTCATCAGCAGCTCACCGCGTAACGCCGAGACGACGAGATCCCGATCGATCCCGTCCGGCTCAGCCTCGAACCGGGCCAGCCACTGCGCGGCCTCCCGTTCGCGACTGTGGAAGGCGGCGGCGCTGAAGTCCCCGAGCCGGTGGGAGTACCCCGGCGCGCCGAGTGCGTCGGCATGCACCGGGTGCTGTTCGAAGTACCAGTCGAGGTATGCGGTGATCACACGTGCTGAACCTAGCGCAACGCTGATCGGCTAGCTTGCGAGCAGGGAACACAGCGACCGCGATCAGGACGGCCACAATCGGCGTCACGGTCCAAGCGATCGCGAAGTCGCGCAGTGTCTTGCGATTGAGGCGGGCGACGTCGCGGCCGGCAGCGCCTGGGATCGCGCCGGTCGAGACGTGCGTGGTGGACATCGGCAGGTGCTCGCCGTAGGCCGTCTCCTAGGTGGTTCCTGCGTTCGCCAGTGGGCGGGTGCTACCGACGGGGGCGGCGGGCAGGTCGTCGCGGACGCGGGAGCTCGTCCACAGCGCAGCCATCGCCACCACCACCGAGGCGGCGCCGAGCACGTGTAACGACACGAGTATTTCGGGAACCCCGGAGAGGTATTGCACAGTACCGAGTGCACCCTGGGCGAGGACCACGCAGACCAGCAAGGTGTAGCACCGCCAGGTGCGAGCAGGCACTCCTACAGCGCGCAGTGCGAACCCCAGACCGACGAGCAATCCGAGGAAGCCGACGAGCAGATCGGCGTGCAGTTGGGCCATCGCCGGGACACCCGTCGGGAGCCGGGGAGTGGCGGTGTCACCGGCGTGCGGGCCTGCTGCGGTCACCAGCGTTCCAGCGATCAGCAGTGCTGCTAGTACCGCAGTGGCGGTCCCCAGCAAGCCGCGCAACGGGCCAGGCAGATGCCAGCGCGGCGGTGCATCACCCTCGGCGAAGGCGCCGACCAGCAGCACCGCCAGCCACACCAGCACCATTGATACGAGAAAGTGCAAGGCGACGGTCCACCAGGCCAGCCCGGTGAGGACCGTGATGCCTCCGAGGACGGCCTGCACCACGACACCGAGCGGCATCGTCGCGGCCAGCAGTACCAGGCGCCGACGCCGTGGCCGGATCAGCAGCGCGACAGTCAGGCAGGCCAGCGCGACCAAGCCGACCAAGCCGGTGAGTAGCCGGTTGCCGAACTCGATCCACTGATGCAGCGCGGCGACCTCGGGATGCGGCTGGGGCACCAGGCTGCCCGGGAAGCACTGCGGCCAGGTCGGGCAGCCCAGCCCCGAGCCGGTCACCCGCACCACTGAGCCGGTCACCGCGATGCCCGCCTGAGTGATCACCGCGGCGATCGGGATAATCCGCGACAGGGCGGCAGGTAGGCGGTGTTGAGCAGGTGCGGTAGGCACAACACTGATGCTAGGACAGGCGCAGCAGGCGAGCGGCCAGCACACCGGCGCCGGCGGTCCACGCGAGCAGCACGCCCAGCGCACCCCACGGGGTGACGCCGCTGACCAGGGCCGAGTGCAGTCCCTCGGCCAGCGCGCCGGAGGGCAGCCCGGCGGCGAGTACGGACAGCGGACCGGGCAAGGCGTTCACCGGCAGGGCGATGCCTCCCGCGACGACCAGAAGCAGCCACACCGTGTTGGCGACTGCGAGCACCACCTCGGCACGAAGGGTCCCCCCGAGCAGTAACCCGAGTGCGCCGAACGCGGCAGTACCGGCCAGCACGAGCAGCCC
This sequence comes from Actinomycetota bacterium, assembly GCA_030862525.1. Taxonomy (GTDB): domain Bacteria; phylum Actinomycetota; class Actinomycetes; order Mycobacteriales; family Pseudonocardiaceae. The sequence continues at coordinate 16,779 of JALZDN010000087.1, read as the reverse complement.
GGCGGGAGCCAGCCCTGCCGGTTCCGGGCGCCAGCCCAGCGCAGCGGCCACCGCCCCGAGTACCACCAGCTGTACCAAAACCACCCCGAGCACCGCGAGCATCCGGCCGGCGACCAGCGACCAGCGCGGAAGGGCGGTGGCGGCCAGCCGTTTGAGCACGCCGTAGCGGCGGTCGAAGCCCAACGCGATGGCCTGTCCGGTGAATGCGGTCGACATCACCGCGAGCGCCAGGATGGGCGGAGTGACGTTGTCCACTCGCGGATTGGGCACCGGTAGTACCGTCAGCGCAGTAAGCCCGATCAGCAGCCCCAGCGGGATGAGCAGGGTGAGCAGCACCTGCTCAGCGTTGCGCAGGGTGAGCACGAACTCGGTGCGAGCCTGGGTGAGCAGCATCCGCGACAACCGGCCCCGGCCTGGGGCGGGCGTGAAGGTTCCAGGGGAGAAGCGGGTCATGGCCGTAGCTCCCGCCCGGTGACCTCCAGGAACACGTCCTCCAAGCTGCGCCGGGCCACCCGCAGGTCCTCGGCGAGTACCCCCTGCTGGGCACACCACGCTGTCACGGTAGCCATCACTTGCGGATCGATCAGGCCCTCGACGAGGTACCCACCAGGGCGCGGTTCACTGGCCCGGCATCCCTCCGGCAGTGCGGTGCACAGCTGGCGAAGATCCAGACCGGACCGCGCGCCGAACCGCAGTTGCTGTTGCGCTCCTGCGGTGGTCAGTTCAGCGGGGCTTCCCTTGGCCACCACCCGGCCATGGTCGATGATCACCACCTGGTCGGCCAGCGCCTCGGCCTCCTCCATCAGGTGGGTAGTGAACAGCACGCTGACGCCGTCCGCGCGCAGCTCGCAGATGATGTCCCAGACCAACCGGCGGGCCTGCGGGTCCATCCCTGCGGTGGGCTCGTCGAGGAATACCACTTCCGGCCGTCCGACCAGGGCGCACGCCAGCGCAAGCCGCTGCTGTTGGCCGCCGGACAGTCGCTTATAGGGCACCCGCCCGACGCCGGTGAGCCCCAGCATGTCCAGCAGCCATCCGACGTCCAGCGGTCGGGCTGCGCAGACCGCAACCAAATGGAGCATCTCAGCGGCCCGCACACCGGGGTAGGCCCCACCGCCTTGGGGCATCACCCCGATTCGGGGGCGCAGCGCGGCACCGTCAGCCATCGGGTCCAGCCCCAGCACCCGGACCACCCCGGCGTCCGGGCGCAGGAACCCCTCACACACCTCAACCGTGGTGGTCTTACCGGCACCGTTAGGCCCCAGCAGCGCCAGGACCGTTGCCGGCTGCACCAGCAGGTCGAGCCCGTCCACGGCCCGGACCGCGCCGAAGCTCCGTACCAGGCCATGGACCTCGACAGCAGCCGACGGCGCGGGCGGAGTCACGTCCACAGAGCCTAGGTCGCGGCCCCGGATCGGGCCGCACTGGCCCGCGGCGATCCCGGCAGCACGCCGGACAGCACGCCCCACAGCGGCGGGGTGCGCCGGCGAACCAGCAGTATCGGCACGATCAGAGTGACCACTGCCGCCGCGATGGCCGACGGCAACACCCAGGCCCGGAACAAGAAGTCCGAGCCGGTGGGTGCCACCACTACTGCGACCACCGCGGAGGCCACGGTAGCGGTGATGCGGAAAGCCGGGTGGCTTGCCGATGCCGCCAATGGGATCACCGCCCACAGCAGATACCACGGATGCACCACCGGGCCCAGAAACACCACGGCTCCCAGCGCAACGCCAAGCCCAGCGAGCGGCTCGATGTTTCCCCGCCAGCAGCGCCACAGCAACAGCAGGCAGACTCCAAGAGCCGCGACCAGTCCGGCGGCTCGAGCCACTATGAGCACCGAGGTGGTGTGATCGCCCAATCCAAGTCCACTGCCGACCAAGCCAGCCAGCCGGCCGAGTCCAGTTGCCACCGACATCCAGCTACGCACCACGGTGGGCGCGTCCAGCGCACCGGCCCAGCCGAAACCCAGCCCGGTGCCCAGCCCGATCGCCACGGTGGTGACCACCGCGACTGCGCCGACCAGCGCCGACGCCCCCATTAAATTGCGCACCCGACCACCACGTTGTCGGGCGAGCCACACTGCGACAAACCCGAGCGCCACCGCGGCGGGGACCTTCACCTGCGCTGCGGCCGCGATGAGCACCGTGCCCCCGAGGAGGGTCGTACTCACCGCTGGCCGGCGCAGCGCCAGTTCCAGTCCCCACAGCATCAAACCGATCATCAACGCGTCGTTGTGCGCTCCGCTGACCAGGTGAAACAACACCAATGGGTTGGCGACGCCGAGCCACAGCGCGAAGACCGGTGACACGCCCACCCGGCGGGCAAGGCGCGGCAGCGCCCAGACGATCATTACCAGGCCGACCACCGCGAGGGTGCGGTGCAGCAGCGTGCCGAGTACGACGTGGTCGCCTGCGATCGAGTCGATCGGCCGGCCGAGAGTGAGAAACAGCGGGCCGTAGGGGGCCGGCGTATTGCGCCAAATCGTCGGGATGCCGCGGACCAGGGGATGGTCCACACCCAGTGCGTCGGCCGGGCCGAGCACATAGGGGTCCAGTCCGCGGTTGGCCATCGCGCTCTGCGCCAGGTAGCTGTAGACGTCTCTGCTGAACATCGGTGGGGCGATCAGCAGCGGGATCGCCCACATCATCATCGTGCGGTTCAGCGCAGCCCGGGGGATCAGCCGGGCACGTCCGGGAGCGACCAATGCACCCAGCCACAACCAGGCCAGCACCACCATGGCCATGCCGGTGAAGGCAACGGCCAGCGATGCCGTGGGCATCCGGGTGAAAAGGCCCAGTAGGGGCCGCCCGACCACCGGATTGCCCAGCACGGGGGCGGTGCCCGCACCGAGCGAACCCAGTCCCATGAGCAGCGCGCCGACGGTGCCGAACCGGCGTACCGTGTCGAACTGGCGGGTCTCGGTCGGGCTCAGGCCGGTACTGCCGGACGGGTCCCCAGCGAGGCCCCCAGATGGGGCCCCAGAGCGGACACTGTCCAGGACGTCCGACGCGGACTTGGCGGCCCCGGGACGGACACCGGCACCACGCACCTTCCCGGCCACCACGCAGCGAGGGTATCGGTGCGACCACGGCACCCCGTGACGGAACCCACGACACAGCCCACACACTGGCCCTTTGCGCCTACCGTGGAAATACGTAACATGGACGTTGTGAAAAACGTCGGGACCGACCGTCGCACTCGCGAGTCGGTGGCACGGATGTTGCTGGAGCACGGTCCAGTGACAGCCGCGCAGGTTGCCGACTCGCTGGGACTGAGCTCTGCTGCGGTGCGCCGTCACCTGGACGCGCTGCTCGCTGACGGGCAGGCCAGCTACCGATCGGCGCTACGGCGAGGCCCCCGCGGACGTGGCCGTCCGGCCAAGTCGTTCCTGCTCACCGATGCCGGCCGGGCGCGGTTCGAGCACACCTATGACGATCTGGCGGTGGACGCACTGCGCTTTCTGGCGGAGCGTGACGGCGAGCAGGCAGTCCGCTCGTTCGCCGAACGCCGAGTGGCAAATCTGGTCGATCGGCACCGGGCCAAGGTGGTCGCCGCGCCCGACCCGGTCGCGCGGGCGCAGCTACTGGCGATCGCTCTGAGCACTGAGGGTTACGCTGCGTCAGCTGAGCACGTCGGTGCCGGTGCGCAGCTGTGCCAGCACCACTGCCCGGTCTCGCACGTCGCCGCGGAATTTCCCCAACTGTGCGAGGCCGAGACAGCCGCTTTCGCCGACCTGCTCGGTGTCCATGTGCAGCGGCTGGCCACCATCGCCCGCGGCGACGCGGTATGCACGACACACGTTCCCGAGGCCCGCGTGCCGCACGGTGCCGACACGACTGTTCCCAACATTCCCACCACGCACCCGGATGGAGGCTCTCAAGCATGACAACTGCTCCCGAGCAGGATGTTCGAGCCCAGAGAATCCCGACCGCACCGCTCACCCAGGAGGAAACGCTTTCCAGCCTGGGCCGCTACGAGTACGGCTGGGCCGACTCTGATGCCGCCGGCTCCAGCGCGCAGCGTGGTCTGTCCGAAGCTGTGGTCCGGGACATCTCGGCCAAGAAGAACGAGCCGGAGTGGATGCTCGAGACTCGGCTGAAGGCGTTGCGCCTGTTCCGGCGCAAGCCGATGCCGCACTGGGGCGCTGATCTATCCGGGATCGACTTCGACAACATCAAGTACTTCGTCCGGTCGACTGAGAAGCAGGCCACGTCCTGGGAGGAATTACCCGAGGACATCAAGGCCACTTACGATCGGCTCGGCATCCCCGAAGCAGAGAAAGCTCGACTGGTGGCCGGCGTGGCCGCACAGTACGAGTCCGAGGTCGTCTACCACAAGATCCGCGAGGATCTGGAGGAGCTGGGTGTCCTGTTCCTGGACACCGATACCGCATTGCGCGAGCAGCCGGAACTCTTTCGGCAGTACTTCGCCAGTGTGATACCAGCTGGTGACAACAAGTTCGCCGCGTTGAATACCGCAGTGTGGTCCGGTGGGTCGTTCATCTACGTGCCGCCTGGCGTGCACGTCGACATCCCGTTGCAGGCCTACTTCCGGATCAACACCGAGAACATGGGCCAGTTCGAGCGGACGCTGATCATTGTTGACGAGGGCGCTTACGTGCACTACGTCGAAGGCTGTACGGCGCCGGTCTACAAGTCCGACTCGTTGCACTCCGCGGTCGTCGAGATCATCGTCAAGAAGGGCGGTCGCTGCCGCTACACCACGATCCAGAACTGGTCGAACAACGTCTACAACCTGGTCACCAAGCGGGCCACCGCCGCCGAGGGCGCGACCATGGAGTGGATCGACGGCAACCTCGGCTCCAAGGTCACCATGAAGTACCCGTCGGTGTGGCTGATCGGCGAGCACGCCAAGGGCGAGGTGCTCTCAGTGGCCTGTGCCGGGGAGGGTCAGCACCAGGACGCCGGGGCGAAGATGGTGCACGCCGCACCGCACACGTCGAGCACGATCGTCTCCAAGTCAGTGGCCCGCGGTGGCGGCCGCACCTCCTACCGCGGGTTGGTGCAGGTCAACGAGGGCAGCCACCACTCCCGCTCCACGGTGAAGTGCGACGCCCTGCTGGTCGACCAGATCAGCCGGTCGGACACCTATCCCTACGTCGACATCCGTGAGGACGACGTGTCGATGGGGCACGAGGCCACTGTCTCTAAGATCAGCGATGATCAGCTGTTCTACCTGATGAGCCGAGGGCTGACCGAGGACGCGGCGATGGCCATGATCGTGCGCGGGTTCATTGAGCCAATCGCCCGCGAACTGCCGATGGAGTACGCATTGGAACTCAACCGCCTGATCGAGCTGCAGATGGAAGGAGCCGTCGGCTGAGATGACGGCTACTACTGACCGAGCTGCCGGACAGGGTCTGGTCGCGCCCGGGCACGGCGCCAGCACGGGGGAACCCAGTGTGCCGATGGTCTCTCGAGGACAGCGGTTCACTTCCTACGATGTGGACGCTTTCGAGGTGCCCAGCGGTCGGGAGGAGGTGTGGCGGTTCACCCCGTTGCGGCGGTTGCGTGGTCTGCACGAGGGTGTTCCGGCCACCGGCGCTGCGACAGTGATCGTGCAGCCGGCCGATGGGGTTGCTGTCGAGGAAGTGGACCGCCAAGACCCGCGGCTGGGACAGGGTGGTGTCCCTGCGGATCGGGTCGCTGCGCAGGCCTGGAGCGCCGTGCAGCGAGCCACCGTCGTCTCCGTCGCACCGGAAACTCGGATCGAGCAACCGGTGATGATCACGGTTACCGGCCCGGGCCCGGGTGAGGTCGCCTACGGGCACCTGCAGCTGCGGCTGGAACCTTTCGCCGAGGCCGTGGTAGTGCTCGACTACCGCGGCAGCGGCACCTACGCGGAGAACGTCGAACTGGTCCTCGCCGACGGCGCCCGGCTGACCCTGGTCAGCGTTCAGGACTGGGCTGACGACGCAGTGCACGTCGCCGCACAGCACGTCCGGCTGAACCGCGACGCGGTGCTGAGAGCAATCACCGTAAGCCTCGGTGGCGATCTGGTCCGGCAATCCCCGACGGTGACGTTCACCGAGCCCGGTGGCGACGCCGAACTGCTCGGCCTGTACTTCGCCGACGCCGGGCAGCACTTGGAACACCGGTTGCTGGTCGACCACGCTGTTCCTCATTGCCGGTCCAACGTCGCCTACAAGGGCGCGCTGCAAGGTAGTCCTGGCAAACCCGACGCGCACACCGTGTGGATCGGAGACGTGCTCATTCAGGCCGCCGCCGAGGGCACCAAGACCTTCGAGGTCAACCGTAATCTGGTGCTCAACGACGGCGCGCGGGCCGACTCGGTGCCCAACCTGGAGATCGAGACCGGGGAGATCGTCGGCGCCGGGCACGCCAGCACCACGGGACGCTTCGATGACGAGCAGCTTTTTTACCTGGCCTCCCGGGGTATCCCGGCTGAGCTGGCCCGCCGGCTGATCGTCCGAGGGTTCTTCGGCGAGATTCTGCAGAAGATCACCGTCCCGCAGGTACGCGAGCGGCTCGAGGCGGCGATCGAGGCTGAGCTGGAGGCGGTGGGGGTATGAACGCAGTGCGGGTCTGCAGCCTGAATGACCTCAAGGAGGACCTACCCGCCGGCTTCGACGTCGACGGCGCCCCGGTGGTGCTGGTCCGCCAAGGCGAGCAGGTGTACGCGTTGGCCGACATCTGCTCGCATGCCGAGATCGCGCTGTCCGAAGGGGAGGTGACCCGGAAGGGCCTGGAGTGCTGGCTGCACGGGTCGTGCTTCGACCTGTGCACCGGGGAACCGTCCTCACCACCGGCCTCCGAACCGGTGGATACCTACGCCGTGACGATCGACGGTGACGACGTATACGTCGATCCGTCCACTGTGACGAACCGTTAATGAACAAAATCGCACTGTGACCAACCGTCCATTGGGGACTAACCGCTAGCAGGAGCTGAGAACACACCGATGGCCATTCTGGAGATCAAGGACCTGCATGTCGGGGTCCGCACCGACGACGAACAGACTCCCGACAAGGAGATCCTGCGCGGCGTCGACCTGACAGTCCGGGCAGGGGAGACCCACGCGATGATGGGCCCGAACGGGTCGGGCAAGTCCACATTGGCCTACTCGATCGCCGGGCACCCCAAATACGAGGTCACCTCGGGACAGGTACTGCTCGACGGCGTTGACGTGCTCACGATGCCGGTGGACGAACGCGCCCGAGCCGGTCTATTCCTGGCCATGCAGTACCCGGTCGAGGTTCCCGGCGTGTCGATGACGAACTTCCTGCGCCTCGCCGCGACCGCGGTCCGCGGCGAGGCGCCCAAGCTGCGCACCTGGGTCAAGGAGGTCAAGGCGGCGATGTCCGATTTGGACATCGAGCCGTCCTTCGCCGAGCGCAACGTGAACGAGGGTTTCTCCGGCGGCGAGAAGAAGCGTTTCGAGATCCTGCAGCTCTCCCTGCTCAAGCCTAAGATCGCGATACTGGACGAGACCGATTCGGGTCTGGACGTGGATGCGTTGCGGGTGGTATCCGACGGTGTGAACCGATACCGGGCCAGTGGGGATGTCGGCGTGCTGCTGATCACCCACTACACCCGGATCCTGCGTCACATCACGCCTGACCACGTCCATGTCTTCGCGGGCGGGCGGATCGTGGAGTCCGGCGGTCCGGAGCTCGCCGAGGTACTGGAGTCCAGCGGCTACGAGCGCTTCACCGTCAGGACGTGACAAGGGGTGACCATCGTGACTGAGCTGACTTCAGGGCCACTCACGGCCAGCGAGCTGGAGAAGATCCGCGCCGACTTCCCGATCCTTTCCCGCACGGTGCGGGAGAACCGACCACTGGTGTACCTGGACTCCGGCGCCACTTCGCAGCGGCCCCGGCAGGTGCTCGACGCCGAGCGTGCATTCCTTGAGCAGCACAATGCGGCGGTGCACCGTGGGGCGCATCAGCTCGCCGAGGAGGCCACGGACGCCTACGAGTCCGCGCGGGCCAGGATCGCCGCGTTCGTTGGTATCCAGCCCAGCGAGGTGGTGTTCACCAAAAACGCCACCGAGGGGATCAACCTGGTCGCCTACGCGCTGAGCAACTCGGCAGTCGCCGGAGGAGCTGCCCAGCGCTTCGCCGTGGCGCCGGGCGACGAGATCGTGGTGACCGAGATGGAGCACCACGCCAATCTCGTGCCCTGGCAGGAGTTGTGCCGGCGCACCGGCGCGACACTACGCTGGTATCGGGTGACCGATGCCGGCCGGTTGGACCTGGACTCGCTGGAACTGTCCGAGCGTACCCGGGTGGTGGCCTTCACCCACCAGTCCAACGTGATGGGCACTGTCCCCCCGGTCGCGGAGCTGGTCCGCCGAGCTCGCGAGGTGGGGGCGCTGACCGTGCTGGACGCCTGCCAGTCGGTGCCGCACACGCCGGTCGACTTCTCCGCGCTGGATGTCGACTTCGCGGTGTTCTCCGGGCACAAGATGCTGGGCCCATCTGGGGTCGGCGTGCTCTACGGCCGCCAAGAACTGCTTGAGCAGCTGCCGCCGTTCCTCACCGGGGGATCGATGATCGAGCTGGTCAAGATGGAAGGTTCCACCTACGCCCCGCCCCCGCAGCGCTTTGAGGCCGGTGTCCCGATGACATCCCAAGCGATCGGCTTGGGCGCGGCAGTGGACTACTTGTCGGCGGTGGGCATGGACTGGATCGCCCAGCACGAGTGCAGCCTGACCGAGCAAACCTTGGCTGGTCTTTCGGAGTTCGGTGGTTTGCGAATCATCGGTCCCACCGACACCGAGCACCGCGGTGGCGCAGTGTCCTTCATCCTTGACGACGTGCACGCGCATGACGCCGGGCAAGTACTGGACGACCTGGGGATCGCGGTACGGGTGGGACATCACTGCGCCTGGCCGCTGCACCGCCGCTTCGGTATTTCCGCGACGGTGCGGGCCAGCTTCGCGCTGTACAACACGCCTGCCGAGGTCGAGGCGCTACTGGCCGGTGTGCATGAGGTGCGCCGTTTCTTCCGGGTTTCCGCATGAAACTGGAGCAGATGTACCAGGAGATCATCCTGGATCACTATCGCAACCCGCACCGGCACGGCCTTCGCGAGCCCTTCGACGCCGAGTCGTTCCAAATCAACCCCACCTGCGGCGACGAGGTGACCTTGCGAGTTGCGTTGGACGGCGACCGGGTGGCTGACGTGTCCTACGAGGCCATGGGTTGTTCGATCAGCCAGGCGGCGACATCGGTGCTCACCGATCTGGTGGTCGGCAGGACCGTCACCGAATCGGCTTCCACAATGGACGCGTTCATGGAGATGGTGCAGAGCCGCGGCCAGGTGGAGCCCGACGAGGACGTTCTCCAGGACGCGGTCGCCTTCGCCGGCGTGGCCCGCTATCCGGCCCGGGTGAAGTGCGCCTTGTTGGGTTGGATGGCGTTCAAGGATGCCGTCGGCCGGGTGGAGCCGGCCGTTAGTGACAACGGTGCCAAGCAAGCGGAGGCCCAATGAGCCTGAACGAGGATCATGCGGTGCAACGCGGAGCGGCCGGGATGCCTCAGGTCCCGGAGCCCCGTGCAGACGATCAGCTGGCTGATCTCGACGACCTCGAGGAAGCCATGCGTGATGTGGTCGACCCGGAGCTGGGCATCAACGTGGTTGACCTCGGTTTGGTCTATGACATCCGAGTCGATGAGGGCAACATCGCCATCGTGGACATGACGCTGACCTCTGCGGCGTGCCCGTTGACCGATGTCATCGAGGACCAGACGCGCGCTGCGCTGACCGGCGGCCCTGGTGGGGGACTGGTCGACGACGTGCGGATCAACTGGGTGTGGATACCGCCGTGGGGCCCGGACAAGATCACCGAGGACGGCCGGGAACAGCTGCGCGCGCTCGGTTTCACCGTCTGAACCCTGTGACGTTCGCCTCTTGTCAGGCCCACGGTGCGCTGATCGGGAGGCCGATGAGGCGGTCGCTAGCCGCGGGCTCTCCGGTCCGCTCTGCAGCACAACACCGGCGACGAAGCGCGTGCCGAGTCGATCACGTACGGCGACGCACGGACGTCGCTGCGGTCAGCTGTCGAGCTTGCCCTGGGCCGGATCGCCGAGGCGCCGGCCATTCTGTGTCAGACCGGGTAATCAGCGGCGCTGGGTTCACCGTCTGACTGACCATTCGACTGCTGCTGTGCCAGGCTCGATGGCGTGACGGATACTGCGGCTCGCTCCCGGGTGAGCGCCTGGTACTACGCCCTTCGTACCACCAACCCGCCCGATGGCCCGATCGACGCGGTGACCCGCTGGATCGTGGTTACCCGCGCCGCCGTGTTGCCGATGACGCTGGTGGCTGGGTTGGTGGCCGGGCTGCTCGCGGCCCGCGCGCCCGGTGTCGACTGGCGCTGGCTTGTCCTGGCCGTCATCGGCATCATGCTGGCGCACTTGGCCAACAACCTGATGAACGACCTCTATGACACCAGCGCCGGTTCGGATACTGCGAACTACCCGCGGGCGCTCTACGCTCCACACCCGATCCTCTCCGGGCTGGTCACCCGCCGAGCGCTGATCGTATCGGTGCTGGTCGTCAACGCAGCGGACCTGGTGATACTCGTCGTGCTTGCGCTGGTGCGGGGCTGGCCCATCGTGGCGTTTGCGCTGGCCGGTTTCGTGTTGTCGGTGGCCTATACCGCGCCACCGCTGCGGCTGAAGAAGCGCGGCCTGGGTGAACCGGACGTCCTCGTCGTGTGGGGACCGCTGATGGTCGGAGGTACGTACTACGCGGCGGTGGGGTCGATCACCTGGCAGGTGCTGCTCGCCTCGCTGCCTTATGCGCTGCTGTGCACGTCGGTGCTGATGGGCAAGCACACCGACAAGATTCCCTATGACGCGCCGCTGGGAATCCGCACGCTACCGGTGCTTCTCGGCGAGCGGCGGGCCCGAGCCGCGACGCTGGCCATGCTGGCAAGCTTTTACCTGCTCGTCGTGGTGTGCGTGCTGGTCGGTGCGCTGCCGTGGCCCGCGCTGCTCGCCCTCGGCGGACTTTACCGACTGGCCAAGGTATGGCGGTGGTTCCGGCAGCCTCGACCTGACCAGCCGCCGCGCCCGGTGCCGGTCTGGCCGCTGTGGTTCGCCGCGCTGGCGTTCGTGCACCTGCGGGTCGCTGGCCCGTTGCTCGTGCTTGGCTTGGCCGTCGCCGCCATCGCGGGAATCTGAGACGGTGCCGGATGGCACGATGGGTGCGGGCGATCAGGCACGGCTGGGTGGTCAAAGGCGGCGTACCCGGACCTGACGTCGACGAGTTCGCCGAAGCTACCGAGGTGGTGGCGGCGCTGGCCAGCCACCTTGGTGGCGGTGACACGTTGCTGGCCGTACAGCATCCGCATCGCACACCCGAGGCGCTGGCCGGCGGGCTTTCGTTGGCGGCTGCGCTGCCGACGGCACGGCAAACCCTGGACCGGTTGCGTGCCAACGCGTATCGCCAGGTGGACGGGGTGGTGGCGCCCTATCGGGTGGACGGCCCGGACGGGGTGGCGGTGGGCGTGTTATGCCTGGTGGATTCGGCGGCTGTGGATGTGCACGGTGCTTCCCGGGTGCGGCACAGCGAGCAGGTCTACCGGAAGGTGGTGGCCGAACGTGCCGCGGTGCTTTCCGGGCTTGGTTACGCGACCAGCGCGGCGATGCTCGTGCCCATCAACGATGCTGAACGGCTGACCGCGGCTGTACTAGGGAGCATCGATGCCCTGGGAGCGCCGGCGGTGTCCACGGTCGACTCCGGCGGTCGCACCCACCGCTTGTGGTTGCTGGATCCCGGAGCGCAGCAGGATGCGGTGCTCAGCGCCGTGGCGCGCAGTCCGCTGTTGGTCGCTGACGGCAATCACCGGGTGGCCGCCGCGGCAGCCGGCGACCGTTCGAATCTGCTCGCCTTGGTGACCGGCGGACCGGCGCTGCATATCGGCGCCATCCACCGGGCACTGGTAGGCACCGGTCTGACCGCTGCGGATCTGGCCGATGCCTGGCGTCGAAAGGGTCTGACAGTGCGGGAAGCCATGGATCTGGACCCCCCGGCAACGCCTGGCACCGTGGTTGTACAGGCGTCCGGCGCCGGCCTGCTCGTTGTACTGCCCGGACTTGAGCCGGGCGAGCCGGTGCCCAGAATTGATCATGGGCTGATCGAACGTTTACTCATCGCCGACGCCCTGGGCATCAACCCGGAGGGCCCGCACGTGCAGGCCCTAGCAGCCGGGCATTCCACGGGGCCAGACGTCGATGCCGTGTTGCAGCTGGCCCCGGTGCCTTTCGCTGATGTGCTGGCGGTGCACGCACAAGACCGACGAATGCCGCGCAAGAGCACGTATTTCACGCCGAAACCACGCAGCGGATTGCTGCTGGCCGACCTCTCGAACTGAAGCCACACTGAGGGGATGACGCAGATCACCTCGGAGGCTGAGCTGAGAGAGCTGCTCGGTGAGCCGCTGCTCAGAACTGCGGCTAAGGGCCGGCCCTCACTGCACGAGTACGACAAGCAGTGGCTTGCCAACTCACCCTGCTGCTTCGTGGCCACCTCCGGAGCAGACGGCAGCTGCGACGTCTCACCGAAGGGCGATCCGGACGGCTTCACCCTCGTGCTCGATGGTGGTGAAGGGCCACCGGCCACTGCTGGCGGTCGTCGTCGAGATCGATCAGGTCTTTTACCACTGCTCGAAGGCGTTTCTGCGCTCGGACCTGTGGCAGCCGGTCACCTGGAATCCGGAGGCGGTGCCGTCACGCGCCCAGATCGTCCAACGTTTGGAACGACCCGGCGAGGCGCAGGAGGACCTGCAGCGCTACTACGGCCCCGCGTACACGGCCAGCCTTTACCGGGGACATCCTCGTGAAACCGACAAGGACGCGAACCAAACGGGTCCGCCATCCGAACATGAGAGGTTAGTCGAAGACGACCGTCTTGATCACTGCGGTTGCCGTCGAACGTCGATGGACGGAGTACAAATGCATCAGTTCCAATGCGGGCACGAGGAGTGCTTCAGTCAGTTCAGCTCGGCCAACAAGGATGATCTGATGCGCCAGGTGGCAGATCACCTGAGGGAAGTGCACAACGTCGAGAAGGCCACCCAGACTCTGCTGCGTTACCTCGAGTCGACGTGCGTGACCTCACAGCCTTAGCCGATGTGCGTTCGCAGGAACCGCTCACCGTAGCGAGTTCGGCCAGGATTGAGCGAGTGTCGGACGCAGTCTGACGCAGGTCGCGCCGTGGAGGATCACGTACCCGGGCGTGGCCTGCTCTTTTCCCGGTGGCGGTCCTTCCTAGGTGGAGAGAGTATCCAGAATCTGCTGCCCGTACTTGGCCAGTTTATTTTCGCCGACACCGCTCACCGTGCCGAGTTGAGCCAGAGTTGACGGGGCCTCGGTCGCAATCTGACGCAGGGTTGCGTCGTGGAAGATCACGTACGCGGGCACGCCCTGCTCCTTCGCGGCGGCCGCGCGCCAGGCGCGGAGCTGCTCGAACACGGGCACCGCTTCCTCGGGCAGGTCAACGGGCGCGGCGCGGCGCGGTGTGGCGGCTCGTGCGGTGGTTTTGGCGGCCGGTGCCGCCCGTTCGGGTTCGCGCCGCAGCAAGACTTGGCGTTGCTGGCGCAACACCTCAGCGCTGGAGTCGGTGAGGACCAGCGTGCCGTAGTCGCCCTCGACCGCGAGCAGACGTTGGGCCAGCAGTTGCCGCACGACACCGCGCCACTCGGCCTCCCGCAGCTCGGTGCCGATCCCGAACACTGTCAGGGACTCGTGGCCGAACTGAGTGACCTTGGCCGTTATCTTGCCCAGCAGGATGTCGATCACTTGGCCCACGCCGAACTTCTGGCGGCGTTCCCGGTCCAGCCGGAACACGGTCGACAGGAGCTTCTGCGCCGCGATCGTGCCGTCCCACGACTCCGGCGGCGACAGACAGGTGTCGCAGTTGCCGCACTCGGCGCCGTGCTGGCCGAAGTAAGCGAGCAGTTGGGCGCGCCGGCACTCGACCGTCTCGCACAAGGCCAGCATGGCATCGAGGTGGGCGCCAAGACGGCGGTGGTGGGCGTCGTCCCCCTCAGACGTGTCGATCAGCTTGCGCTGCTGTACGACATCCTGCAGGCCGTAGGCCAGCCAGGCCGTTGACGGCAGGCCGTCCCGCCCGGCCCGACCGGTCTCCTGGTAATAGCCCTCGACGGACTTGGGCAGATCAAGGTGGGCCACGAAGCGCACGTCGGGCTTGTCGATTCCCATGCCGAACGCGATCGTGGCGACCATGACCACGCCGTCCTCGCGGAGGAACCGTGCTTGATTGGTCGCTCGGGTCCGCGCGTCGAGCCCTGCGTGGTAGGGCAGTGCCTCGATCCCGTTGCTCACCAGGAAGTCCGCGATCTTCTCGACCGAAGCCCGCGCCAGGCAGTAGACGATCCCCGCGTCACCGGAGTGCTCGGTGCGCAGCAGCTCCAGTAACTGCCGCTTGGGCTCGTTCTTCGGCACGATGCGGTACTGGATATTCGGGCGATCGAAGCTTGCCACGAAGTGGCGGGCATCGCTCAGATTCAGCCGGGACGCGATCTCGGCGTGGGTTGCCTTGGTGGCCGTCGCGGTCAGTGCGATGCGGGGCACAGCGGGCCACCGCTCGTGTAGCGCGGACAGGGCGAGATAGTCGGGACGGAAATCGTGCCCCCACTGGGCTACGCAGTGCGCTTCGTCGATGGCGAACAGCGAAATCGTGCCGCGGTCCAGTAGCCGCAGCGTCGACTCGACGCGCAGGCGCTCCGGCGCCAGGTAGAGCAGGTCCAGCTCACCCGTGAGGAACGCGGACTCGATCTGGCGGCGCTGGTGCGGATCCTGGGTGGAGTTGAGGAACCCGGCCCGGACACCGAGCGCTATCAGGGCGTCGACCTGGTCCTGCATCAGCGCGATGAGCGGTGAGACGACGACACCGACGCCTTTTCGCACCAACGCCGGTATCTGGTAGCACAACGATTTGCCGCCGCCGGTCGGCATGAGCACGAGTGCGTCACCACCAGCGGCGACGTGCTCAATGATCTCTTGCTGCGGTCCGCGGAACGAGTCGTAGCCGAAGACACGGCGCAGCACTCGCAACGCATCATCTACGCCGAGACTCGCTTCGCCGACAGTCATCCGGCGATCCTAGGACCGGTGTCATCGAAAACGAGACTGGTGCGGGTTTGCGGGTCGCGCTGTACTGGCGGACGTGGCGACTCCAGTCATGAGCGCGCCGGCTCTTGTCGGCCGGGACGCTGAGCTGGCGACGGCCCGGCGGCTCGTCGACGCGTCGAGAGTAGGCGAGGGCGGCTTGCTGCTGATCACCGGTGAGGCGGGCATCGGCAAGTCCCGTCTGCTGGCGGAGGTCGCCGCGCTGGCCCGGTCGTCCGGGTGCACGGTGCTGGTCGGGCGCGCGGTTCCCGGCGGTGGCACCTACCGCGCCATCACCGAGGCTGTGGCGGGCCACTTACGGGATACGCAGCTCGACGAGTCCGCCGAGCTGCGTCCCTTCCGGGCGGCTCTGGGCCGGCTCATGCCCGGCTGGGCCGGCTCGTCGACCGGGACCGAGAACAGGAGCGGGACAGGAGCAGGCGGTGACGGCGGACCGGATCCGGTGGTCATGCTCGGTGAGGGCCTGCTGCGGCTCCTGGTTGCCGCGGGCCGATTTGCCGGATGCCTGTTGCTGCTGGAGGACCTGCACTGGGTCGACACGGACACCGTCGCCCTTGTCACGTACCTGGCCGGTGCGGCGCAGTCGTCGCCGGTGCTGCTCGCCGTGTCCGTCCGCGACGACCAGCCAGCCCCGCGGCCCGGCGTCGCGGTCGCGGACGACCTCGCCGGGCTGGCCGGGGTGACGACGCTGCGCCTAGGTCGGCTGGACGACCACGCGGTAGCGGTCCTCGCCGCCGGATGTGTGGGCGGCGACCCGGTGCCAGCGGACGTTTTGGAGGTACTGCTCGCCAAGGCCGAGGGGCTGCCGGTGCTCGTCGAGGAACTGCTCGCCGGACTGCTCGAACCGGGCCGTGGCTCGGCTCCGGTACCGGTCCCACCGACACTGGCCGGGCTGGTCACCCGGCGCATGGCGAGCCTGGACGAGCCCACCCGGCTGGTTCTGCAGGCCGCCGCCGTCCTCGGCACTGCGCCGGACTGGACCCTGCTCGCCGCAGTGACCGAGCAGGACGAGCCCGCTGTGCTGCGGGCGCTGCGGGCCGCGGCCGGCGCAGGGTTGCTTGTCGCCGACGGCGCTCGGCTGCGGTGGCGGCACGCGCTTACCCGGGACGCCGTCGTCGCCACCCTGCTGCCGCCCGAGCAGGCCGTCCTCGCGCGGCGGGCGGCCGCGGAGGTGAGCGTCCGGGGTGGCACGCACGACGACGCGCTGGCGGCCGAGCTCCTTGCGATGGCCGGCGACCCCGCCGGCTCCGCGGCGGTTCTGCTGCGGCTGGCGCGTCGTGACATGGATCGCGGCGCCCTGCGCAGCGCCGTGGATCTCATCGCCCGCGCGGCTGCCACCGGGGCACTCCCGGCCCAGGTGGCGATCCATCGGGTTCGCCTGCTGACCCTGCTCGGCCGGGGTCCCGAGGCGCTGGACACCGGCGCTGCGGCGTTGCGTGACGTGACCGGGGACGAACACGCTGAGCTGTGCCTGCAGCTGGCCCGCGCGGCGGTGTCCTGCGGTCGGTGGGACGAGGTGCAACGCTACGTCGACCGGGCCGGGCGGCCGGCGGACCCCCGCTCGCCGGTGCTTGCTGCGGAGGCCGCGTACGGCGCGGGCGACCCGGACCGCGCGGCTGCCCTCGCCC
>JALZDN010000086.1 GCA_030862525.1 Actinomycetota bacterium | reverse complement strand
GGTCAGGCAGTGAGCCGACTACGCTTGCTGGTGTGGACCCGCTGCTGACCGCGCGCCCGTTCATGGCGTTCGGGTTGTCGCACGGTCTGGTGGTCGTCGTGCTCGCCGTGGTGGCGGCGGCCCTCGTGGCCCTGGGCCGACGGTACCGCGGCACACCGACCGAGCTGCTGCTGAGCCGGACGATTGCAGTGGTGTTCGCCGCATTGCTGGTGCCGGTGGAGGTCTACTGGCTGCTGCCCGGGCAGGAAGCCGTGATCCATTCGCTACCGCTGTCGTTGTGTGACCTGGCGGCGATGGCCACGTTGTGGGCACTGTGGTCGCAGTCCCCGATGGCCTTCGCGCTGACCTATTACTGGGGCCTGACGCTCACCTCGCAGGCGTTTCTCAGTCCAGAACTCAACGGCCCGGACTTCCCGTCGCTGCAGTTCCTGTCCTTCTTCGGCATGCACTGCCTGGTGCTCTGGGCCGCGATCTACCTGACCTGGGGAGTGGGGCTGCGACCGGACTGGCGCAGTTACCGGATCGCGCTGCTCGTCACGGTCGGCTGGGCGGCGGTGATGTTGGCCTTCAACCACGTCGCCGGGACCAACTACGGCTTTCTCAACGCCAAGCCGACCGTGCCGTCCCTGCTGGACCTGTTCGGCCCCTGGCCCTGGTACATCGTCACCGCCCTAGCCCTAGGCGCCACCTTCTGGGCGCTGATCACCTACCCATGGACCCGGCGAACGCATTCAGCAGGCTCAGCGGGGCTACGGACCGCCGAATTACCCCGCCGAGCCCGCTGACAGCGCCGACGGCAGACTGATGTAGCGGTCAGGTCCGTAGCGCCCTATCGCCGCCCACCAAACCCGCGGTCAAGACTTCGGCCGTCCGCCGGACCCGCGGATCGCGCTGCAGCTGTTCCAAGGTCGCCGACAGCGGCAACCGCCAGTTCGGGTACTCGTCGACGGTGCCGGGCAGGTTGGGCTGGCGTACCTCGCCCACCACGTCGTAGGGCGAGGCCAGCAGCAGCCGACACGGCGTGCGGGCCAGCAACGCGTGCATCGCCACCACGATGTCGTCTTCGCCCTCCTCGGCACCGAGCAGGCCCTCAGCGCGCAGCAGGTCGACGAGCTCCGCGCGTTCGGCATGCGCCTGGGCCCACTCCGCGGCTTCGTCGTTGAGCAACCCCAGCGCCGCGCGCGCCCGCACATGCTCCCCGCGCAGAAAGCCGACCGCGGTGGGCAGGTCGTGGGTGGAGATACTGGCAGCAGCGCGTTGCGGCCACTGTCGCGGAGCGAGTAACGGCAGCCCGGGGGCGTCCTCGTCGCGGGCGAACCACAGCACCATGCAGCCCAGCATCCGCTGCGCCGCCAGCGCCGTGGTGACCTCGGGTTCCACCGTGCCGAGGTCCTCACCCACCACCACCGCGCCGGCCCGGTGGGCCTCCAGCGCCAGCGCGGCGAGCATCGCCGTGGCGTCGTAATGCACGTACGTTCCCTGGGCCGGGGACGCCCCCGGCGGCACCCACCACACCCGCCACAGGCCGGCGACGTGGTCGATGCGCAACCCATCGGCATGCGCCAACACGGCGCGCAACATGTCCCGGTATGCGGCGTACCCGGTGGCAGCCAGCCGGTCCGGGCGCCACGGCGGCAGTCCCCAGTCCTGCCCCTGCTGGTTGAAGATATCCGGCGGGGCACCGACGGTCACCCCGATGGCCAGCACGTCCTGCAGCGCCCAGGCGTCGGCGCCCTCCGGGTCAACCCCGACGGCAAGGTCGTGCACCACCCCGATGGCCATCCCCCGGGCGGCGCTGCGGGTGGCGGCCAGTTGCTCGGTGCACTGCTGCTGCACCCAGCCATGAAACGCCACCCGCTGCGGGTCCGCGCTGGCCGTCGCCGGGCGCCGCAGTTCGCTGGGCCAGCGTGACCAACGCGGGCCGTGCCGTTCAGCGAGCGCACAGAAGATCGCGAAGTCGCGCAGCCCGTCCGACATCACCGGGCGCGGCGCTCCCTGCGCCTGCCAGAGCAGTTCCAAGGCGGCCCGCTTGGCCCGCCAGACGGCGTCGTAGTCGATCCGCGCGTCCCCCGAGTCGCTGCCTGACCCGCCCTGCAGGGCATCCACCTCGCCCCGTAACGCCGGATCCGTGCGGCGGTAGGCGTCGATGTCGGGGATGCGCAGGTACAGGGGGTTGACGAAGCGGCGGCTCGACGGGCTGTACGGCGACGGCTGAACCGGATGCGTCGGAGTCACCGCGTGCAGCGGGTTGACCAGCACGGCGCCTGCGCCGTGCGCGGTGGCCGTCCAGGCGATGAACTCGCGCAAGTCGCCGAGATCCCCGATACCCCACGATCGTGCCGAGCGAAGGGCGTAGAGCTGCAGCATCCAGCCCCAGGTGCGCGGTGGCTCGGGCAGCGTCGACGGGGCCACCAACACGGTGGTGTGCGCCTGGCCGCTGGTCAGCGAGTACCAACCGGGCGCAAGATCAGCCGGGAGCGCCCCCTTGACCGACATGTCGGCGCCGTGCTCATCACTGAGCACACCGGGAACGCCGATTTCCCGGCTCTGGCCCTGGCGCAGCACCACGGTGCCCGGCAGTCCGGGTTCTCGGGTCGCGGCCAGCGCGTCCCGGACCTGCGCCGAGGTGTCGGCACCCACGCCCAGCAGGGCGAGCACCCGACGCACCACGTCAGCGTCGACGTCGATCCGCCGGCGTTGGGCGTCCCGGTACCAGGTTGCGACGCCGTGCGCAGCGGCCAGCTCTTCGAGCGCTGTGTCCATGCCTGTCATTCTGGCCTGGCGTATGCCGTCCAGCGATTCTGCCGATGTCTGCTGAGAAGGTGTCGATCATGACGCCGTGCCGCCTAGCCCTCTGACCCGCCCCACCCGTCGCGCTCGCTTTGGGCACCTCGCCTACCCTCGACCGCCTGATCGACCGATCGCCCTTCGAGCCCGTCTGTCGACGCCTTTGCGACACTGGTTCAGTGGAAGATCCTGCACGGCTGCGGGTCGCATTTCCGTGCCAGTACGAGGGTTGCCGGCGGGCGGTGGCGATCATCGAGGTGACCCGGCGTGGGCAGCTTTACGTCGATGAGGAGCAGGACATCCTGTATCGGATCTTTCCCGATGCTCAGGGCACGTTGCGGCTCAGCGGTTTCCTGCCGTACACGAATTTTTCCACTCAGGTAACCGACCATGCTGCGACCGCCGGTGCGGTACGGGTCATTGACGCAGCCGCGCTGCACGCCATCGATCGGGCCTGGGTTCCGTTCTACTGCCGGCGCTGTGACCGTTCGTTCTGTGGCGAGCACTGGAACCTGAAGGCCACCTTCGACTGGGGCTTCGACTTCTACTCGGGCACCTGCCCGGTCGGGCATTCACACGTCATCAACCACCGCTGATCTTACTCGTAAGTGGCATTCAGTGCTGTAACACTGTTACGCACTCACGAGCGCGGCACTGGCCGGTCCTCGGCCAGTGCCGTGAATAGCTGCCCGGCTGCCTCGCGGTCCCACAGCACCCCGGAGGAGCCGTCGCGCAGCGTGCCGAAGCCGACGATCGGCACCGTGGTGGTCACCGCGTCGCCACCGGACAGCGAGCGCATCGCCCAACCGAGCCTGGCCAGGTTCCACACGTGGTCGCTGTCGTCGACGGTGACCACGTCTGGGGCGTCGGCCGCTAGCGGACCGACCCGCAACGGGTGGAGCAGCACGGCCGGGCTGCTCGCCCGGGTTATCAACGCACCGAGGAACTCCCGCTGGCGTACCACCCGGTCCAGATCGGCGCGCGGCGACTGCCGGGTCCGCACGTAGCCCAGCGCCTGCGGCCCGTCGAGTGTCTGGCAACCGGCCGGGATGTCCAGTCCGGCCAGCGGATCGGAGATCGACTCGGCCGGGCACAGCTGCACGCCGCCGACATCGTCCACGAGCCGGGCGAAACCACCGAATCCGATCTCGGCATAGTGATCCACATGCAATCCGGTGACCGTCTCCACGGTCTGCACCAGCAGGCTGGGTCCGCCGAGTGCGAAGGTGGTGTTGAGCTTGAGGCGGCCCTTCCGGCCGGGGACCGGAACCGAGGAGTCTCGGGGGAGGCTGACCAGCGTTGGGGGGCCGCCACTGATCAGCGCGGGGATATGCATCAACATGATGGTGTCGGTGCGCTGGCCGCCTGCGGCCGCCTCGTCGCCGGTAGCCAGCCGGGCGGCCTGGTCGGAGCTCAGACCGGCCCGACTGTCCGATCCGACGATCAGCCAGTTGGTGCCTGACGTGCCGGCAACCCGTCCGGGGTAGTCGGCCAGCGCGTCAACCCGCTGCAGCGACTGCTCGACGTACCCGGTGATGCCGATGACGGCCGCCAGCAGCAAGCCGAGAATCACGCCCAGCGTGCGACGGGGACGCCGACGCCGGGGAGGCGGCGCCGGCGGTGAGGGTGGTGCAGAACGACGGGGGGCGGGCCAACGCTGGTTTGGCCTGATCGCTTGAGTCGGCGGAAGCGGACCGGCCCGGGAGTTCGAAGTATTCGGTGGCCGCTGTGACTGCGATGTCTGGGGTTTCTGGGATCTTTGGGGTGGGTGGGGTGCCTGGGGTGTCGCTCTCGGGGGCACGTAATAGCCGGGAGGCGGCGGACGCCCGAAACGGTCCCGCCTGGGCGGCCCCTGATAGCTCACTATCCGCCTCCTGCGGGTCGGTCCCCTCGCGGGTGCTGCGGCGAGGATAGCCGGGGCCAAGCCCCGAAGTCGGCGGCCATTCGGCGAGCCGGGGGCCGGTGGGTCGTCACTGGGCTGATCAGGTGCAAGAATGCCCACCTGCTTCGTCGGGGAGGCATCAGTGGATCGCGCGGATCGCAAGGGTTTGAAGGGCACCACATTCGACGTTGTGCTGCGCGGTTACGACAAGCGACAGGTGGAAGAGCGGGTACGCATTCTCGGTGCCGAGCTGGTCGTCGCGAAGAACGCGCTACGGGTAGCGCAGGAGCGGGCCGCGATGCTCGAAGAGGCGAGTCGCTCGCGGTCTGGTGGCGACGGGCTGGACTCGAATTTCGGCGCGCGGGTGGAGAAGATTCTCATGCTGGCCGAGGAGGAGGCGCGGGAGGTTCGCCGCCAGGCCGACGCAGCGGCTGCGGCGTTGGTCGAGCAGGCCCGTGCCGAGGCTGCCGGCCAGCGGCAGCAGGCCGAGCAGGAGGCTGCCGCCTGGCGAGCCGAGGTGAGCCGGGGAGCAGCCGAGCAGGACAGCGCTCTGCAGCGGCGTTCCGCTGCGCTCGACCGGGCTCGCCAGGAGTTGGACCGGGCTCGCGAGGAGTTGGAACGGGAGTCAGAGCGGGTCCGGGCGCAGGCGCAGGCCGAGGTCGAACAGATTCGCAAGGCGGTGGCGCAGGAGGCGGACGAGTTGTTCACAGCCGCCACGCAGGACGCAGACGAGGTGTGCAAGGCGGCCCGGGTCGAGGCCGCGAAGCTGATGGCGCAAGCCAGGGCGGAGGCGAACCGGTTGGTCACCACCGCGACCGAGCACGCCCAGCAGCGGGTGCGGGCAAGTGCGCATGAGCTGCATCAACTGTCCCGATTGCATGACGAGATCAACGCCGACCTCTACCGCGCGAAGGAGGTGCTGGACCGCCTGTTCGGCGGCGCCACGCCCCCCCTCCGGGCCACCGCGGGGGCCACTCCCGCTGCAGTGAAGCGGGCCGCCGGCGACGCACAGGACCACCGTCAGGCCCGTACGGTGTGACGAAACGGCCCAGTCCGCGGTTACCGTGCGAGGATTGCGCATGCAGTGATTTGTTAGCGTCGACTCCTGGCGGCGATCCACATCCCGGAGCCGCGCTGTGCGGCGGCGTCGCGTATCCATCGCGAGTGGAGCGAGGCGCAACAGCAAGGAGATGCCACGATGGACGTCGATGGTCCACAGACCGCGCAGCAGGTGATCGCCGGGTTGCGGGCCACCAGCGAGGGTGCGGACCTGGTCCAGCTGCTCACGCCTGAGGGCCAGCGAGTCCCGCATCCGCAGTTCGACCTCCAGATCTCTGCGGCGGAGATCCAATTGCTGTATCGCGACATGGTGCTCGTCCGCCGGGCGGATCGGGAAGCCGACGCCCTGCAGCGGCAAGGTCAGCTCGGGCTGTGGGCCCCGCTGCTGGGCCAGGAGGCCGCACAGATCGGTGCCGGCCGGGCGATGGCCCCGCAGGACATGGCCTTCCCGTCCTACCGCGAGCACGGTGTCGCCTGGTGTCGCGGGGTGGATCCCACCGAGGTGTTCGGCATCTTCCGCGGCATCGACCAGGGCTCCTGGGACCCGTTCAGTACCGGGTTCCAGCTGTACACCATCGTGATCGCCAATCAGTGCCTGCATGCCACCGGTTACGCGATGGGGCAGTGGCTGGACGGCAAGATCGGGGACGCCGAAACCGGTGAGGCCACGATCTGCTTCTTCGGTGACGGTGCTACCTCCCAGGGTGACGTGCATGAGGGCTTCGTCTGGGCCGCGGTCTACGACGCACCGGTGGTGTTCTTCTGCCAGAACAACCAGTGGGCGATCTCAGCGGGGCTGGACCGCCAGACCCGGGTACCGCTGTATCGCCGTTCGGCGGGCTACGGCTTTCCCGGGATCCGAGTGGACGGTAACGACGTGCTGGCCACCCTGGCCGTCACCCGCTGGGCGCTGCGGGAATGCCGTACCGGAAACGGACCGGTGCTGATCGAGGCGTGCACGTACCGGATGGGCGCACACACCACCTCCGACGACCCGACTCGGTACCGACTTGCCACTGAGCTGGAGGAGTGGAAGCTCAAGGACCCCATCGAGCGGGTCCGGGTGCACCTGGTGCGGGAGGGGCTGGCCAAGCAAGAGTTCTTCGACGGCGTGGCTGCGGAGGCCGACGAGCTGGCCGCCCGGCTGCGCGACTACTGCACGTCGATGCCCGTCCCCGGTCCGGAGCGGATCTTTTCGAAGGTCTACGCCGAACCGTCGTCGTGCCTGGAGGCCCAGCGTGAGGAGTTCCTGGCCTACCATGCCTCCTTCGCCGAGACCGGCCAGGCGCCCGGAGGTGGACACTGATGGCGGTCACCGACGCGCCGCAGACGATCACCCTGGCCAAGGGACTCAACCAGGGACTGCGAGCCGCGATGGAGGCCGACCCCAAGGTCATCGTGATCGGGGAGGACGTCGGCAAGCTGGGCGGGGTGTTCCGGATCACCGACGGCCTGCAGAAGGACTTCGGCGAGCGGCGCGTTTTTGACACTCCACTGGGCGAGTCCGGAATCATCGGCACCGCCGTCGGGCTTGCGGTGCGCGGTTACCGCCCGGTCTGCGAGATCCAATTCGATGGGTTTGTCTTTCCTGCCTTCGACCAGATCGTCTCCCAGCTCGCCAAGCTGCACTACCGCTCGCAGGGCAAGTTGCGGATGCCGGTGGTGGTGCGCATCCCGCACGGCGGTGGTATCGGGGCCGTCGAGCATCATTCGGAGTCTCCGGAGTCCTACTTCGCCCACACCCCCGGACTCAAGGTCGTCGCCTGCGCCAACCCGGTCGACGCCTACTGGATGATCCAGCAGGCGATTGCCTGCGACGACCCGGTGATCTTCTTCGAACCCAAGCGGCGGTACTGGGACAAGGCGGCGCTGGACCCCGTGCCGGCGCCACCGCCGCTGTTCACGTCACGGGTGCTACGCCCCGGCACGACGGCGACGGTGGCCGCCTACGGGCCGATGGTGCGCACCGTGCTGGATGCCGCGACCGTCGCCGAACAGGCCGACGGCTACCAGCTTGAGGTGATCGACCTGCGTACGTTGTCCCCGCTGGACCTCGCACCGGTGTTCGACTCGGTACGCCGCACCGGACGGTTGATCTGCGTGTCCGAGGCGCCCAGTGAGGCCTCCCTGACTGCCGAAGTGGCCGCCCGAGTGTCCCAAGAGTGTTTCTACTCGCTGGAGGCACCGGTGCTGCGAGTGACCGGGTACGACACCCCGTACCCGCCCGCAAAGTGCGAGGAGGATTACTTGCCCGATCTGGACCGGGTACTCGACGCCGTCGATCGCGTGCTGGCGTTCTGAGGTTATGGGGTACTGAGGTTGTGAGGTACTGACGTCATGGCGCGCATCCAGCAGTTCCTGTTGCCCGACGCCGGGGAAGGGCTCACCGAGGCGGAGGTCCTTACCTGGCACGTCGGCCCCGGGGACACCGTGTCGGTGAATCAGATCATCGTCGAGATCGAGACCGCCAAGGCGGCCGTTGAGCTGCCCTGCCCCTATGCCGGGGTGGTCAGCGAGCTGTACGCCGAGCCCGGAGCGACCGTGCAGGTGGGTAGTCCACTCATCGCGATCGACGTCGACGCCAGCGGGGCCGGGTCGGAGACATCCCGGGCGGACCAGATCGGTGAGGAGGGACCTGA
The DNA here is from genome assembly GCA_030862525.1 of Actinomycetota bacterium. Taxonomy (GTDB): domain Bacteria; phylum Actinomycetota; class Actinomycetes; order Mycobacteriales; family Pseudonocardiaceae. The sequence continues at coordinate 916 of JALZDN010000086.1, read as the reverse complement.
CGGGCGGATCTCGACGCTGGTCGGTTACGGCCCGCGGACGGGCGCCGCGACCCGCCGGCGCCGCAAGGACACTGGGACTCCGGTTGGGGCTGAGCCTGTCGCCGCGGCGGCCGTGCAGACGACCCCGCTGGCCAAGCCGCCGGTACGCAAACTGGCCCGGGAACTCGGCCTTGACCTGCAGGCGGTGCCTGGTTCCGGCACCGGCGGCGTGATCACTCGGGAGGACGTGCAGCAGGCCGCGGCGCTTGCCGGCAACGGTGCTGCGGGGTCCGGCATGGGGCCCGGGGCGGGACTGCAGCGCCGGGAGCCGGTCCGCGGGGTGCGCAAGGCCACCGCGGCGGCGGTGGTGTCCTCGGCGTTCACCGCGCCGCACGTCACGGTGTTCCTCACCGTTGACGTCACGCCGATGATGCAGTTGCGGTCCCGGCTCAAGACTCAGCCTCAGTTCCGGGACGTGAAGCTGACCCCGCTGGCGTTCGCTGCCCGGGCGATGTGCCTGGCGCTGCGGCGGACCCCGGAGGCCAACGCCCGCTGGGATGAGGCAGCCGGCGAGATCATCTACTTCCAGTATGTCCACCTCGGGATCGCCGCCGCCACCCCGCGCGGGTTGGTGGTTCCCAAAGTCCGCGACGCCGAGCGGATGTCGCTGCACGAGCTCGCTGTCGCGCTCGATGAGCTTGCGACGTGCGCGCGGGATGGACGCACTGCGCCAGGTGACATGCTCGAGGGCACGATCACCGTCACCAATATCGGGGTCTTCGGGGTGGACACCGGTACGCCGATCCTCAACCCCGGCGAGTCGGCGATCCTGGCCCTTGGCGCCATCCGAGACATGCCGTGGGTGGTGGACGGTGCCCTGGTGGTGCGCAAGGTCTGCCAGCTCGCGCTGTCCGTCGACCACCGCGTGGTCGACGGA
>JALZDN010000048.1 GCA_030862525.1 Actinomycetota bacterium | reverse complement strand
GTGAGGGCGACCCGTTCGGCCGGGGAGTGCCCGGGTGGATCGTTCCAGTACCGGCCGGCGACGAACCGCAGCCGCTGCCCGACGTACACCCCGCCGTCGGAGGCAACGGAGAGTTCCTCGTGGCCGTTGACGAGCCCGAGCAGCTTGGCGACGGTGGACAGCATCGCTCCGGCCGGGCCGTGCTGGGTGCGGTCCACACCGGCGGTGATGCGGGGAGATCGCTGATCCAGCTGCGCTCGGATGTGGCCGAGCGGCAGCTGCACCGGCTGGTGGTGCACGCGGGTGGCGTGCGCACAGATGACGGCGGGCTCGCCGTGCTCACCGAGCACCGACCCGGCCACTGCGGTGATGGGCACCGCGAGATGCTCGGCGACCAACGTGCGGTAGCGCGCGGAGTCGAGGTTCGATCCGACCCCCAGCACCGCGGCACTGCTGTTCTCGGCGAAGATCCGGCTCATCACGTCGACCGGATTGGTCACCATCACCACCGGACCCGGGAAACAGTTGAGCTGGTGCGAGGTCGGCGACCAGCGAAGCATTGGGCAACAGCCCACCCCGCCGGTCCTGGGTGGTGTTGGTGAACCGCGCCCGGACACACACGATGAGCAGCGTGGCGTCGAGCAGCTCGCGCGGGTGCTCGACCGCGTCGATCCGGATCGGGATGTGCTGGGTGGCGGCCAGGTCCGCCGCGTCGATGGCCAGAGCGGCGCTCTCCACCGGCCGACGGCTGTGCACCAGGACGGTGGAGGCCACACCGGTAACGACCACAGCTGCGGTCACCGCGCGTCCGACTCGGCCCGCGCCGATGATGCCAATGGTGGCCGGGCGGGGCTGCTGGTTCACCGGATTCCTCCGTTCCCTGCGCGGGCCAGCCGACCGCAGCCACGTAGGGCCACACCCCAGGCGTGGGCAGGGTTGGTGACCAGGTGCACGGCGATGTCTGTGGCCAATGCGAGCAGCGGTCGGGCCCGTGCGGCGGCGCCAGCACTGTCGGCGGCAACGGCAGTCCGATACTCGGTGCCAGGGACAGGCCAGTGGCCAGGCAATTCGCCCAGTCGGCCAGCCACAGTGACACCAGCCGCTGCAACGCGGGTGGCTCGGTCGGCTCATGGTGGGCCACGTGCTCGATGACCAGCTGGTCCAGCGCGTTGATGATCGCGGTGATCCGAGCGCAGGACGGTGCTGCCGTGACGAGCAGCAGCGCGGTGCGTGACACCAGCTCGGCAAGCTCGTCGACCGGGTCGGCGCGCTGCAGCCCGGGGTCGATCCAGATCTGCCACCCAGCCGGATCCAGCAGAACATGCTCGGGTTTGAGATCGCCGTAGATCACGACTCGCGACGGGGCCGAGCGCAGCAGCGGCGCCAGCACGCTGCCCAACCCGTTCAGCGACTCCTGGATCCAGCAACGCTCTGCGGGGCCAGCCCAGCCCTGGCCCAAAACACCGAGGTAGTCCCTGGCCTGAGCGCTGAGGAACTTTCGCACGAAGGTGCCCGCGATCGAGCTGTGCGGCATGTCCAGCACCGCGGCAGGGATAGCGTGATGCGCGACCGTGAGTTCGCGCTGCAGCACTTCGCCGTCTGGATCACACCGGAGAGCAGCTCCTTGGGGCGTCGGCTCCCGCGCAGCAGCTCGGTCGACAGGCTCGGTGCCGTGGCCGCGACCGTGATGAGCACCCCCGCCTCGAATGCGATCACATCCGGGACCCGCAGCTGCGCCTCGCCTTGCCAGGCGCAGGCGGCCACCACCTGCAGCTGCGCGCACTCCCGGGCCAGCTGCGCCCCAGGGTCGGCCACGTAGTCCCGCTGGCGGTGCTCCACCTCCGGCCAGGCCCCCCGCAGCCCGCGCACCACCGAGACCAGGGACGTCCCGAGCAGCGAGTACTTCGCGACGAAGGACCTGTCATCCACTTGCAGGGAGGCGACGTAGTTGGTCACCGACCGAAGCTGCGGCCCGACGTGCATGCTCTCACCGGGCCACAACCGCGCTGCCACCGCCTCCACCGCAGCTCTCGCGTGGTCCAGCACTGTGCCAGGGGCCACCGCTGGGCACATCAGTTGACTTTCGGGCCGGCACACGGCGGTTACGGAGCTCCCGCGTCTGAAGCCGGCTGCGCTATCTGGGGTACTTCGTCCACGTCGCCGGGAAGCATCCTCCGCCAGATTCCGTCCCGAAACCTCACCGGAAACGAGCATCGTGCCCACTGCATCTCGTAGGGCATGACATCACCCTCCTGCCCACCGCCGACGATGCGCACGCGAGTCCCTGGTTTTGGCCGTTCCTTCACGGCTCCATTCTCCTTCGTGTCACTCCCTCGGCCTGCTCGGAAATCACGCGGAAAACGGCGCGTGATGTAGGCAGGTCGGCGTTCACGTCACGAGCAAACTCGGTCCCGGGTGGCAATCTCGATCTCCTGATTGGGGCAATCCTGGGGAAATCCGGTGGCATGTCCTGATTGAGGTACGCTGCGCGAGTGGAGTGGACCCCGACCCGGATCCGCCTGCTCCGTGAAGCGGGACTGTGCTTGTCACAGCACGAGTTCGCCCGAGCGGTAGGATTCGCGAAGCGCACGGTCGGCAACGCGGAGCGCGGCACCCACCCGCCAAGCCTTGCGTTGCGCCGCGCACTGGACCACGCCCTCGAGCGGGCCTCCGACGCGCAGCGCGACCGCTTCCTCGCCACGATGGCCGCAGATCACCCCGCCACCCCGGTCGTCCACGGCGCCACCCCAGCGATCGAGTCGGTCGAGCTGCTCCGCCGAATCGAGGCATCCGACCTCGGTCCAGGCACCCTGGACCAGCTGGAGGAGCTCGTCGAACGCCTCGGCGTCGAGTATTTCGCCGTTCCCCCAGCCGAGTTCCGCGAGAGAGTGCTGTCCTGGCGGCGGTACGTGGCCCGCCTGCTGGAAGGAAGGCTGATGTTGTGTGAGCGCCGACACCTCTACACGGTGGCTGGTTGGCTCTCCGGCTTGTTGGCCGAAGCGTCTCTCGCGATGGGCGACGAGGCCGCGCCGCACTGCGTGACCGCACTGTCCCTGGCACAGGAAGTCGGCCATGCGGGTCTTGCCGGCTGGATACGCGGCACCAGGCGCAGATCGCGCTGTACGCCGGAGACCCAGGGGAGGCGGTCACGGTTGCCAGGGCCGGCAGGCAGGTCGCACCGATGGGATCCGCTGCCATGGTTCGAGCGTGCACGCACGAAGCCCGTGCCAGCGCGCGGATCGGCGACCGCTCTGGCACAGAGGTTGCTCTGGACGCCGCTGAGCATGCCTGGAATGTGCTCGCTCAGCCCCCGGTCCGGAGCATCTATTCGCTCGGCGCCCGCTATTTGCCGTACTGCGCTGCGACCGCCTTTGTCTGGCTCGGGGACCCAGCCCATGCCCGCATGTGGGCGAGCGAGGCGGTCGAGCCCGCAGGCTCCAAGCCTGAGCCTGCGGTTGGCCGGGCCATCGCACGGATCGACCTGGCAATCGCAATGGCACAAGACTTCGAGCCGGAGGCGGCATCAGCCGTGGGGCTTGAGGCGCTGGACATCTGCGCCCAGCGGATAACGCTCCCGGTCAGAAGGAGAATCGAGGAGCTACTGGCGGCGCTGTGTCCCTTTCCGGAGCCCTGTGCGATGGAGCTGAGAGAGCGGTGGAAATGGATCTCCAGTTAGCGAACAAGGTTGCGATCGTCACCGGTGGTAGCCGAGGTATCGGCCGGGCAATCGCACTGCGGCTGGCCGGTGAGGGCTGCTCGGTGGGGATTTGCGCTCGTGGCTCCGATGACCTCGACCGGGCTGTCGAGGAGTTGCGGGGGCAGGGCGTGCAGGCGTGTGGTGTCGTCACCGACGTGGGGCGGGAAGGGGAGGTCGAGCGCTTCGTACAGGAGGCCGCCACCGCGCTCGATCGGGTCGACTTGCTGGTGGTGAACGCGGGCTCGACGGCTGGGGGACGCCTCGTCACCTCGACACCGGAGGACTGGCGGGAGACGTTCGAACTCAACGTCGGTCACGCCGCTCGGGCGATCCGGGCCTGCGTGCCGCATATGCAACAGGCAGGCGGCGGTGCGGTGGTCATTATCGCGTCGATCTCCGGCTGGAAACCCGCGCCTCGCCCCCAGTATGGCGCAGCCAAGGCGGCCGAGATCTACCTCGCCATGGAGCTCGGGCGCGAGCTAGCTCCCGAGCGGATCCGGGTGAATGCCGTCAGCCCTGGCTCCATCCTGTTTCCTGGTAGTGGGTGGGACTCACCTCGCGAGCGGGATCCCGAGCGCTTCGAGCAGTTCATCGAGCGGGACCTGCCGTTCGGTCGCCTTGGCACGCCCGAGGAGGTCGCCGATGTCGTCGCGTTCTTGCTCTCCGCGCGGGCCAGCTGGATCAGCGGCACCCACATCTGCGTAGACGGGGCGCAGGGTCGCCCCAGCGCCGCTGCCTGGTAACCACCCGCTCCGATCAGCGCTCGACGTCGCCGCGGATGAACGCCTCCACGGCGTCGTAGGCCTCGGAGTCGGAGTACTGCTCGGGGGGTGACTTCATGAAGTATGACGACGCGGAGAGGATCGGCCCGCCGATGCCCCGGTCGAGCGCGATCTTCGCGGCCCGCACCGCGTCGATGA
>JALZDN010000028.1 GCA_030862525.1 Actinomycetota bacterium | reverse complement strand
CACAGGGCTCTGGGACACAGGGCTCTCCAGCGGCAGCTGGTCAGCGTCGGCGTGACGCTGCCGGGGAACAGCGCCCTGGCGCTCCTTGATCACGGAGATCAGGTCGTTCTTGCGGAGACCGGCGGTGCCAGAGATTCCCAACTCGCCGGCCAGCTTGCGCAGGTCAGCCAGCACCATCCCAGACAGCCCACCACGCCGACGCGGCGCCGTTCCATTGTCCGAAGAGGTTACAGAAGACACAGCCGTAGCAGTCGATGCAGCATCGTCAGCCGGCCGCTCGTCCGAAGACGCCGCAGCAGGAACATCGCTGCCCAACAGATTAATGTCGCTCACACAGGTCCTTCCTAACCGACCCGAGACGCAGCTCGAGCCAGCCTGCTCGCCGTCCGGCGGTATGCGGACGGCGCGTGGTCCGGCGCGGAGGCTCGCGCACCACGACATCGGTGTCGAGCCGACCGGCACGGGACATGTTCAACTGCGGCAGGGGTGTGGGTGCCAGCCTTCCCGCTGCGGTGAACCGGAGGGCGGGAGATAATTGCCCGGGTGAGAGGGCCCCGAACTGGGCACCGGCGCCCATGCACACGGTGTCTGAACGCCTTCGAGACTAACGGTACAGCAGCGCCCCGGCAACAACACGCCCGCGGATAGGTGGATCACCTCCACTCGACGGTGGCACCGTCGCGAGCCACATCGAGCCGCAAACAGGTGAAACCGGTGGTGTCCACCACAGCCGGTAGCTCTTCCCGGTCAGGCAACGCGAGCACCGTCGGCCCCGCGCCCGAGACTGCGGCGGGCACCCCAGCCGCACGCAACGTGTCCACCAACCGCCCCGTCGCGGGATAGGCCGGGCGGCGGTAGGTCTGGTGCAGTCGATCCTCGGTAGCTGCCAGCAGTAACTGCGGTGCCGCAGTCAACGCGTGCACGGCCAGTGCGGCGCGTCCAGCGGTGAACGCCGCATCGGCGTGGGGCACCTCGGCGGGCAGCAGCCCGCGGGTGATCTCGGTCGAGGACGTCAGCTGAGGCACCAGCAGGACGGGGGTGAGACCGGGGTGCGGCTCCAGGCGAACGGCCCGGAAAGACTGCCCGTCACGCCAGGAGATCACCAAGCCGCCGAGCAGACTTGCACCGACATTGTCGGCATGCCCATCGAACCCAGCCGCCAGGTCCAACGCCGCCTCGTCCGGCTGCATTCCCGCCAGCGCGTAACCCGCGAGCACCCCGGCGACGGCAGCTGCGGCCGATGAGCCCAGTCCCCGGGAGTGCGGGATGCGGTTGTGGCAACGCAGAACCAAGCCGTCGGCCCGGTAACCACACCGCCCGCACGCGGCTCGCAGCGCACGCACCACCAGGTGCGTCTCGTCCGTCGGCACCTGCCCGGCGCCCTCGCCCCGAACCTCGACGCGTAGACCGGACGGCGCCAGGGCCACCTCGACCTCGTCATAGAGGGCCAGCGCCAGCCCGAGCGCGTCGAATCCCGGACCGAGGTTGGCGGTGGAAGCCGGTACCCGCACCTGCACCTGCGCCTGCGTCGCCGAAAGGCTCACCCAAGATCCAGCGCGGCGGCCACCGCGGCCGGATCGACCGGCGTGGGTTCTGGTTGAGGAATGCCACGCAGCGCAGTGTCGGGATCCTTGAGCCCGTGCCCGGTCACGGTGCACACCACCAGGGACCCCCGGGGCAACCGCCCGTCGTCGACGACTCGCAGCAGTCCCGCCACCGAGGTGGCTGAGGACGGTTCGACGAACACGCCCTCCTGCCTCGCCAATAACTGGTAGGCGGCGAGGATCTGGTCGTCGGTGACCGCCTCGAACAGTCCTTCGGATTCGTTCCGGGCCCGCATCGCACCGGCCCAGGAGGCCGGGCTACCGATTCGGATGGCGGTGGCGATGGTGTCCGGATGCGCCACCGGCGCGCCGTGCACCAGCGGCGCGGCACCGGCCGCCTGAAAGCCGAACATCCGCGGTCGGCCGGACACCAAGGCGTCGGTGTGGTATTCGGTGTATCCCATCCAGTAGGCCGTGATGTTGCCGGCGTTGCCGACCGGCAGGCAATGCACGTCGGGGGCGCGCCCCAGCACGTCGCAGATCTCGAACGCGGCGCTCTTCTGACCCTGCAACCGCACCGGGTTCACCGAGTTCACCAGCGCAGTCACCGGGTAGTTGGCGGCCGTCTTGCGGGCCAGTTCCAGGCAGTCGTCGAAGTTGCCGTCCACGGCCAGGATCCGCGCACCGTAGGCGGTGGCCTGCGCAAGTTTGCCCAACGCGATCTTGCCGCTGGGTAGCAGCACGGCGCTGGGTATCCCGGCCCGTGCCGCGTAGGCGGCAGCAGAGGCGGCGGTGTTACCGGTCGAGGCGCACAGCACCGCCTCCGCACCGCGGGCCAGCGCTTCAGTCACCGCAAGGGTCATCCCGCGGTCTTTGAAGGAGCCAGTGGGGTTGGCGCCCTCGACCTTGAGTAACACCTCGCAGCCGGTGCGCTGCGACAGGATGGGAGCAGGCACCAACGGGGTCCCGCCCTCCTGCAAGGTCACCACCCGGCAGCCCGGAAGGACCTTGATCCGATCCGGATAAGCCTCGATCACCCCGGGCCAGGATGGGTCGGCCATCACCCGCAGCGTCACGTGACCCCGCCTTCCATCTCCAGGGACAGCAGATCCGTCAGTGTCTCGCGGCGCAGCAGCAGCCGGTGCGCACCGTCGCGCACCGCAACCACCGCTGGGCGAGGCACCAGGTTGTATCGGCTAGACATGGCGTAGCAGTACGCCCCGGTGCAAGCAACAGCCACCAGATCGCCCGGCGCTAGATCGTCGGGCAACCAGCAGTCCCGGACCACCACGTCACCGGACTCGCAGTGCTTGCCGACCACCCGGGACAGGGTGGGGTCCGCCTCGGAGCGGCGCGAGACCAGCCGGCAGTCATAGCGCGCGTCGTAGAGCGCGGTGCGCACGTTGTCGCTCATCCCGCCGTCTACCGAGACGTAACGCCGCTGAGTTGATGCCCCCACCGTGACCTCTTTGATGGTGCCGACCTCGTACAGGGTTACCGTGCCCGGTCCGACGATGGCCCGGCCCGGCTCGACGGCCAGCTCCGGGGTTGGCATGCCGGCCGCTTGGCAGCTGGCGTCCACGATGGCCCGCAGATGGGCAGCCAGCGTGGCCGGTGGCAGCGGATCGTCGTCCGCGGTGTAGGCGATCCCCAGCCCACCGCCGAGATCCAAGATGGAGATGTCGGAGACGGCGTCGAGCCCATGCTCGTCGCGGATCGCTGCGAGCAGCCCGACCATTCGGTGCGCCGCCAGCTCGAAACCGTCGGAGTCGAAGATCTGCGAACCGATGTGGCTGTGCAGACCCACCAGCCGCAACCCGTCGGACTTGAGCACTCGCCGGACAGCCTCTGCTGCGTCTCCGGCAGCCAGCGAGAACCCGAACTTCTGGTCTTCGTGCGCGGTGGCGATGAACTCGTGAGTGTGCGCCTCGACGCCGACAGTCGCGCGGATTAGCACCGGCTGCACCACGCCGTGGCGGCGGGCGATGTCATCCAGGCGCGCAATCTCCAGGAACGAATCGAGCACCACCGCCCCGACTCCGGCCGCCACGGCGGCGGTGAGCTCGCCGGCGGACTTGTTGTTGCCGTGCATCGCGATCCGGTCCGCCGGGAAGCCGGCGTGCAGGGCCAGCGCGAGCTCGGTGCCGGTGCACACGTCCAGGCTCAGGCCCTGCTCAGCGACCCAGCGAGCGATCTCCGAACACAGGAAGGCTTTGGCCGCGTAGTGCACCCGCTGCGCAGCGCCAAAGGCGGCCACGTGCTCGGCGCAACGGGCTCGGAAGTCCGCCTCGTCAACCACGAACAGTGGGGTGCCGTAGGTCTCGGTGAGTTCACCGACCTCCACCCCGGCCAACCGCACCGCGCCGTCGTCGCCGCGGTGCGCGCCGCGCGGCCAGACCGCCGGGTGCAGCGCATTCAGCTCGGCCCGAACCTTATCGACTGAGCCGGTGGGGCACGGACCTGCGGTGGACGAGCGGGCCAGCACGTCGGCGTGTCGTGGCCCGGCGGGGTGGGCTCTCACATCCGCTCCGGTGCGCTCACGCCGAGCAGGCCGAGGCCGTTGGCCAGCACCTGCCGAGTCGCCTCGCTCAGCGCCAGCCGGGCCGCGTGCAGCGGGCCTGGTTGCTCGTCACCCAGCGGGAGCACCCGACAGGTGTCGTAGAATCGGTGGTAGGCGCCGGCCAGCTGTTCCAGGTAGCGGGCCACCCGGTGTGGCTCACGGAGCTGGGCGGCGGAGGCCACGATGCGCGGGAACTCCCCCATCGTGCGGATCAACGCCCCCTCCCGCTCGTGGCTCAGCAGTCCGAGCTGGGCGTCCCGGGAGCTGATCCCGAGATCGGCCGCGTTACGGGCCAGCGACGCCAGTCGGGCGTGCGCGTACTGGACGTAGAACACCGGGTTGTCGTTGGTACGCTTGGACCACAGATCGAGGTCGATGTCGATCGGCGAGGCAGGCGAGGACCGGAGCAGCGCATAGCGCGCGGCGTCCACCCCGACCGCATCGATGAGGTCATCCATGGTCACCACAGTGCCCGCGCGCTTGCTCATCCGGACTGCAACGCCCTTGCGCACCAGGTTCACCAGTTGCCCGATGAGCACTTCCACCGTGGCCGGATCGTCGCCCAATGCAGCGGCGACCGCCTTGAGTCGGCTGATGTAGCCGTGGTGGTCAGCGCCGAGTAGGTACACACACAGGTCGAACCCGCGGGCTCGTTTGTCGAGGTAGTAGGCGATGTCCCCGGCGATGTAGGCGGGTGCTCCGTCGCTTTTGATGACCGGGCGGTCCTTGTCGTCTCCGTATTCCGAGGAGCGCAGCCACCAGGCGCCGTCGGCCAAATACAGCGCCGCGAAGTCCTTGAGCCGGGCGACGGCCGCATCGACCGCACCGGAGTCGTGCAGGGACTGCTCGTGGAACCAGACGTCGAAGTCGGTGCCGAACTCGTGCAGCGAGCGCTTGATCGTGTCGAACATCAGCCCGACGCCGACCCGGCGGAACACCTCGTCTCGGTCGGCGGCCTGCAGCGCATCGGGATCGCGGCGCAGCACCTCGGCGGCAATGTCGTCGATGTAGTCGCCGTGGTAACCGTCGGCCGGGATGGGCCGCCCGCTCGCGGCCGCCACCAGCGAGGCGACGAACCGATCGATCTGGGCGCCGGCGTCGTTGAAGTAGTACTCCCGGGTCACCGCGGCGCCCGCGAAGGCGAGGATCCGGCCCAGCGCATCGCCGACCGCCGCCCAGCGGGTGGCGCCGAGGTGCAGCGGGCCGGTGGGATTGGCCGAGACGAACTCGAGGTTCACCCGGCGACCGGCCAGGTCCTGCCCGGCGCCGAAGCGCGCCCCGGCAGCGCGCACTTGCGCGACGATCTCGCCCTGGGCGTCGGCCGCCAACCGCAGGTTGAGAAAACCGGGGCCGGCGACCTCAGCCGAACACACCCCGGGGTGCTGCGCCAGCGCCTCGCCCAGCCACCCGGCGAACTCCCGAGGCGCCACTGCGACCTTCTTCGCGGTCTGCAACGCCAGGTTGGTGGCGTAGTCGCCGTGCTCGGGATCACGCGGACGCTCGACGGTCACCGTGGCCGGAAGCACGGCCGGGTCGAGGCCGCGGCCGGTCAGCACGTCGTGGGCGACGGAGCGGACCAGCTCGGCGAGCGCAGTGGGAGTCACCTCTCGGAGTCTAGGGAGCCGTCGGACCTGGTTGCCGAACCGGTCGGACGCTCCCAGTGACGGATCCCTAGACTGGCCGCCGTACGCAGATCCACGAGAGGGGGGCCAGGCAGAGAATGCCTAGTGGCAAGAGCAGCAAGGCGGTGCGCAACGCCCGTTCGGTGGTGACAGCGACCAAGCCCAAACCGTGGGGCATGGTGGCCGCGGTCCTCCTCGTGCTGGTGTTCGCGGTCGGCATCTTCGGCTACCTGTTCACTCGATACGAGGACCGGCGCGCTTTCACTCCCACCGCTGACAACAAGGACCCCTCAACCCAGATCGAGGGCATCGTCACTCAGAACTACGGCGAGGCCAACCGAGGGCACATCGGGCCCGACAAGCGAGTCGCCTACGACCAGAGCCCCCCATTCGGCGGCCCGCATGACGCGACGTGGGCGGCCTGCAGCGGCGTGGTCTACGACACTGCGGTGCGTAACGAGAACATGGTCCACGCCCTCGAGCACGGCGCGGTCTGGATCGCCTACAACCCGGACCAGATCACCGGTCCAGCACTGCAATCGCTGCGGGATCGAGTGCAGGGGGAGAACTACATCATGCTCTCGCCCTACCCAGGCTTGGACTCGCCGATCTCCCTGCAATCTTGGGGACATCAGCTCAAGCTCACCGATCCTGCTGACGAGCGGATCGGCCAGTTCATCCAGTCGCTGCGGCTCAACCAGTACACCTACCCCGAGATCGGGGCCAGCTGCGATGTCTACACCGGCCGGTTCGATCCGGCACAGCCACCGCCCTTTGTTGCCACGCCGCCCGGTCCAGGCGCTATCCCGATGGACTTTGCAGGACAGCAGGGTGGTTCAGGCGGAGGTGGGTGATCTGCGCTGTGGCGGAAACAGTCACCGAGACCAGCCCGGGTGCCGGGGACGGCGTGCGCACTGAAGCTTCAGCCGCCGGGAAGCGGTCCGGCGCGAGCTGGAGTCGCCTGGTCGCGGTCGCTGGTGCGGTGCTCGTCGTGTTACTGCTCGGAGCAGCGCTGGGCATGTTGCTGCAGCGCGGGGTGGGGGCTGGGTTTGGGGCTGGGACACAGTCCGAAGGCGGCTTGGTGGATATCGGCTTCGCCCAGGACATGTCGGTGCACCATCGCCAGGCGGTCCTGATGGCGGGCATGGCCCGGGACCGCAGCACCGATCCCGTGATCCAATCGCTCGCTTTCGACATCGAGACCAGCCAGCTCCAGCAGGTCGGCCAGATGCAGGGCTGGCTCAGCCTGTGGAACGCCGCGCCGCTGCCCACCGGCCGGTACATGACCTGGATGGGCGACTCCTCGATGCCCGGGATGACGCATGGCAGCGGGCACGGCACCGACGGGGTGGCGACGATGCCGGGAATGGCGTCGCCCGCCGACCTGGAGCGGCTGCGGGCGGCCGGCGGCGCGCAGTTCGACGTGCTGTTCCTACAGTTGATGCTGCGCCACCACCAGGGCGGGGTGCCGATGGCCACGTACGCCGCGGAGCATGCCGAGACGGCTCAGGTGCGAAACCTGGCCGACAAGATCGTCATCTCGCAGGGTGCTGAGAGCAGGTACCTGGCCGAGCTGATCACCCAGCGAGGAGCGCAACCACTACCACCGCCGATCTGAGCACCGCTGCCCGCAGGGCATGGGCAGTCGGTGCGGTAGGCTCTGCGGCGTTTCGACGATCGGCATGCCCCCGTAGCTCAGGGGATAGAGCACCGCCCTCCGGAGGCGGGAGCGCAGGTTCGAATCCTGCCGGGGGCACCTTATCTGACTAGGCACGACGTTACGCAGCGTTCGTCGTGCAGTGAGTCGTGGAATCATTCGTGGATTCAGTCGCGCTACTCTCTGTTCATGGCTGGTCGCCGAAGTCGCCCCCGTGGCCACGTTGAGACGCTTCCGTCCGGGAACTTCCGGGCCAAGGTGTACGCCGGGATTGATCCCCTGACCGGCAAGCGGCGGTACCTGGTGGAGACCGCCGCCAGCGAGAAGGCGGCCAATGTCGCGCTGACCAAGCTTCAGCGCCAGGTCGACGAAGACCGGCACCCGAAGACGGCCATCACCGTTCGGCAGGCCATCACGCAGTGGCTCGAGGTAGTAGATCTTGAGGACACCACCCGCGAGCGGTACCAGGACCTGATTCGGCTCTACATCGTGCCGACCTTCGGCGACATGCTGGCGAGCAAGCTCGACGCCGAACTGCTGGAGCGCTTCTATGCGCGATTGCATCGCTGCCGGGAGCTGTGCACCGGGAGGCCTCGCGCCGGGCATGTCTGCCGACCCCTGAGCACCAGCACCACCCGCAAGATTCACTACATCATCCGCGGTGTGCTCGAACGTGCTGTCCGCTGGCAGCATCTCGGCGTGAACAAAGCCGCGATGGCCGAAGCGCCCTCACCGAATCACACCGAGCCGGATCCACCGAGCGCTGAAGAAGCAGCGGCACTGCTCAATGCGGCCTGGATTGATCCGGAGTGGGGCCTGCTGCTCTGGCTGACGATGATCACCGGCCCCCGGCGAGGTGAGGTGTCCGCGATGCGGTGGAGGCATCTCGATTTCGACCGGGCTGTTCTGTGGGTGCACCGCAGCAACACGCAGACCAAGGCTGGAATCAAGGAGAAGGAGACCAAGACCGGGCAACGGCGCAAGATCGCGCTCGACCCGTACACGCTCGAATTGCTGAAGGCACACCAGGACTTGTGGAAACAGCGCTGCGAGGCCTTGGGACGTGCTCTTGATCCCGAAGCGTTCTTGTTCTCCCCCGCTCCCGATGGATCCAGTGCGTATGCCCCGAGGGCGATCAGCCAGAGATACCGCCGAATGGCGATCAAGCTCAAGCTGCGTAGCACCCGCATCCACTCTTTGCGCCACTACTCGGCAACCGAGCTGGTCGCCGCTGGCGTCGATCTCCGCACCGTCGCTGGACGGCTAGGACACGGTAGCGGCGGGGCGACCACGCTCAAGGTGTACGCAGCGTGGGTTGATGAAGCAGATCGTCGGGCAGCTACGGCGATGGCCGCCATCATGCCGAGACCTGTTGCTGTTCAGCAGACACGCGGACCGTACGAGAAGATCGCCGCATCCCTGCGCGACGACATCCGGGCCGGTCGGCTCATGCCCGGTGACCAGCTGCCTACCGTCGCGGAACTCGCCGTGGCTAATACGGTCGCCGTCGGCACCGCTCACCGAGCTTTGACACTGCTCAAGGACGAAGGCCTCATCGAGGTCACTCGCGGGCGCCGCACCACGGTTGCCGCCTACCCTTCTCTGTCGACCGAGGCGCTGGCCGGCCCGGCCATGCTGTAGTGGCTTGCAACCCCAGCGAGCGCAGGAACCATCAGCGAACGGTTGCCAAGAGGGTTTTGACG
>JALZDN010000018.1 GCA_030862525.1 Actinomycetota bacterium | reverse complement strand
AGCTTGAGGCGGTTTGACATCTCCCCCCGCAGGGCGATGCCGAAGGGCCACAACCCCTTCATCGTCTGCACAGCACCGCATCTGAGAAACTTCCTACGACAGCTCCCCTCTGCGTTCGTGGCGCACTCGCATAAGCCTCCACGAACCCGGACAGCTATTTTCTGCGGTTCCCGGAGAAGCCCAATTCGCGCATCATCGCGCTGCCGGCGCGGTTGAAGGGGCCGAAGCACACGGCCGGCATCAAGTGGATCGCCAGCTTCCCCGACAATTATGAGCGGCGTTTGCCGCGCGCGTCGGCCGTTGTCATTCTCAATGACATGAACACGGGCTTCCCCTTCGCGTGCATCGAAGGCTCGGCGATTAGCGCCGCTCGTACGGCTGCGTCCGCGGCGCTTGCCGCGGAACTGCTGCATTCCCGCAAGCAGGCGACCGGGTCGCGGTCGTCGGTGCCGGCCCTATCGCGAGCACCGTGCTGAAATTTCTGCTCGCGTCGGGTTGGGAGATCGGTGTGTTCCTCGTACATGACCTGTTGCCGCGCACGCTGAGGCACTCCGTGACCGGCTTCGCGCTCGCGACCAGGAGGCGGAAGCGTCGCCGACGTCCAGGCCGCGATCCGCGGCGCAGAGCTCGTACTGTTCGCCACGACAACGGCGGAGCCCTATCTGCATGACCCTGATCTGTTCACGCCGGAGCAAACGGTGCTGCACGTGTCGCTGCGCGATCTCGGAGTGCCGGTGATCCTTTCCGCGCAGATTTCCGAGATGTTGGCCGGCGGTCGACCGAGGTCTGGCGGTGACCGTCGACGACTTCTTCGGCGCGTTCGCCGACGGCAATGCTACCGGGCGAAGTGGGCCGTGATCCTCTTCTACCTGAGGATACGGTCCACCGTAGTCACGTCGAAATGACGACAGCGGTGGGCCGCTGCAGCCGGCCTGCCCGGTCGAGCGCGCCTACGCCCGCAGCACAGAGCAGACCGATGCTCGCCAGGGCCAGCCACGGCAGCGCCGGCAAACCAGCGGACCGGCCCAGGTCCAGCGCGGTGCCGGTGAGCAGATTCCCCAGCAAGATCCCGATCCCGCACACGGTGCTGTACAGGCCGTAATGCGTGGCCACCAGCCGGTTGCCGGACAACGTGACGATCGTGTCCATCTCGAAGGGAAACACGATGACGGTGCCGAGGGCGAGCAGCACCGCAGAGAGCATCAGCGGCGCCAGCAGCACCGCGGTGGACGATGTCGTGGCACCGGCGGCTGCGGTCGCGGTGGCCAGCGGTGGCAAGAATGACGCAGCCATCAAAGCCAGGCCCCCTACGAGGCAGCGGCCCGGGCCCCAGCGGCTCCGGCACCATGCCGTGATCCGCGTCTGCCCGGCGATGGTGAGCACTCCCGAGACCGCGAACAGGGCGGCCACTCCAACCGTCCCGATCACGCCGCTTCCGGCGAGGCGGCGTACCTCCAGCGGTAGGGCAAGGTAGACCTGAAAGGCCAGCACGTAGCTGCCGATCATCGCGATCGAGAAGAGCACGAAAGAGCGGTTTCCCAGGACCGAGCGCCACTGCGTCCACACCGAGCTTGACTCGCGGTCCACGGAGGCGACGTCCCGGCGCTGTGGCAGCGCGCGCAACTGCAGCACGCTGAGCACCGCGAAGACGCCCGCTGCGACGGCACAGGTAAGGCGGAAGTCGATCCCCGTCAGCGCCAACCCGACCAGCGGACCCAGCAGGATCCCGGTCTGGTAAAAAATGTTGAACAGCGCAAAGGCCTCGACCCGCCGCTCGCCGGCGTCGTGCGCGAGGTAAGCCCGGACCGCGGGATTGAAAAGCGCCCCGGCGAAACCAATGGCGGCCGAGGCTGCGATGAGCGCGGGTACCGAGTCCACCGCGCCCAGGAGACCGAAGCCGGCAGTACGCAACACGCAGCCCGCCACGATAAGCGGCTTGTAGCCCAGCCGGTCGGCCAGCGTGCCGCCGATGAGGAACATGCCCTGCTGGGAGAAGTTCCGGACCCCCAGCACCAGGCCGACGACCCAGACAGCCAGCCCCAAATCGCCCGCCAGGTAGCCGGCGAGGTACGGGATCAGCATGTAGAAGCCGACGTTGATACCAAACTGGTTGATCACTAGTAGCTGCACCGGCCGGTCGAAGGAGCGGAACTGCGCGATCGTGCGCATCAGCGGCCCTCCTGCCCAGCTATCGGGTCGAGCACGCGGCAACACCGGGTCCAGCGGGTGACCTCCCGCTCAGTGGGGTGTGCAATCTCATCGGGTTCAGCCGGCAGGTGAGCGGTCAGCAGCCCATGTCGGTGGCAGTAGTCGTCATTGAACACGGTGTCGAAGTAGCGTTGCGGACCGTCGGGGAAGACCGCGGCAATGCGCACGTCCGGCTCTTCGGTGCGGGCCAACCAGCTCGCCACCAGCGCAGCGGCGCCGACACTCCAACCACCAGTTGCATACTGCGCGCTAGCGAGTAGTCGCGCGGCGCGTACCGCCTCACCGGGCGCGACCCAATGCACCTCATCAAAGGCGGCGTAGTCGATGTTGCGCGGGTAGATGCTCGATCCCAGCCCGCGCATCAACCGCGTCCGGGCGGGCTGCCCAAAAATTGTGGAACCCACAGTATCGACGCCGACCAGGCGTAAGTGCGGGAAGAACTCCCGCAGCACTCCGCTCACACCGGCCGAATGTCCACCGGTGCCCACCGAGCACACCAGCACGTCCACCCGGCCCAGCTGGGCCAACAGTTCCAGCGCCAGCGGCGCGTACCCCGCCACGTTGTCCGGATTGTGGTATTGGTCCGGACCGAACGATCCGGGATGCTCGGCCAGCAGTTCACCCACCCGCTGTCGGCGGGCCTCCTGCCAGCCCCCGGTGGGGTGTGGGCTGTCGACGACGTCGATTCGTGCCCCATAGGCGCTCAACAGCCGGTGCATGATCGGCTCCAGGCCAGGGTCAGTGACGAGTGTCACGGGGTGTTCGTAGGTGATGCCGGCCAGCGCCAGCCCCAGGCCTAGCGCCCCACTGGTCGACTCGACGATCATCCCGCCGGATCGCAGGTCACCGCGCTCGTGGGCGCGCTTGACCATATGGAGTGCCGCGCGATCCTTCATTCCGCCCGGGTTGTGCCCTTCGAGCTTCGCCCAGAAACCGCGCCCCGCGGGGTTCAGCGGCCGGTCGATCCAGAGCACCGGAGTGCTGCCGACCGCACCGGCAACCGTGTCGCAGCGGGGCGCGTATCCGGGGGTCAAGACCTGGGCCGGGGACGGGCCGGGGTGGCGCGCGTCAAGCGCGCGCTGAAGTAATACCTCCATTGACCTGGTCTCTCCTGTAATGGGTGGCAAGGACGGTTGCGCGCAGCAACGACCCGCGCATTGCCCTTTTCGGCAGGCGATCAGGTCGTTGCAGTGGCACGCTTTACGTCCGCGCGACACACTCCAAGATCAGGATGTGACGTCCGGATGGAGATGATCGAGAAGCGGCGGACGGCGGGCCTCGCCGCTGGAGCCCGAGCAGAATCAGGGCACTAGTCGCCGACCAACCGACCTCGTCGGGGCCAATCGGGGCGTCCGGCTGATCGGCCGCCCGGCGCGAAGATGCATAGACCGTGTCGGCCGCGTTGTTGTGCTGGTGACCGACGTTGTGATGGCACGGGTGCTCTGCCGGTCCAATCACCTCAGACTCGCTGTGCGCGGACTCGCTGTGCGCGTGACCCGCCGTACCGTGAGCCGCGCTGTGCGATCCACCACCGGCACCAACCGCGCACTCGGCTACCGCCCCAAACGCGAAAAGACCCCACAGGGCGAGCCCAAGCATCAGGACCTGCCGGCGGAAGGTCCTCCCCTTACCCCGCACTCCGCCACCCTACGGCGGTGACCGGGGCGCCGCCCAGGCCGAAGCCCATTAAGTACGATCCTCACCCTATGGACTGATTGGCTACAGCTTGTAGCATCCTGTGAGTCAGGAGCACAGCCGCCGCAGTGACCTGGGGGGCGCGCAGGCCAAGGACGTGCGGGCGGCTAGGCACGGGGGCGCAGCCCAGCCAGGATGACCGTGACGAGACGGCGGACCGCGGCCTTGGACGGCAGGCTACTGGCTGCCGTGAGGGCGTGGAGGCAGTAGCTCGCGAGCTCGGCAGGCGCGACATCATCCCGGACGTCGCCGGTTTCTGTGCCCTCGGTCAGCAGGTCCCGGATCATGTCACTGAGTTTCTGCTGCGCTTGCGCGACGTGCTCACCTCGATGCAAGAGTGCCGCGAGCTCGGTGCCGTGGTGCTGGTGGGAAATGAGCGCGTAGGCCTGCAGTACAGCTTCGAGCCGCTCGCCAGCGTCGCCAGCCTGATCTCGGACTTCGGCGAGATATTCGAGGTGGCCGGTGATCTGACGTTCGTGCCAGGCGAACAGAATCGCCTCTACGTCTGAGAAGTACTTGTACAGCGTCGCACGTCCGATGCCGGTCTCCTCGGCGATCTGCGACATCGTCACCGACCGCAGCCCATGCTCGACCACCAGCGCCGCAGTGGTGTCCAGGATCGCGTCGCGCACCTCGCGGCGGTGCACCTCGATCGTCTCGTTCCACAGCTTCGGCACCACCCAAGGATACATGATGACTTTGCTAGAGACACTGTGTATTGACATAGACGCATTGTCTCGTGAACATGTTGACATGTACACCATGAGAACCACGCGCGACAGAGGAGGACACGCGCATGGCTGGCCCGTCCCCCTACCCCGACTCCCGCGAGTGCACCGGTGGCGACGCCGGCACACCACGCTGGGTGAAAGTGTTTGGGACCATCGGCATCGTCCTGGTGCTGCTGGTTGTCATCATGATGTTCATCGGCGGGGGTGGCCATGGCCTTGGTCGCCACATTCCGTCCGGTCACGTTGGTAGCAACACGCCGTCATCCAGCGTCACAGAACTCGGAGGCTCTGGTGCCCACGCACCAGAGCCTGGCCACTGATGATCATGGCACCCCGGCTCCGCAAGTCCGCGCTCACCGCGCATGTCACGTGCTCGGTCGGCTGGCTCGGCGCGGTCGCTGGCGTCCTAGCTCTCGCCGTCGCCGGGATGACCAGCCGGGATGCTGAGACGGTGCGTGCCGCTTATCTCGCGATGGAGTTGACTGCCTGGTTCGTCCTCGTCCCATTGGCCCTCGCCTCGCTGCTTACCGGGCTTCTCCAGTCACTGGGCACCACGTGGGGCTTGTTCCGACACTATTGGGTCCTGTTCAAACTCCTGATAACCGTCCTTGCCACCATCGTCTTGCTGATGTACACGCAGACACTGAGCTACCTAGCAGAAGTGGCAGCACAGACGACGTTGTCCAGTGCCGATTTCGGCGTGCTGCGGACCCCATCCGTCGTGCTCCACGCCGGTGCCGCTGTGCTGCTGTTGCTCGTGGCCACGGTGCTGGCCGTGTTCAAGCCGCGGGGCATCACCCGTTACGGGCAGCGTAAGCAGCACAAGCAGCGCGCTGAGGCGACGACGGTATAGAAGGCCCGGGCTAGCCGCTAAGGACGCCAGTCGAACGGGAAGTGCTTGCTGGACCCGCCGTGGTACACACCCGACTACGGATCAGCCTGAGGTGTTGCCTCCCTCCTCGAACCCTGGCCGGGCCTGCCGGTCGATCTGGAAGGGACGCATGCCGCCCGTCATGGTGTTGCCGACCACAGTGCAGTCGGTTGACTCTCCATCGAGCTGCACCGCGCGGTCGCCGACACCGGAGAAGCGGTTGTCACGAATGTTCACGTGGGGGAAGTTCCGCAGCAAGACTGCCTGGGAACCGTTGACTTCGCAGGTGTTGCCTACGAAGGTGATCGTGGTCTGTCCCGGCGGGGGGCTGGAGGCTCGGCGATCGTCGATGGTCGCGATCAGGCACTGGACGTCGACGTTCGTGCAGATGTTGTCGGCAATGACGACGTCGTAGGTGGGCGCGCTCCGGTCGGTGTCGTAGGTCTGGAAGCAGTCGGTGTGCGGACCCCCATCGCCGTAACCGCTTGCCTTGATGTCCTTGATCGTGTTGCCGATCAACCGGTGGCCAATGCCAAAGAACCGGATGCCGTCGGCGTCGTTCTGAGTGCGCGCTACCGACTCGCTCACAGTGTTGTTCCGGAGCGTAATCCGCTGGCCCGAGAACCAGATACCGGTCCCGTCGGCCCGCTGCACGGTGTTGGACTCGAGGAGCGTGTCAACGCAGCCGAGGCAGGCCAGGCCGTTCTCCGCGGCGTTGTAGATTACATTGTTGCGGGCGACGAGTCCCCGACCCGACATCGTCAGGCCATCCCCGTCGCGCAGTCTAAGACCCTGGATCACGACGTGGTCGGCCCTGACTCTCAGGCTTCGCATGGTCGCGCCATCGGCAACGATCGTGATCGGCTGCTGAGGCGTTCCCGAGGTCACCATCTCCAGTTCGGCGTCTCGAAGGCCATCGCTACTCAAGCACACCGTGGTGCCGGGCTGCGCCTGGGCCAAGGCGCCGCTGGCCTGCTCGGAGTCGGTGATCCGGTCGGCGCAGTCCGCCGGCAGCGGGCCGGCCTGGTTGGACGGCGGCGGCGCGGAAGGAAGCGGCGCGTCTGGGCGCTGGTCACCCGTACAACCGCTGACGACCAGCACCAACCCGATCAACGTTGCGAACAAGCATCGGACCATGGCGGCGTTCATTGGCTCCCCCTGCCCTGCATCAAGCGCCTCGCGGTGGCGACAAGCGTGCCTCCGACCGCGGAGCGGCGGGACGACAGTATTTCTACAGCAAGTGGATAGCGGAAGGGCTGACCACCGGAAGAGGCCTTGACCACCTCAGGTCCGGGCGAGCTCGGAGGTGCGGCCGTGCCCTCGCACGGCCGGCCACGCCGACAACTGCGCGACGTCACTGCCGCGGGTGCGGCTGACCAGGTGATCCCAGGCACGGATCGTGTGGGGGCCAGGCCGGGACGATGAGTTGACAGGCATGAAACCGACGCTAAGAGGGTTCGGTTATCGCCCCGCCCGACTTCGGTTAACGGTTGGCAAATTCCGGCAGCGCCAAGCTGGACTCACTTCACCACCAGCTCATGGTACAGCCCGGCACCACCGGAAAATCTTGTGCTACCGAAGCATTACCCGCCGAGTAAAGTTCGCATTTCAGCGATCTCCCGCTGTTGGTCGTCGATGATGCGCTGCGCGAGTTGGCGGGCCTCGGGGTTCTGCCCGTCACGAAGTTCGGTTTCGGCCATCGTGACAGCGCCTTGATGATGGGTGATCATCATCTGCAGGAACATCCGGTCGAACGCCTCACCGGAAGCCTGCCCGAGCTGTTGCATCTGGTCGCCGGACATCATGCCGGGCATGGCACCGCCGGCGCCGTGATCCATCTGCCCCATATCACCCATCGGCATCTTGGTGGACGGCACCGGGGCATCCCAAGCACGCAAAAACCCACTCAGTTGATCGGTTTCCGGTTGCTGAGCAGCCTGAATGCGGGCAGCGAGGTCTTTGACCTCAGGCGAGCCAGCTCGCTGGGCGGCCATCTCGGACATGGCGATCGCCTGGGCATGGTGCGGGATCATGCCCTGGGCGAAGCTGATATCGGCTTGGTTGTGGGCCTGGGCCACTTGCGGCGAGCTTGCCGAGCTGCTGGGCGGTGTCGTGGCGGTGCTGCCGCAGCCGCCGAGCGCGGCGCCGGCGGTCAGGGCGGCGGCCGCAGCCGCGACCAACCTCATGATCATGCGCGTGGGCACGTGTCTACTCCTACTGCGTATAGGGGATTTGTTGAATAAGTCGCTGAGAGCTCAGCGATAATCAGCACCTCAATACGCAGAGCTGGGTAAGACGAGACCGGCCAATGGGCGGTGCCCGCGCCGCAACGGCGCTGACGGTTGCCAGCAGAGACCTTGGCCTTAATGCTCGATTCCACATGGTCGCCAGGGTCACCGCAACAACAAGGGCGGTAATGACGGTCAACACGGCCAAACAGAAATGCCCCGCCATATCCATGGGAGCACAGCAGTCGGCGTGCGACACCACAGTCGACGCCGCCGCAACGGGTGCGCCCTCGATCGGAGCGGGGTGGGAATGCCCGGTGTGCCCCGTATGCACCTGGACCAGGTGGTGCATGCTGATCAGACCGGCCGCGATGACGACGATCAGCAACCACTGATGTCGGATCATGCCGGCCCTCCCATACCCACGCTCACTGTAGTGACCCGCGGTCGTCAACGCCCGTTGCGACGGTGCCAGGCCAGGACCGCCTTGGCCGCGGCACGGCCGGGCGTACCGGCGATGCCCCCGACCGGGGCGGTGCCGGCCCCGGTGATGAACAAGCCAGGTACGGGCGTGTGGTGCCCCGACAGCGCTCGGGTGGGACGCATCCAGCCCAGTTGGTCAAGACTGATGTCCAAGGACATCGGATGCGCGCCCGGCCAGCGAAGTTCGTCCACCATGTCCTGGGGGGTGCGGATGGCTCGCGCCACGATGGTGGAGCGGAAGCCCGGTGCCCGGGCCGCCACCGTGTCGATCATTCGATCGGTGAATTCCTCCTTGGCCGCGTCCCACCCACCACGGACCTGAAACGGCGCCGTCGGGCAGGCGAGGTAGACGGTGTGGTGGTTGGGCGGGGCGAGAGTGTCGTCCAGCGCGCTGGGCGTGAAAGCGTAGGTCGGTATCGGGTCGTCAGGCAGTCGCCGTGCCTCGGCTTGCGCGAAGCCGTCCGCCAGCGAACCCAGGGTGTCCACGTAGGACTGCAACCCGTTCCAGTCCTCCGGCCGACCGTGGGTATAGGCGGGCAGCGCCGTTGTCGCCAGCAGCACCAGCATTTGTACGGCGTTGCTGCGATGGGTAGCCCGCAGCTCCGACCCACCGACTCCAGGCAGCGGCGGGTCGAGCAACTCGAGCAGCGCGATCTTCGGATTGATCGCGGTGATAACGCAGGAGGTGGTGATGTGCTCGCCAGACTCGAGATCTACCCCGGTGACCCGTTGTCCATCGCGGGTCACTCGGGTTACCACCGCGCCGGTCCACCACCGGCCGCCGTAGGACTCCAACCGGCGGGCCAGCGCGTCGATGAGTCCCTGTGCGCCGCCGACGGCATGCCACTGCCCGACCTGGTGGTAGAACGCCTGCCACAACCCATAGATGGCACTGCCCGGTGTGGTGGGAGACGCCGAGGCGTGCGCGGCGAATGCCGAGATCGGACCGCGAACCCGGTCGCTGGTCAGGCGCTGCTCCAAGACCCGCCCGTAGGGCGACAGCAGCAGCTGCGCGAGCCCCATCGGGCCACCGTTGCGGACCAGTGCCTGCGTGGCTGCCCGCATCCTGGCGGGCAGGCGGTACAACTGATGAGCGCGACCTGCCCCAGCCTCGAGCCCGGCGCGCATCGCGGTGACGATCGGCATGGTGTCTGCCATCCACGCCCGGTACCGGTCCGCATCGGCCGGGTCGACCTCGCGGATCGACTCGACGGTCTGCTCCACGCTGCGGTGAAAACGCACGATCGCGCCGTCACCGTGCACCGCGATGGAGAACGGGTCCATCTCGCGGTATTCCAACCCGGCCGCACGCAGCCCCAGCTCCTCGACGATGCCGGTGGCGTTGATGATGTTGTGCGCAGCCGAATGCGTGTTGAACCGGTAGCCGGGCACCAGCTCGTCGGTGCGGGAACCCCCACCCAGCTTGGCCGACTGCTCCAGGACCAGCACGTCGCGACCCGCGCGGGCCAGGTAACAGGCGGTGACCAACCCGTTGTGCCCGCCACCGACCACGATGTGATCAGCCATCTGCTCAACTGTACAAATCTGTCCAGTGCGTGCGCCGGAGCGGGAGACCGGGTGATCGAGAAGATCCTGCCCAGTGCCGTCGCCTGCGCCGAGGCGTTCGACGACCCACCCGACGCCGTGTTGCTCCCGCAGGAGGAGGCGGTGATCAGCCGGGCGGTGGAGAAGCGGCGGCGGGAATTCCGCACGGTCCGCCACTGCGCCCGCCAGGCACTGCTCGAGCTCGGTCTCCCACCGGCGGCGGTGCTACCGGGCGAGCACCGCGAACCGCTCTGGCCCCCCGGTGTCGTCGGCAGCATGACCCACTGTGCGGGGTACCGGGCGGCGGCGCTGGCGTACAGCCGGGACATGCTCACCGTCGGGATCGACGCCGAACCCCACCAGCCGCTGCCACGCGACGTCCTGGGGACCATCGCCCTGGCCGACGAGCAGATCCAGATCGCCGAGCTGACCGCAGCACACAGCGCGTTGCATTGGGACCGGCTTCTGTTCTGCGCCAAGGAAACAGTGTACAAGGCGTGGTTCCCACTGATGCAGTGCTGGCTAGGTTTCCACGACGCAGCGGTCACAATCGACGCAGACGTCATCGACCCGACGAAAGGTATTTTCTCAGCGCGCCTGTTGGTACGCGGGCCAATGATTGCGGGCCGATCGCTGACCCACTTCGACGGTCGCTGGCTTGTCCGTGATCGTCTCGTGATCACCGCAATCGCGATACCCGCAACCCATTCGGGTCATTCACAAACGGGTGATAATCCGGGCTCTGGCTTACTACCCGGGTAACCCCCGTATCGGACGATTCGACCCGTCACGCGCGCCGCCGTAGCCTTTCGACCTGCGGCAAGGGAAAATTCCTGAGTTAAGTTACAGTATGTGACGGTCTTCATTGGCTGACCGGGCCGGACGTCACATCCTTGCATTACGCATCGTAATCCGTACGGTCAACATTCGTCCGGCACCACGGAGCCACCTTGGGGCAGGAATCCGGCCCCGGCGCGCACAGCCCTGTCCCTCGGGACCGGATACCCGACTCCCACCCAGAATCGGGACAGGAGCGCAGACCGCTGATCGGTTCGGTGGCGGGCCCGTATTCCCGCGCGACCGTGAGGTCACCGTCGCGTGCGCGATCATGGAGATTCAATCATGACGAGGACCTCCCGATTTCTCGCACGCACTGGTATCGCTGCCGTCGCGGTGACGCTTCCGCTGGTGCTCGCGGCGCCCGCGCAGGCGGCGTCGCAGGATCAATGGGATCGTTTGGCACAGTGCGAGAGCGGTGGTAACTGGCGCGCCAACACCGGCAACGGCTACTACGGCGGCCTCCAGTTCAGCCGCCAAACGTGGAAGGGCCACGGGGGCGGGGCCTATGCAGGCACCGCCAACCATGCTACCCGGTCACAGCAGATCGCCGTCGCCGAGAGAGTGCTTCGCGTGCAAGGTTGGAAGGCTTGGCCGGCCTGCTCCAGAAAGGCAGGACTCCGCTGACGATACGGCTCGTGCACCCCTGCCACACCCCCACGGCGGGGGGCACGATCCCTCCCCCACCGCACATGGATTAGGTCACGCTGCGCCGCAGCTGCCACGCCAGCGAGAACAGTGGCAGGTCGACACTGGGCGACGCCGCTTCAGTGCTGGTATCGCCGGTACTGCGGTGATGGCGGAGGTGACCGCGGTGGGAGGTGCGGAGTCCGCGTTCCGAATCTCGTGGGCCGGATTGCCGCGCCACCGGGTGTGCGGCGCAATCTGTTCACCCTTCATCAGGAAGGAGTCGGCATCGAGGACCGCGCCGTCGCCTATCGTCACGCCGTAGTGGATGAAGGCGTTGATTCCCACTGTGACGTCGGCGCCGACGGTGGTGCGGTCGGACGTGAAAATGCCCTCCTCCTGAGAGTGGCACTGGATCACGCTGCTGGGGTTGAGCGTGCAGCCGTCTCCGATGGTGACCAGGGTCTTCTCTGGGATGTAGCAGCCGTCGTCGAAGACCCGTCGCCCGATGCGGACACCCAACAGTCGCCAGATCAGGTTCTTGAACGGGGTGCCGCTGAAGGGCACCGCCGCCTCCAACTTCCACAAACGTTCGTGCCACGAGTAGTAGGGGTCATAGATCGAGCAGGACTGCGGGCGCAAGGGACGGAATCGCCCGATAGCGCGTTCGACCAGCACAGAGCTGCTGACGTTGAACAGCAGGCCTGCGATCACGGCCACCGGGATCACCGCGAAGCTGAACTGGTCGTAAAGATCCAAGGCAGTCAGACCAATCAGCACGACAACGAAGAAGCGGATCCATCCCACCGCCAGGTACAACCCGATGGTGGCCAGGTTGTACCTGTTCTTGGCGACGAGGCCGCGGGACAGCTCTGCGGCGCTGGTCATGTGGTTCGACGTGGCAGTGCCATCGAAACCGGTATCGGCCTGGACCGACCGTGGAATCTCGAAGGCCGGAGATCCTAGAAGTCCGACGCCCTCCCGGACCTCCCCGTCGATTGGGACCATGACCTTCGTCGCGAGCAGGCAGTTGTCGCCCGTCCGACCCTCCGACGGGTAGGCGATGTTATTACCGAGGAAGCTGCGGGACCCCAGCGACACCTGGGACACCCGAAACGACGTGCTGGAGTAATCGGCATTGTTGATCGACACGCCATCGGAGAGCATCGTGCCGGTACCGACAAAGCTCAGATACGGCGAGTCGTGCTTGAGCTCGTTGCCGACGTTCGACCCGGTCTGCTCGACCCGGGAGAGGTCGTACCCGAGGTAGCGTAGGTAGCCGACGATGTAGGAGCTGTCGCCGAAGAGTCTCATGAAGAACTTTGAATTGGTCAGGCGCCCGATCGTCCCCTGGACCCAGTAGTGGATGCCGTATAGCGGATAGACCGTGTCCGGCTTGATGGCGAGATTCAGCATGCGCGGGATGGTGGCCACGGCGACGAGGCCGAGGAGCATGATCCCGAAAAACAACACCAGCGAGATCACCAACGCAGTGCGGTAGAACGTCCCGGTCGCCAGCGAGTGGCCCGGCCCCAACAGGTCGGCGAGCAGGGGGACTTTGGTGAGCAGGGTGATCAGGATGGCGAGCGCGAGCGGCCCCGCCAGCAACAGGCCGGTCAGCACCTGCCCAAGGCTGTACAGAACCCTGCGAAGGGTGCCACACCGGACCGGAGCGACCGACCGGTAGTCGACGTCGGTTTGCCGGGCCGGCGAGCCGTGCCAGCGCTGACCTTCGGAAATGGCTTGACCTACGTGCAGCGAGGAGGCGTGGCCGATCTGGGCCCCGTCACCCATCGAGGTCTCAATATCGAGGGTCGTCTCCTCGCCGATGACCACATCGTTCCCGAGTGTGACCCGCCCCGTCTGGATCTGACCCGCGTGGGCCCGGTAACAGGTGAACGACGAGTCCTTGCGGATGACCGTGCGGTCGCCGATGGTGAGTAGATCGGTGCAGACCGGGACCGTCCGGGAGAAGATCGCCACGTCGCGGCCGATCTTCGCTCCCAGCGCTCTGAGGTAGAGCACATAGAGCGGTGACCCCGCGAACAGCACCATGGGGTTGGCTCGGATCAGGGTTTTGACCAGCCAGAAGCGGACGTATGGCAGGCTCCAGACCGGGATCTCCCGCGATTTCCAGCGACCGACGAGCACCCACTTGGCCAGGATGGGAACAGCGCAGGTGGCCAGCAAGCTCGCGCTGGCGAAGACGAGAGACCGCAGGTAGGTGTCGATGATGTTGGTAGCGGCGCGGATCCACTCGAAACCCCCGACGAACACGAGCGCGCCGAGCAAGACCACTCCCAGGAAGACCAGGAGTTGCAGCGCGCCGCAGAGAACTGGCGAGGCACTGGTCGGCGCTGGCTGTTTCACGGCCGCCACTGCCCGTTCGACGGCGGCGGAGTCAACGGCGGCGGATTCGACGGCGGGAACCGCGTTCCCGAGGAACGCGGCCAGGCTCCGGATCGTCGGGTGCAGGTAGACGTCTTTCATGGACACCGGCGGAAGGTCGGTGCGCTTGCGGACCCGGGCGCAGAACTGTGCCAGCAGCAGGGAGTTGGCGCCCAGATCGTCGAAGAAGTGACTGTCGACCGACACCTGCTCCAGACGCAACACGTCGGCCAGCGCGTCAGCGAGGAATCTCTCGATCGCAGTGGCCGCCGCAACGTGCGCATGCTCTACGGCCGTGCTGCGCCGGCCGCTGGGCACGGGAAGGTTATTGCGGTCGGCCTTGTCGCTCGGGAGCATCGGGATGACCGCGAGCTCTTCGAGGTAAGCCGGGACCATGTACCGCGGGAGCCGCCCACGCAGATGCTCGTAAACCTGTTGCGCTTTGACGTCGGCGGTGTCGGTGCGCCGGCTGTAGTAGGCGACCAGCTCCACCGTGCCGGGCTCCGGCTCGTAGGTGTCGACCACCGCCTGCGCGATACCCGGCACCTGCAGTAGCACCGACTCGATCTCGGTCAGCTCGACCCGGTAGCCACGGATCTTGACCTGGGTGTCGATCCGGCCGTGGTACTCGATCTCACCGTTGTCGTTGATCCGACCGAGGTCCCCGGTGCGGTAGATCCGGCCGGACGGATTGTTGTCGATCCCGACGAAGTCGCGAATGAACGCCCGGTCGGTCAGATCGTCCCGGTTGAGGTAGCCACGCGCGAGTCCGATCCCGGCGATGCCGATCTCCCCTACCTCACCGGGCAGCAGTGCCTTTTCCTCACCGGCTGGATCGAGGATCACCGCGGAATAGGTCGGTAGCGGGACACCGATCGTCACCGGGCGGTCCGGGTGGACCGACGTCCAGGTCGCGGTGACCGTGGCTTCGGTCGGGCCGTAGACGTTGAGGAACCTGCGGCCGGGCCGGTGCCACCGAGCGATGAGGTCCTGCGGGCACGCCTCACCGGACACCAGCAGAAAGCGCAGGCGGGGAAGATCCTCGTCCAGCGTCGCCAGCAGGGTCGGGACGCAGCACAGCGCCGTGATCGCGTTCGCCTCGATGAACTCGCGAAGCTCAGCACCCAGCAAGCTGGACCCGCCCGGCTTGGGGACCAGCGTCGCCCCGGCGATCAGCGGCACCCAGATCTCCTCGACGGAGAAGTCGAAGGCGATCGTCATGCCCTGATACATGCGGTCCTGTGGCTGGATCCCGTAGACCTCGACCGCCACCCGAACGAAGTTGCAGATGCTGGCGTGCTCGACCGCCACTCCCTTGGGACGGCCGGTCGTGCCCGACGTATAGATGATGTAGGCCAGCTCATCAGCCGGGTCGCCCTGCTCCGCGGCGGTGAGCCGGTGGTCACCCTGTACCGCGACTTGTGCCTCGATCTGATCGACATACACCAGCGCGGCGGGAAGGTGCCCGACGCGGTCAGCCAGGTGTGACAGCGACAGCACCATACCGACGTCGGCGTCGCGCAAGATGTAAGACAGCCGGTCGGACGGGAAGCCGACATCGAGCGGCACATACGTGGCGTTGATCTTGAGTACGGCCAGCATGCCGATGTAGGAGTGCACGGCATGGTCGAACAGCAGCCCGATCCGGTCCCCCGGCCGGGCGCCTTGAGCCAGCAGATAGCGCGCGAGCTGGTTGGCCCGCGCGTCCAACTGATCATGGGTCAGGGCGGTGTCACCGGTGTCCACCGCCACCACCGGCCCACCACGGTGATGCATGCCACCGGGGCGCATCCGGTCGCACAGGTCCTCGAAAAGGTGATTCAGACGTTCGCCAGGTCGCCACTGGATCGTCTGTTCGGCCCGCTCGCATACCAGGACGCGATCAGCCGACGTCGCCTTGCCGAATACAAGATCAACAAGGTTGCCTACCCCCATATGATGATGTCCCTCGAGTCAGGCCGTGGCCCCCGGCCGTTGTCAGATGCGATCCGCCAGCGCGTTCACCGACGGGTGATGCGTGGAACTCGTTCCGTTAATTGATCGACATTAGCGGCCCCGGTGACCACAGCGTTGACGGGCAGCACTCCTGCAAGGCGTCGAGGAAGATCGAACATGCGGTGTCGATGACCTCGGCCGTCACGTTGAGAGGTGGCAACATTCGCACGACGCAGTCGTCGCGCCCGCCGAGTTCCAGAATCAACCCGCGGCGCAACGCCGCCGCCTGAACCTGCTGGGCCAGCTCACCGGCCGGCAGGCTGCCCAGTGGGTCAGCCAGCTCGATGCCCCACATCAGGCCCCGCCCGCGCACCTCGCGCACCCACGGGTTGTTCTGCAGCCCAGCCAAGGTTCGGACGATCTGGTCGCCGCGCCGCCGCACGTTGCCCAGCACATCGTCACGGCGGAAGATCCGAATCGTTTCCACCCCCGCCGCGAAGGCAAGCTGGTTGCCCCGGAAGGTCCCGGTGTGCGCACCCGGAGCCCAGACGTCCAATCGCTGGTCGTACAGAATGATCGCGACCGGAGCGCCGATTCCGCTAAGCGCCTTGGACGCGATGATGACGTCGGGCTCGATGTCGTATTGCTCGAAGGCAAACCAGGTGCCGGTGCGCCCGCAGCCGGTCTGCACCTCGTCGACCACCAGCGGGATGTCGAGTTCCCGGGTCAGCGCGCGCACCCGCCGGACGAAGTCGGGCTGGGCGGGGATGACACCCCCCTCACCCTGCACCATCTCCATCACGACCGCGGCCGGCAACGGTATCCCCCCGTTGGGGTCATGCAGCGCCCGCTCGAGGTAGTGGACGCAGTTGGTCGTGCAGGTCTGCGGGGCGAGACCCACCGGGCACCTGCTGCATGAGGAGTACGGGAAGAAGTGCACACCGGGCACGCCGTTGGGGACCGGGGCCTTGTTCGCCACCAGGCCGGTCAGCGCCATCGCGGCATGGGTGGTGCCGTGGAAACCACCCTGGAAGGAGATGACGTCACCACGTCCGGTCGCGGTCTTACACAGCTTCAGCGCGGCATCGACCGCGTTGGCTCCGGTCGGCCCGCAGAAGTGAATCTTCATCCGGTTGCGCATACCCGGCGGCAGCATGGACAGCTGTGCGTCGGTGAAGGCGTCCTTGGCGGGGGTCGGGAAGTCCAGACCGTGGGTGAAAACACCGAGCTGCTCGATCACCGCATGGACCAGCTCCGCAGGGTTATGTCCCAGCGGCAGCACACCGGCACCATTGAGGAAATCGATGAAGACGTTGCCGTCAAGGTCGCGAACGAAGCTGCCGGCAGCGTCCGCTATCGCGATCGGTAGGTGCCGCGGGTACACCCGCGCGTTGGACTCTCGGCGCTCCTGGTTGGCCAGGAGTTCGGCCGAGCGCGGTCCCGGCAGTTCGCAGTGGACGTACGGATGGGTCAATGTGTCCTGGTGGGTGGGCGCAGCCATGATCTCCCCTGGGCGGTTCACTTCGTCACCCATACAGACGCGTATGGGCAGTAAACCGCTGTTTGACTCAACAGTCGGTTTTGGGTAGCCGAGCTAGTTCGATCCTCGTCCGTGTGCGGTTCGGCGCGGCCAGCACCGGATAACAGTGGGGGTCGTCACAAGGACTTCCGAGCGGACGAAGATCGCCCCGGATTACCTGGAAACGGAACCCTCGATCCGAAGTGCGTAGGCTCGTTTGAAGCAGCGAGTTAGCAGACGGAAATATTCGCTACGGCGGTCCCTCCAAACCTCGGGTTTGCCTCCGTGTCGCCATCCAGCTCGCCACCGCCCACACTGCTGGTGGCGATCGAGGCGAGGTCGATCGTGGGAGTCACCTGCTCGCAGCAGTCGTCGTTTCTCCGGCACCACCGAGCTAGCCGCAGCGCGCTCGGGTACCTGCTTCCCGCGCTCGTTGGATAGTCGCTGGCATGATGGCCGAGCATCGTGTTCGCCCAGCCCGGCGTGTTCAGCCGGAAGGAATCGAGAACCCGCACACACCCAATGATCTGAGCGCCTTGGTGAGAACGGCCGCCGAGTTGTCCGCGACCTGCGGATTACGCCACGCGACGTACCCGTCGGGGCGGACCAGGACGGCACCGGTGGTGGCGATCCCATACCGGGCCAGCCACTGGTCGTCGAGGTCCACCAGGTCCACTTGCTTCGCTGCCGGTCCGACCCGGTACGCCCGAAGCGGTACCGACGATCGGTCGGCGATCCGGATGGCCGCGTCGCACCACGACGCGCCAGCTGAGCCGGTAAGCAGGACGAAGGCATCATGAAAGAGGTCGTGGCTGGCGATCCGGGCACCGTTGTGCCCTAGCCACAGGTGCGGTGCCCGCGTTCCCGCCTGGGCGTGGAGGTCCAGCTCGTCGCCGAACACCGTGTCGTGTTCAGCGCCGATGATCGCATCAGACCAGTACCGCTGGCCCAGTGTCCACAACAGGTCCTCTGCCCGGTCGTCCTTCGGGTGGGAACCGGTGCGGCGTGCCTGACGCTGCTCGGTGAGCTGGGCCAGCTCGGTGGCGATCGGCCAGCGCTCGGCCTCATAGCTGTCGAGCAGGCGGGGGGCCGCCCAGCCACCGATCACGGCCGCGAGCTTCCACGCGAGGTTGTGCGCATCCTGGACACCCGTGTTCGCGCCGATCCCACCCGTTGGCGACCAGACGTGCGCGCTGTCGCCGGCGAGGAAAACCCGGCCACTGCGGAACCGGTCGGCGACGGCGACACCCTGCTCCCAGGAGGTGATGTCCTCGACCTCGATCGGGATGCCGGATCGGCCCAGCGCCGCCTGAATCACCGCGACACAGCGGTCGGCGGTGAAGTCGGAAGGCGACTCCTGCGCCGGGTCGTACTGGACGCCGATACCCCACCGTCCAGGTTCGGCGGTCGGGACCAGCACAGTGACGCCGACTGTCGGGTTGACGATGAACCATAAGATGGCGCGCCGTGACACCAGCTCCGACAGGTCCCCCCGGAAGACGATGACGACGAAGCTTCGGACCACACCGGGGCCGGTACGGGTGATGCCGAGCTGTTCGCGGATCGAACTGCGTTGGCCGTCGGCGGCGATCAGATAGTCGGCTCGCACGGTGCGGCGCTGCCCGGTCTCCCGGTGCTCGATCACCGCTCTGACCCAGTCGGAGTCCGGCTCGAACGACATCATCTGGGTGTTGAACCACTGGTCGGCGCCACCGGCGCGGGCCGCCTCCATAAGAACCGGTTCGACCGCGCTCTGATCGGCCAGGACGAACTGCTCCGCGCTGAGATCGGGCCACGACCGCGGCCCGTCCTGCTCGTGGAGCCAGTACCACTCACCGGCCAGGGCCGCACAACGCACCACACCCGCGTCATTCTCAAACGGCTTGCCGGCTTCATAGACCGCTGGCGCCACACCAAACGCGTGGTAGATCTCCATCGTCCGCGGGTTGATGGCACGGGCACGACCTTGCAGCGACACGCCGGCATGGCGATCGACGAGCAGGCAATGCACACCATGGTGGGACAGGAACAGGGAGGACGCCAGGCCGGCATAGCCACCGCCCACAATCAGGACCGGCACGTGTAAGTCAGGCGTCGTCATCGTGACCACCTTCCTCGATCTCTGACAGTCAGTTCTGGGCTGGCTCCAACGGGAGGGGCCTCAGTGGACCGGCGCACGGCCTGATCTGCCCGGGATGCGGACTCCCCGGTGCCGGCTACGACGGACTCTTGCCGGCCCCGACGCCGAGCCACGGCGTGACGAATCGGTCACCGTCCCAGCACCGCACCAGTGTCGCCGCTCGACGACGTTGGCACGACCGTTGCCTTCCCAACGCCTCACCCAGCACTCCCTCGATTGTTAAGGTGGTCATTTGCTTCTCGTGGTTGGTGGGGCTCGGGTGTCTCTTGGAGGACCTGGATCGCCCCACTGATGGCGAGGAGGGCCAAGTTTCCGACTTCTAGCGCCGGGACATGATCGACCTGGAATACCCCGGCGACTCCGGCGTCGTCGATGTCCGACAGCGCCGACCAAGTGCCGAACAGCTTGTTACCGGTCGTGGTCGTCTTCATGACGCTTCCCTTGCCTGGTGGTCGCCTGCCAGGGATAAGGGTGCGCGTTGCGGGGCGTGGTGATGCGAGTAATCGACTACTCGGATTGGGCGTGCGAAGGTACGCAGCCGGACCGGTCGCCGTGGAGCAGGGCGGCGAGTGTGGTGCAGTCGGTGGCACCGAGTTTGGCGCAGGCGTGCTCGAAGTCGGCCGGCCGGCAGACCGGCCTCTGAGCCACAGTGCGATGACCAAGGTGCTTCGTCCAGCCCAATCTCGCGACGGGTTGCGCGCAGCAGTTGAGCCACCGGTTCGGGTCTGCGTGTGCGCAGCATCCTGACGATGGCGCCGGTGGACGCATTGGCGGTGGCTCTACACCTATGTTGGAGCCTGGTGGCCGCTGCGAGACTCGGCGAGACCCAGCACGTGACCCGGCTATGCGACCAACTGCTGCCCTACCGTTGGCTCACCCCGCACCGTCTCGATAACCTTCCCATCGGCAATGCGAAACCAGTGGGTCTGGGTGCTGGTGAACCGCTTGCCGGCCTCAAAGGCCTGCAGCGTGCCATCGCCATGATATGCGTAGCTCGTGTGCAGAGTTCTTTGGCGTCGACGGGGGTGGTAGTCATAGTCTGCGTCCTAGCGAGATGGCGTAGCGGCCTCATGCCGCGGCTCTTGTGGTGATCTCAGTGGCGACTCGTTCGCCCGACTCCAACGCACCGTCCATCCAACCGAGCGACACCGAGGTGTGTTCACCGGCGAAATGCAGTCGATTATCAGGGCGGCGGGCTGCTGGGAAAATCCAGTGCAGCTGGCCGGGTTGGGCGAACGCGAAGGCACCGCCGGCGAAGGGGTCTTCACGCCACACCTTGACGTGGCTGGCTACTACTTGGGACGACAGGCCGGGCAAGAATCGAGAAATCTCAGCTCGAATCCGAGTGTTGCGTTCCTGGTGGGGAACAGACGCCAGGGTCTCGGCATTGTCGCCGATCAGATAGGCATGCAGCATACCTTGTGGTCCGGGTTGCCCGACGCTGGTGTTCCAAATGCGTTCGACGAGGGTGTCGGTGCCGATCATCTTGAGTCCACCCAACGCACCGAGCGGATCGTTTCGCCAGAACGCGCTCCTGGTTTGGAAATATACTCGCGCTGCGGCGGCGAGTTGATACTGCTGGATGGCTTGCATCTTCTGCTCGGCCAGGCCTGTAATGCTGAGTTTCTTGAGTACCGGGAACGGGATAGTGCACACCGCGAAGTCAGCGGTTATCTGCTGTTGGGTACCGTTCGAGTCGTGGTAACCAACTACCACCTTATCAGGTTGGCTGTCGATTCGTTGGACGATGGCTCGATAAGAAACGCGGTTTCCCATCGCGGTGGCGAACGCTTGAGGAAGCTGATCGTTGCCGCCGCGCAAACCGTAAGTCCTCGTAAAACCGTGGAGTGCGGCTTCGACCCCGGCGAACGCCAGGGTGTTGACGTCGCCGAGGTTGCCCTCGGCGGCGGCCAGGAAATCGATCCAGGCATCGGTCGCGCCGTTCTTTTGCGCGAACTGAGCGAGCGTGAAATCGTCTAGTGCGAGCGTCTCGTCGCCAACGTTCGGCCAGTTTTCTGAATGCACGTCACCCACCGCGGCCAGGGCTGGCCCGAGATATGTCGCCAGCTTCGCTGACGGATCACGACGCTCGTCGTTCGACATTCCCTCAAGAGGCCAGCCCTGGTCGATTTTTGGTGTCGTGAATCGCTGCCCGTCGAGGTACCAGAGCTTCGATTCGGGCTCATTGTACCCAAAGAGCTTCTGTTTGAGACCGAACTCCTCGATATACTTGTTGGTGTATTTGTGCACATCCGGGATCCGTATCGCGCCCATCTCCGCGTAGCCGCTATCAAGGAATGGCTCACGGACGGTCTGCACTCGACCGCCGGGCCGGTCCTGTGCCTCCAATACCACAACCTCGAAGCCACTACGCATGAGGTTGTACGCCGCCGATAAACCGGCTAATCCGGCACCGAGTATGACTGCTCGCTGACCATTTCCCTGACCAGGACTGGGCGTGTAGCATCCGGCAGCGGCGATCCCGCTGGCGGCAAGGATCCCCAAAAAAGCCCGGCGGCTTATCGGTGTAGTCATGCCTATCCACCTCTTTTAATTTCGACCTCGCCGGTCAGCCGGTGGTTGCAGTGGCGAGGTCGTCCACGCTCGATACCGCGGCGAAGTCGACCCAATGCCCGCCTACCATGACGGCGGCGGTCTGGGTCAGCGCGTGAATGTCGGCGAAAGGGTCACCGTCAACGACGAGCAGGTCGGCGTCATAGCCAACGCGCAGCCCGCCCTTGCGGGTGCCCAGGCCGCACACCTGCGCCGCGATAGACGTGGCTGACGCCAGTGCCTCGGACGCCGAGACGCCACTAGCAACGAGGTCAGCAATTGCGGTGGGCAGGATGCCATGTGGCTTGGAGTCAGCGATCCCGCCGTCGGTTCCGGCCAGGAGCCGGACTCCGGCCTGGTGCGCCCGGCCCACCTGCTCTAGCAACTTTTCCCAGGTCACGCCCCGACGTTGCATACGTTGCACGTAGGCCGGTGACGGACTGAGGCCCGCGGCTCTACCCAGCGTGGGGCAGACCGCGATTCGGCTGTCGGCGAGGCGCTCCAGCAGGATCTCCGGCGCGTCCACGCCTGAGGGTGTCAGGCATGTGCAGTGCTCGATCCCGTCGACTCCAGCCTTCACGGCCTGCTCGACGGCTGGCAGCGCGTGCGCGTGGGCGGTCACCGGTAGCCCGGCGGCGTGCGCCTCATCGACGATCAGGCGGAGGTCGTCGAGAGAGAACTGGCATCCCAGGAGGTCGGTGCCCGCAGTCATGACACCGCCGCTGGCCATGATCTTGACCACGTCCACCCGGCGCTCGGCGCGTTCCCGGATAGCCGCGCGCAACTGCGCGGCCCCCTCAGCTTCGCCTCCCATGGGCCAGCAGTGGCCGCGAACGCTGGTGATCGGCGGCCCGGACGCCACGATCGTCGGAGCCGTGACGCCGCCTCCGCTGCCCGCCGCGCGGTCTCGGTGTTCCAGTACCGACCAGCGACGGTCGCCCAGGTCGCGTACCGTCGTCACGCCCACCGCTACGTGGTGGCGCAGGGCGGCCTCGATCACGTCGGTGAGTTCGTTGTCGCGGTAGCCGGGTAGCCGATCGAGGGCACCATCATGGCTGTCGCCACCGAGGTGGACATGGGTGTCGATGAGCCCGGGTAGCACTGTGGCACCGGGGAACTCGACCACCGCCCAGCCCTCTGGCAAGGGTGCCGCTGCAGGCTCCACCCCGACGATGCGCCCCTGGTCGATCAACGCCAGCACGCCACCAGGCATCTGTTGTTCGCCGTCGAAGGCACGGCCTGCCTTGATCGCTAACATCTGGACTCCGTGCTCATCGGGTTTCCCTCGTTTCGTGCTTGCCTGCGTTGCACCGGCTTGCGGCCAAATCAGTGTCGGCGAGTACGTAGCGGCAGTAGCATCGGTTGAACTACGTATCCGCGGCTGTGGACTGACGTATCCCCGCCACGGTGGTAGGGGCAGGCCGCGTCGGGAGGTGGCCGCAGGGGATGAACACGTTCCCAACCTTGGTTACCCCCTTGGTCGGTAGGGACACTGAGCTACGCGTGCTGCAGACGGTCGTCACGCGCGTGCTGGAGAAACAGGTTCAGGTCGTCGCCCTCTCCGGGCAGGCCGGGGTGGGCAAGTCGCGGCTTGCCCAGGAGTGCTTAGCGGCGGCGCGTGGTCGCGGTTTCCTGCAGTTGCAGGGATTCGGCGGTGCGCTGCAGCGGGACCTGGCGTATGCGCCGCTGGTCGAGGCGCTGCGCCCACTGGTCGTCCGGCATGCGGGGCCGGGTAGGCCTGCGCTGGTGGAGGGGTTGCCGGACCTTGGTCGGCTCTTTGGCGACCTGTCCTTGCCGCCGGGTCCTGAGCTGGGGGATCCGGGATTGGAACGCACCCGCCTGTTCGAGTCGGTGTGTCGATTGCTGGAGCGGGCGTCGGCTCGGCAGCCGCTGGCGCTGCTGCTCGATGATGTGCATTGGGCCGACCGGGGTTCCTTGGCCTTGCTGCACTACCTGGTCCGTGGCCTGGTTACCTGTCCGCTCTTGGTGCTTCTCACCTACCGGGAGGACCAGGCCGATCCGGCGCTGCGTGACCTGCTCGCCGGGCTACGTCGGGCCGGGTCGTGCACCGAGTTGCGGCTTGCGGGTTTGAGCGACCAAGCGGTCGGGATGCTCGCGCAGAACCTGCTCGACAGGGAGGCCCCCGCGGGATTCCTCGACGTGCTCACGGCGCGGTCCGGTGGTGTGCCGCTGTTCGTCGACGCGCTGGTCGGGTCGTTCGTGGACAGTGGAGCGCTGTATCGCAACGACGGGCGCTGGGTTCTGGCTCCGCAGCATCCCGAGGTGGTACCAGCGGTCGTGAGCGTGCTGCTGCAGTCCCAGGTCGAAGGACTTCCCCACGACGCCCGCGAGGTGCTCGACCTACTCGCCGTCTGCGGTGCCCAGGCAGATCACGCCCTGCTGGAGCGGCTCCTGCCCGACGACCGTGTGCTGCGCGGCCTGGCTGACCTGCGGACCGCGGGCCTGGTCGTAGAGGAGGTCACCAACGGCCAGATCCGTTACCGAGCCACCCATGCCCTGCTCTGTGAGGTGGCTTATGACCTGCTGCCGCTGGTCGTCCGCCGCCGCCGTCACGCCGCCATCGCACGTGCGGTGGAGGAGTACGCACCAGCGCAGTGCGGGATGCTCGCCCAGCACGTGCGACGGGCGGGCGACGAGATCGACCCGGGCCATGCGTTGGGCCTTCTGCTCGGCGCGGCCGATCAGGCGCTGGCGCGCAAGGCCGGTGACGAGGCGCTCGCCGATGTCCGCGCGGCCCTGGGCCTGGCCGAGGCCGCAGACCGCCCGGATGTGTTACCCGGGCTGCTCGACCGGCTCGCCGAGGCATACGAGCTGGCCGGCCATCAAGACGAGGCGGTGTCAGCGTGGTCGGCCGCAGCGGCGCAGCACCCGAAGGGCATTGGACGAGCCGAACGCCTGCGTCGGGCCGCAGTCCTGGAATTGGATGCCGGACGCTGCGAGGAGAGCCGCCACTACCTGAGCGAGGCGGCAGCCGAACTGGCGGACGTCGAGCCCGTTCCCGCGCACCTGTCCCTCGCGCTCACGCGCCTGCAGATGACCTTCCGCACAGGTAGCTCCGCCGACGTCGGCGCCACGGTCGCCGAGTTGGAGCGACTGGAGGATATGACGGGGTTGCCTCGGGCTCGGATAGCGGTTCTCAGCGGTCGATGCCACCTTGCCCTTGCCGCTGGTCGCTACGTCGAGAGCCGGACGCACCTGTCCGCGCTGCTGGCCCTTGTTGCGGAGCTTGGGGACGACGCGCTAGGGGAACGGGCGCGGCGACCGGGCTTTGTCGTTGAGCTGAACTGGGGTGACCTCAACGCTGCCCACTCGATAGCCGAGGAGGCGCTGAGGCTTGCCTGGCGTACCGGTGTGCCGTCGCTTGAGACGCGGCCGCAAGCGGGCCTGGGCGTTGTCGCCTTTTACGCGGGTGAGTGGGAGGAGGCGCTTCAGCGCTGTTGCGAGGTGGTCGATCTCGCGCAGCGAGTCGGGCTACCGCGCGGCACCGCGATGGCCATGGGCGTGCGGGGATTGGTCCTGCTGCGTCGGGGACGGCTGGACGACGCTTCTGCCTGCGCGATGGAGGCACGTAAGGCGCTGGGCCCCCACTCCCTGGCCGACCGCCACGTCCTCGGACCCATCGAGGTGGTCGAGGCGTCGGTAGCGCTGGCTCGGGACGACGCGGGGACGGCAGCCGCGATGGCGGCCGAAGCCCTGCGCCGATTCACCACCCTGCCGGTCTCGACGCTGATGGTCTTGGCTGAGGCTCAGGTCGCGGGCGGAGACCCACAGGCGGCTTCGGCCACCGCCCAGACCCTGTCGGCCATGGGACCCGGTGCGCCCTATCCCGGTGCACTGGCCGCCTGGGTGCAAGGCCGCCTGGACCAGGATGAGACGCTGTTGCGCCGCGCCGCCGACGATCTGGCCGCGCTTGGCTTCGTCTACGAGGCGGCAGTGGCCCAGCTCGACCTCGCCGAGTTGGCCCCGACTCAGGCCGACGGACTCGGCGAGTGCCTGCAAGTACTGGAGCGGCTCGGCGCGCAACCGCAGGTCGACCGGGCCCGGCGGTTACTGCGGCGCCTCGGGCAGCGCCCGCCCGCGCCACCCCGGCAGCGGCGCGCTGGCTCGCTGAGCCCCCGCGAGGAGCAGGTGGCTCGCCTCGTCGCGGCGGGCCTGTCCAACCCCGAGATCGCCCAGCGCCTGTACCTGAGCCCGCGCACGGTGACGACTCACCTGCAGAACATGTATGGCCGCCTTGAGTTGCGGTCGCGGGCCGCGTTGACCCGCTACGTCCTGGAGGAGCTGCCGCCGGATACGTGGGCCGGCCGCCAAAATACGTAGGCCACGCCAGGTCGAGGTGCGTCGCGCTTGCCGTCTTCAGCTGGGACGTTGTCCGCAGGCGGCGACGATGGCCATGCTCGGAAACAGCCGCCGGATGGTGCTCGCGTCAGTGCACTGCTCAAGCAAAGCCAGACGCCGCCGCGCATGCTCCCACGCGTTGTCGAAGACGTAACGGTCCGGCGCTTGCAGCTCTGTGATCGTGTGCATCGCCCATAGGTCGGCGACGAACCCGTTCGCCTTGACCTGCAGCTCGACCGGTCCGGTCATCCCCGTGCAGGGTCAACTTACTCTGCACGGGGTAGCCGTGGGCCCGTGGGCGGACGCCGGTTGAGTGGTTGGAGGGATAGTCGTCTTTATGGAAAGACTTCGTAGAACAAAGTGTAGCGAGCACCATCTCCCGTGAAGTCCCGCGACCGCAATCCCAATCCTTTCTCTCTTTCAGAGATTACGATACTGCCCAGGGAGTCGTCCTTGTCCGGCGGGTCCGCGTCGAAAAGTTCCACTCGAGCCCTCCCGACGAGGGCCCTGAAGACGCCGACTGTTACAGCCTGACCGTCGTTTATACTTAC
The DNA here is from genome assembly GCA_030862525.1 of Actinomycetota bacterium. Classification (GTDB taxonomy): domain Bacteria; phylum Actinomycetota; class Actinomycetes; order Mycobacteriales; family Pseudonocardiaceae. The sequence goes on along the minus strand of JALZDN010000018.1, from coordinate 7,386 downwards.
TGGCCCAAAGACTCGTTCATCGTCGTAATTCAGATAGGCCTCGTCAGCACCTGTCGAGTCCTCCGTCTCCTGACATTCAAGCCTCTGCAGTAGTACGCCCGGCATCTGAATCTCCTTTCGCTTGATGGTGTTGGTGCTGGAGGTTTTCCAGTGGTGTGGCGTCGCGGCTGGAGTGCCCAACGGTGTTGCATGGACATGACGCCCTCCCTGGCCCGATGTGAAATCACTCGCCCAGTGTCGGCGAGTACGTACCCGCAGGAACATCGGTTGACCTACGTATCCGCGGCTGTGGACTGACGTATCCGTCGCGTGTCCGGCCACTCAATCCCAGGTAGGTGGTGTCGGAACTGGAAGACGCCAGGGGTCGAGGTGCCAGATGTGGTGTTCAGTGAATGTGGCGGTGAACCCGAACTCGTGCATGCGATGGTCGGCTACGGGTGTCGCCGCCGCTATTCGCGGATCCGGGTCACAACCCGCCGTCCCAGGTCGGTGCGTAGAGCCGCATCAAGTTGTTGTCAGGGTTATACGTAGAACTGCGTATGGTTCTTCGAGCTACAGCGGCCTGATACTTGAGGCAGCCGCGTTCAGCGAACGGCCACAATGTCAAGCACCGCTGTGCGACGTCGAGTCGTGGCTGCTGTACCGACACGTCGGTTCGCAGCGTCGAGCCGGAGGGAGGCTGCGCGTGCGCGCCCCCGAAGGGCGATAACGAATGAATACTGACACAAAAAGGAGGCACACGAGGTGCTAAGAGAAAAATGGCGCAGAAAACTAGACTGGATCTACGAGGGCAGGCGGCGGGCGCGTCTTGCGCAAATCTATCGGGGTGATCCATCCGGTCCGGGTGTGTTGAGCCGCGAAATTTTGCCGTGGCAACAAACGCAATTGACCGAACGCAACCCGCTCGTGACTAACGACGCCGACGCGAACGCGGTCTACTGCCGGATCACGAAAGGGCCTGCGGTTGCGTACCCGGCAAACGCTGCCCGATGTGCTCGTCGACCGGGGCCCGGACGGTGAGGGCGTTGGGATCAAGATCTTCGGTCTGCCGAACTCGCCCCGCGCACCACCAGGAGGTGGGTCACTGGGCACACGAGGCCAGCGCGAGCAATCGGTCGCAGCTGCTGGTCGGTGACCGTGGGCGTGCGGCACCCGCAGCCGGGGTCCAGGTGCAGCGTCCGCAGCGCAGCGAGGTCGAACGGCCTGGAGGATGGCGAGGATGGCGCAATACTGCTCATCGCTCTCCCAGCTTTGCTGCGAAGAACCATAAAATCTCGATTTATTCGGCGATAGCGAATTTGGCGTGCCGTCGGGCGAGAAAAGTCTCGTGGTGTACGGCTCGTTTCTCGAGCGCCCCGGAAAACGACTCAGGCAGAGCATTATATCGATAAGCCCGTGCGCCCATGAAACGGTTTAGTGCGGGCGTGTTCAACGCGGGCATGTTCAACGCGGGCATGTTCAACGCGGGCGTGTTCAACGCGGGCATGTTGAGTTTGTCCGCTCGCATGATGGGTCTCGGCGAGGCCATCCCGGCGCCGGCGGCGAGCACTTGGCCCGATGGGGCCAACTTCAGTTCAGCCTCGCATTGACCCATGCCAAAGCGGGCCGTGCCGGTCAACCTTGGCGGCATTTTGATCTCGCCAGCGACGCCGCCGACCGGCATGGCGGCACCCACCCGTGGCTGATGTTCGGTCGGCCAGCAGTCGACGCCTCCGCTCTGACCATCGAGACCGACCTGTTCCGGCTTGGTGAGGCCGCTCGTTGCGTCGAACGCTACGACCCAGCCGAGCCGCCCTCCCGCACCCGCCGCGCGGTATATCTCATCGACGCCGCCCGTACGCAAAGTTTCCGCAACAACAACCTCGCCGTCGTCCATCTCCTCGGCAACGCCTTGCGGGAGGCCACCGAAACCGTCCGATACAACACTTTCGCTCGCGCCACCACGCTGGAACTGGTCAAGCACAGCGGCGCTGTCCGCGCCGACGCCCGCCAACTCGCCGCCGCCATCGGCCTAGCCAGCTAACCGGGAGTGGCCGAACTCTTCCTCGCCCTGCGTCGCGGCTTCAGTTGCGTCGGTCGGCGTATCCAGCGGGAAGGTGACCTGGAGCGCAGGAGATGACGCTCTCGTCGTTCAGGCCGCTGAACTCGATGAACGTGATGGTGGCGACCTCGGAGACGACGTGTATCGGGTAGGTCGGTCCCTGGGTCCGAAACTGTTCCATCTCCGGCAAGTGCTCGTTCTGGAACAGCACGGTGCGTTCGGGGTGGTCGTGCACCCACTTCGGGAAGAAGATCACGCCGTGCAGCCGCCGTTGGCCAGGCATCACGTTCACGCACACCGATGTGCCGGTGGGCTCGGTCCAAGACAGCTTGTACACATCGGCGGCCAGCTGTACGAGGTCCACTGCCTGGTGTTTGACCCACCGCCCTGTGACCATCCCGGAGTGGATGCGGTAGTCGATGGTGTTCGCGTTCTTCACGTACATCTCGTACCGCCAGCCGTTGGCGTAGGTGTAGATGAAGTGCTGCCCGACGATGCCCGTCAGTTCCTGGGCAACCGAGTTCTCGGTCGACACGGTCATGAAATCCTCCTCAGCTGCTGCCAAGCGCAGAGGTCCCCAGCGCTGGAAGTGGACAGCGGGACGTCCGCGGCCTCGCGCAGCTGCCCGCTGGAGATGAGTCCTGCGACGGCCTCGATGTCGGCGTCCATTCGCCTGTCCTGGTCCACGAACGGCGCGTACCCCCGGATGAGGGCGTGCACCGCCCGGCTGGCCGGTGCGGCTGTGCCGACGCCGCGCAGGTCCAGCGCCTGACACAGAGCCAGCAGGTGGATGGCTAGCACCGACCTGGTGAGCTCGTTGATATCGCGCAGTCCGCGCGCGGCAATGGTGCCCATGCTGACCTTGTCCTGGTTGTGCGCCTCTGATGACCTGGAGAATGCGGTCGCCGGATTCGTCCGCTGCAAGGCCTCGGCAGTGAGCGCCGATGCGGCGATCTGCATGCCTTTGAACCCGTGGTGCAGGCCCAGCTCTCGATCGCCGTCCAGGCGCGGGGCGATCAGGTTCGGGGTGAGACCGCGGTTGAACTTCTCGTCGACGATGAGCTGCAGCTGCCGGTCAGCGAGGTCGGCGACACTCGCGACGGCGACCTTGAGCGCATCGCTGGCCATACCGACGTGCCCGGCGTAGAAGTTGCCCCCGTGGTGCAGCTGTTCGCGCTCGGCGTCCACGAGCGGGTTGTCGGTCGAGGAGTTGATCTCGGTCTCTATCCACCGACGTGACCACTCCAGCGAATCACGCAGCACCCCGTTGACATGCGGAGCGCACCGCAGCGAGTACGGGTCCTGGATCTTTGCGCTTTGCAGCACGAAGTCGCGGCCTGCTAGCTGCTCGGCGGTGTCGACAATGGCGCGGTAGTCCGTTGCCAGTGCTGATCCGCCCAGCAGTCCTCGGACCGTCGCAGCGCTGGAGAGCTGACCAGGGTGCGGCTTGTGCTTGTGGACGAACGGATCGAAGTGTGACACGTTTCCGTGCAGGACCTCGACAGCCAGCGCAGTCGCGACGTCGCTGGCAACAGCAAGCTCCCTGGCGTCCCACCACCCCAGCGCCGTATAGGCCGCAGTGAACGACGTGCCATTGATCAGCGCCAGACCTTCCTTGGCTTCAAGCACCACCGGCGCCAGACCGGCCGACGTCAGCGCCGCCGAGGCTGGCCACAGACGGTCGCGGTAGCGCACCTCACCATCGCCGAGTAGCGAGTTGGCCACATAGCACAGCGGCACCAGGTCGCCGCTGGCTCCCAGCGACCCCCGCTCGGGAACGACCGGCTCGATACCGGCATCGAGCATTCCGATCAGGAGATCAATCACCTCAGGACGGATCGCTGACGGACCTCGAACCAGGCAATTGGCCCTGATGAGCATCGTCGCTCGGACCACGTCCGAAGCGGCACTGGGCCCGACACCGTTGAGGTGGTAGGTCACCAGGTTGCGCTGCAGCTGCGCGGTCTTGGCTGCGCTGATCTGGCGCCCCACGCTGTCGCCGAATCCGGTCGTGATGCCATACATCGGCTCACCGCGATGGAGCATCGCGTTTCGGGCTCGCACGCTGGCGTCCATCGCCTGCCTGGAGCTCTCGGCGATGGTCTGCCCCGCCTGTCCCTGCCGCGCTACGTTGACAAGTTGATCGATGCCCAGACTCGCGCCGTCAAGCGGGTGGGGACAGATGGCGTGGTCCGCAGTCAACGCACCTGCCATCGCCGACGTGACGTCAATTGTCATGATGCTTCATCTCCTATTACGTCGGTTCCGGCGACGAGCCGGACGCCGGCGGGTCGAGCGGTTAGACGATAGGTTGATCGTGGTTAGCCACCACAACGGATCTTTTTCTTGGTCACCGAATGTCGGAAGTCACCGATAAAGCTCGGACAGTCGATGCTGACATTACCTGCTCCTTTGGCCCAGTTGGCCCACACGCTGGTGCCGTCCTCATTGGGGACATGGAGCTGAATCGCGATGGCCAGCGGATGGGGTGGCTCGGAGTCGCAATTTTTGAAACCGTAGGCGTAAAGTCTGTTGTTCTGTTTGTAGAAACCGTATTCTCCTTTTTTGTCGCATAGGCCGCCGATGGGACCGGCGGATGCGGCTGGCGAAGTGGGGGCGGCGAACAGTACGGCTGCGGCCATCACGGCGGCCGTGGAGATGCGAGCAAGCATGGAATTCTCCATTTCATCTATATGTGTAGTACAGTGGCAACTACGATGTTGCCCGTTCGACAGGGATGGGCCTGAGACCTCGTCTGACTTGGATGTTGGAATTGATCCGACGGAACACCTCGGCTTCGCTGCGTCGGTGCGAAGGTCGAGATCGAGTAAGTCGGAGATATCGACGTCGAGCTCGAAGCCCTGCACTCCCGTGATGGAGTGGTATCTAGCGCCTGTGGGCGCGCCACTATGTAGAGGTTGCAGGGGGTGTCGAAGTCCTGCTTGCTCGACTTATTCAGTGTTGCCGAGTACGTATCGTCAGCAGCATCGTTGAGGTTGGTATCCCTGTCGGCGACAAGAGGGTCAGCCCACCGGTACGGGCCCGCTGGCTGGGCACACAAATACCCGCATCGACGCACCCGCGGTCATTCACCAGAATGCCAAATCACTGCTGGTGCGCGCAGACGACAGACACATCTAATGCCTTGCCGTTAATATCTTGCGCTGCCCAGCTAATGGGCCTGCCGTTTACAAAATTAGTTGGATTGCTCGATCCGAGCGGCGGCGCGGACCCGCCCACGCGGATAAACCCGCCGCCGCCACCGACGGCAGTGTCGAAGGGATTACAGTCGACCACGCCAATGCCTCGTTTGAAATAGAAGGTCAGGTTCGACGATCCGGGTGGGCCGGCGGGTCCAGCGGGTCCGCGTGGTCCGGGGGCGCCCTTGGCGGTCCAGGACAGCGCGGTCTCGGTGCCGAAGCATTTGTTGCGGGGTGGACGATCGGCGGTATCGATGACCCGCAGTGAGCCGGTACCGCTGTAGCAGGCGTTGATCACGCCCTTGTCGTCGGGGATGCCAGCGTAGGCGGCGGTGCCGGCAACACCGAACCCGAGGGCGCCCGCGGCCACGGCCACGGCGAGTTTTGAGCCCAGCGCACGGCGGGCTCCGCGACCGATCATGGTGAACATGGGTGATCCTTCCTGGTGAGACGTTCTGGCCGGATCTGTGCGTGTGCAGGCACGCGCCAGCTGTCCGTCACGCGGGAGCGGTCTGGGTGAGTACCGCCTCGATCTCCACGGCGATCTGCACCTCGTAGCTGAGGAGCATCCCGCCAGCCAACGGCGTGGTGGCGTCGAGGCCGAAGTTCCGCCGGTCGATCTCGCCTGTTGCCGAGAAGCCAGCGCGGGTGCCGCCCCAGGGATCGGTGACGAACCCGTTGACCTCAAGCTGCAGCTCGACCGGCCTGGTCACGCCGTGCAGGGTGAGCTCACCGATCACGAGGTAGCCGTGGCGCTGTGGGTGGACGCCGGTGGAGCGGAAGGACATCCTCGGGTGGATCTCGACGTTCAGGAACTCAGCCGAGCGCAGGTGCGCGTCGCGCTGCTCGTTGCCGGTGTCGATCGACGCCAGGTCAATCTCGGCGCTCACCTGCGAGTGCAGCGGATTCAAACCCGTGACGATGGTGCCGGAAAATGCCGCGAATCGGCCCCGCACCTTGCCCACCATCAGGTGCCGGACGGTGAAGGACACCTCAGAGTGCGCTGGATCGATCGTCCAGGTGCCGGGAATGAAGTGCGGGATCGTGGTCGTGGTGACGGTGCTCATGGCTCTCCAGTCGTCGAACTGCCGTTAGCGCGGGCCTAACTCAGTGTCAGCGAGTACGTATCCCCAGTGGCATCGGCTGACCTACGTATTCACGGCTTCGGGCAGACGTATCCCCGCCACGGTGGTAGCGGTGCCGAGTGCGCGGGCGGGCTGGCGTCGGGAGGTGGCTGCAGGCGATGAGCACTGTCGCGACCGCGGTGGCTCCTCTGCTCGGCAGGGACGCCGAGCTGCGCGTGCTGCAGACAGTTCTCACCCGGGTGTTGGGCGGCCAGGCCTGATCATCGCCCTGTCCGGGCCGGGGTCGGCAAGTCGCGGCTTGCCCAGGAGCGCTTGGCGGCCGCGCGCGGGTCGATGGGATACGTCTGCCGAAAGCCGCAGATACGTAGGTCAGCCGATGCCACTGCCCCTACGTACTCGCCAAGACTGGACAGGACCGTCGCCCTCACCCGTGGGTGGAAGGAACCGGGACGTGACATCCGTACGTTGCCCCCGACCACCCGTGACGGGCCGAGCTGGTGGGGGGATCTCGACCTGCCCTTCGGGGTGACGGTCGCGGACATCATGGAACGCCGGGACCGGCTCGCCGCACCGCGGCCACCGGTCGGCACCCTCCCGATGAACAGTTGTCCTGCAACTCGAAGGGGAAGAACAGCCATGCAACTCCTGGATGGGATCAACCACGTCGCGATCATGACCGAGGACCTCGACCGCTTCACTGCCTTCTACTCGGAGGTGCTCAAGGCGAGCCTCGTCTTCGAGGAGACGACCCCGCAGTTCCGCCACGCCATCGTGTCGGTGGGCGGTGGGGGCGTTCTGCATGCGGTGCAGGCGGCGGGCAACCCGCATGCCCGTGCATCCTCGGCGATGACCGACCGCGGGCACCTGGACCACCTCGCCCTCAACGTGCCTTCACGCGAGGCGTTCGATGAAGTGCGCCGCCGTCTCGTCGACCGCGGCGCCAGCGACGGCGCTGTCAGCGACCTCGGCCCCAAACTCAGCTTGTGGTTCGTCGACCCGGACGGCATGCACATCGAGGTGGACTGGGTCCGCGACCCGTCGCTGCGGGGCTTCCACGCCC
>JALZDN010000124.1 GCA_030862525.1 Actinomycetota bacterium | reverse complement strand
GCGCCCAAGCACTGCTCCGCACTCACGACCACCGGAGGCGCAGTGATGAACCGGATCGCCGACCTGGGCGGTGCCGAGGGATGGGGTCGGGTCAAGACGCCGACCGCCGACGAGCCCGTCTTCGCCGAGCCGTGGGAGGGCCGGGCCTTCGCGCTGACCCTGCTGTCCATGGGCCGGGTGTCCGGCCGGAACCTCGATGCGTTTCGGCACGCGCTGAACAGCCTGGAAGGCCCCGAATACTTCGACGACACGTACTACGGGCGCTGGCTGCATGCAGCCGAGCTGATGCTCGTCGACAGCGCGATCCTCGCCCCCGGTGCGGTTGAGGCCAGGGCGCGCAAGCTGCGCGGCGAGGACGTCGAGGAGCCGCAGGTGCCCGAGCCGAACAAGCCCGACTACGCGCCGACCGCCGCCGGCTCACTGCGCACCGTGGACAACCCACCGCGCTTCACCGTCGGCGCGCAGGTGCGCGTCAAGGATATGCGGCCCGAAGGACACACCCGGTTGCCCCATTACCTGCGCGGGCACCGTGGCACGATCGAGATGGTCCAGCCCGCCTCGCTGCTGCCTGACACCCACGCCCACTTCCTCGGCGAGAACCCGCAGCACGTCTACACCGTGCGCTTCGACTCCCGCGAGCTGTGGGGTGCCGACGCCGAGCCCTTCGCGCTGACCGACGAGTTGTTCGAGAGTTACCTGGAGCCCGTGTCGTGAGCGAGACAACATCCACCGAATCGGCCGAGCGGCTGCCGATCGCGTTGCGCACCGAGGCGCTGGAGCTGCTGCTCACCGAGCGCGGCCTTGTCGACCCGTCGGTGATGGACAAGTTCATCCAGACCTACGAGACGTCGGTTGGGCCCATGAACGGTGCCAAGGTGATTGCCAAGGCGTGGACCGACCCAGAGTACCGCGAGCGGCTGCTCGCCGACGGAACCGGCGCGATCGCCGAGGTCGGCTTCAAAGGGCCGCAGGGCGAGCACATCGTGGTCGTAGAAAACACGGCGAACACCCACAACGTGATCGTCTGCACGCTGTGCTCTTGCTACCCCTGGCCGGTGCTGGGGTTGCCGCCGAGCTGGTACAAGGACCCGGCTTACCGCGCCCGGATGGTGCGCGAGCCACGCGCGGTGCTGGCCGAGATGGGTTTGGAGCTACCCGCCGAAACAGAGATCGTGGTGCGGGATTCCAGCTCGGAGGTGCGCTGGCTGGTGCTGCCGGAGCGGCCGGCCGGCACCGAGGACATGTCTGAGGAGGAGCTGGCCGGCCTGGTCACCCGTGACGCGATGGTCGGCGTAGCGAAGGTCAAGGCGCTATGACGGCGGCCGCGCCGCTGGAGATCGACGGGCCCGCCGCACCGCCGCGTAGCAACGGTGAGTTGGTGTTCGCCGAGCCATGGGAGAGCCGGGCGTTCGGTCTGGCCGTCACCCTCTATGACGCCGGCACGTTCGAGTGGTCGCAGTTTCAAGCCGCGCTGATCGCGCAGATCGCCGCGTGGGAGCGCGGTCACCCGGTGGGGGAGTGCTTCAGCTACTACCGCTGCTGGCTCGCCGCGCTGGAGTCGGTGCTTGTGGAGGCCGGGATGGTCGACCCGAACGACGTCGTGAAGCGGACCGTCGTGCTGGCTGCCCGTCCCCCTGGCCACGACCACGAGCACGGCCACGGCCACGACCACTGAAGTATCCCTCGCCGATCCTGAGCTTTAGGCGGAGGCCACCCGCCGGCGGGGTCCCGCCCCCCGCACCTCGGCGTACACCTCCAGGTGTCGACGGGCGCTGGCTTCCCAGGTGAACCGCGGCAGCAGTGCCCGGCCGCCGGCTCGCAGCCGTTCCCGCAGTCCGGAATCGGTGGCCAGCTTGCGCATCGCGTCGGCAAGGCTCGCGGCGTCGGCGACCGTGGGCAGCAGCGCGTCGACGTGGTCGGTGAGGTACTCGCGGAAGACCGGCAGGTCGGTGGCGATCACCGGCAGGTCCTGGCTCATCGCCTCCAGCACCGCCAGCCCCCAGCCCTCCTTGACCGACGGGAAGGCGAGCGCGTCGGCCGCCTGGTACCACCCGGCCAGCTCCTCGTCATCGACGGTGCCGAGTAGCACCACGTCGCGCCCTAGCGCGAGTCCGAGCCCGGGCAGCGAGTCCAGGGCAGCGTCCCGGTAGGCGGCGTAGTCCTGAAAGGAGTGCCCACCGACGACCGCGAGCACCACTGGCGCAGCCAGCTCGCACCGGAGCCGTCCCAGCGCCTCGAAGAGGTACACGCTGCCCTTGCGCGGCTCCACGCCGCCGACCGCGAGGAACAGGAACGTGCGCTCGTCGGTGATTCCGAGCCGGGCCCGCAGCTCCGCACGCGAGGCTGGTGGCATTCGTGGGAAGCGCCCAAGATCCACGCCGTTGGGCACGACCACCGGCTCGACGCCGTAGTCCGCGCGCAGGATCCGGCGCCATTGCTCGCTGACCACGAGCACTCGGTCGGGCTCCAGGATCGCCTTACGCTGGCAGGTGATCAGCACCGGGGTGGTGAAGTCGTCGACGTGGTGCACGGTGCGCACCACCGACACCGGCGCGCCCGCGTCGCGCACCCTGGCCGCGGCCCGGGCCGCGATGCAGTCCTGGGCGTGCAGGATGTCGACCTCGCCGGGCAGTCCGGCGAGCCCGTCGGTCAACGCGTCGATCGAGGCGAACACTCGCTCTTCGAGCGAGTTGCCCCTGGCCGGTGCGGGTAGTACGGAGTGCGGTACCGCGGTCGGCCGGAACAGCCCCACCGCGGGGTCGCCCAGCGCGACCAGGTGCACGGGGTGGCCCTGTCGGTGCAGCTCCTCGGCCAGGCACAGTGTGTGCACCAATCCGCCGCGTGGCTTGGTCGAGTGAGTGGCCAGCGCGAGCGTCACAGCCGCACCTGCGCCAGCTCGAAGTCGCGGCGGGCGATCGCGGCGGCGGCCAGCGAGGCCCGGGCGGCGGTCTCGGTGACCACACAGCCGGCGTCGGTGAAGGCCCGGCGCTGCGCGTCGAAACCCTGCGGGTCGCCCTCGGTGCCCAGCACGTAGACGACGACCAGCGGTCCGCCGTCCTCGGTGACCTCGGCGCACACCGGCGCCAACTCGCCGGCCGGGTCGTTGTGTGCGCCGTAGCCGAGCACGACGTCCAAAATGATCACTGCGACGTTCGGGTCGGTGCCGTGCTCGTGGAGCAGCTCGATGCGCGCCTGGGGGTCGATCATCGGGTGCGGCCGGCCCTTGGTGTACTCCTCCTCGCCGAGGTCGAGGCAGCTGTGGCTGCCAGCCGGCGCCGGTATCCCGAAATCCTTACTCAGCGGGGTGTTGGAATACACCGGCCCGAGGTGCTCGGAGAGGACGACCAGCGACTCGTAGCACAGCGTGCCGCCGGAGAACAGCCCGCGGACCAGCCGCCGCTGCTCGGGCAGCTCCGCGATCGCCTCGGCCACCCGCTCGCGCAGCCCGGCCGCCGGGTCGGGAGCCTGCCGGCCCAGCGCGGCTAGCGTCGCGACCACCCCGGCCTCCAGGGTGCTGGCGAGGGTGACGCCGTCCGGTACGTCCATGCCGCCCGGCAGACCGAGCAACGCGGCGACGACCGGCTTGTCCCCGGCGGCCGGCAGCACCGCGCGGGCCACCTCGGGCGAGGGCGGTTTGGACACCAGCAGCACCACCTCGGTGCGTTCGTCGTGGGCCAGCGCGCGCAGTGCCGAGCGCGCCATCGTGCCGCCCACGTCCGCTGAGAGGTCGCGGCCGCCCAGACCGATGACGTGCGAGACGCCGACGCCCCAGCGGTTCAGCAGGCTCATCGCTTCCTGCGCTCCGGTGCCGGCGGCGGCGACCACGGCCACCGGGCCCGGCGTGCTGACGTTGGCGAAGCCCAAGCAGGTGCCGCCGAGCATCGCAGTGCCCGCTCCGGGCCCCATGACCAGCCGGCCCAGCCGCTCGGCGCGCTCCTTGAGCTCCACCTCGGCCGCCAGCGAGACGTTGTCGCTGAACAGCAGCACGTCCAGCCCAGCCGACAGCGCCTTGTGCGCCTCCAGCGCGGCGTAGTCGCCGGGCACCGAGATCACCGCGACGTTGCTGTCCGGAGCCAGCTCCATCGCGTCCCGCAGGGTCCGCGGCGGCGGATCCTCTGCCCCGGATCCACCGCCGGAGCCGCGGCTGTCGAAGATAGCGGCCCGGCCGGCCTGCTCGGCCTCCTCGGCGACCTTCTCGCAGGACGCGTGCACCGCCATGACAAGGTCGTTGGCGCCGGCGCCGGACCAGTCTTGCGGGTTGAAGCCCTGCTCGGTGAGGGTGTCGAGGTTCGCCGGCGTGGCCATCGCGGCGGCGGCCCACTCGACGCCGTCGACGGCGCGCATCGCCCGGGTGCCGGAGAGCTGCACCACCGAGTCGACGTAGGTGTCGCAGAACAGCTGGACCCTAGTGGCGCTCATGACGCGGCTCCGAGCGAGGTCGGGGCGGCGACGATCCGGGTGCCCACCGGGGCATCGCCGGCCGCTGGGTCGAGTGAACGGGCTGCACGTTCGGAGTTGGTGATCACGGCCGTGCGGCCGCCGGCCCGGACGAAGGCGATCGCGGCTCGCACCTTGGGTCCCATGCTGCCGTCCGGGAACTGGTCGTCCTCGAGGTGGTGCTGTGCCTCGTCGGCAGTCATGGCGGTGACCGGTCGGGCGTCCGGAGTGCCGTAGTCAAGCATCACCTGCTCCACGTCGGTGATCATGGCCAGCGCCTCGGCGCCGAGCTGGGTGGCCAGCTCCTGGGCGGCGAGGTCCTTGTCCACGACGGCGTCCACGCCGTGGTAGGCGTGACCGTCCTCGACCACCGGCACCCCGCCGCCGCCGGCTGCAACGACCAGCGCACCGCGCTCGACCAGCGCGGTGATCGCCTCGAGCTCGAGGAACCGCAGCGGGCGCGGCGAGGCGACCATCCGGCGGTAGCCGCGCTCGGCGTCCGGGGCCACCGTCCAGTTTCGCTCGGCGGCCAGCCGCCGTGCCTCGTTCTCGTCGAGGAACGGCCCGATCGGCTTGGTGGGGTGGGCGAAGGCTGGATCGTCGGCCGCGACCAAGACGTGGGTCACCACGCTCACCACGGCGGGCAGCCGGCCGCCACCGGCGTCGTGCAGCGCCAGGGTGAGCAGGCTGCCGAGCTGGCCCTCAGTCATGGCGCCCAGGCAGAACAGCGGCTGCACCGGCACCGTCTCGCGCGCCGCGTCCTGCTGGATGGACAGGCAACCGACCTGCGGTCCGTTGCCGTGCACGACCACCACACCCCAACCGGCGTCCCGCAGCGCGCACACTGTGCGCGCCATCGCGCGGGCATTCGCCGCCTGCTCGGCGTGTGTGCCGGCTTGGTCGGCCCGAGTGATCGCGTTGCCGCCCAGGGCGACGACGGCAGTTCGGGGCATGTACTTCGCGGCTCCCGTCGGTATGCAGTATGAGACGCGTCATACACTATAGTGAAGATTAACGGCGGCAACCAAGCTACGATCTCGGAGCAGTGGTGGTAGGACAGGACACGGAGCGGGCCGAGGCGTTGCGTCAGGCCCGGGCCCGGTGGCGGGCCGCCGAGGACCGGCTGTTCCCGGTGGCGCTTGTCGACGCCCACGCTTACCGCCGCGCGCTGCACGTTGTGAGCTTGCTGCTCGACGAGTTGCGGGTGAGCATCACCTCCCTTGACCAGCTGCTTGACTTGGACGCCGACCCGGCGCCGGTGCTTGCGGCGCTGTCGGATGAGCCAGCAAATCGAATACAGCCGGCCGGCTCCACTGGCAGCGACGACCGGTTGACGCTGGAGGCGGCGTTCGCGGTGCGTGGCAGGGAGCTCGCGGCGGCCGCCGAGCGCAGCCGGCGGGCGGCGGCCATCGCGTCAGCCCGCTCCGAAGGCGCGACCTGGGTGGACCTGGAGGGGTCCTGGGAGGCGGTGCAGCGCACCGGGGTGCGGCATACTGAGATGCACCTGGCTACCGGTCGAGCGCTGATCGCCACCGTCGACCCGTACTCCGGGGACGGCCCGCACCGGCTGAAGCTGGTCGTGCTGGACGGCGATACCGGCACCCCGGTCGAGACGACCGAGGAGGATCGGGTGTTCGGTGACCGGGCACAGTGGCTGGCCGAGCGCGAGCGGCGGCGCGCGGAGATCGCGTCCTCACTGGAGGACTGATGGCGGCCGGTCTGGTGATGAGAGACGATTGATTCCTCAAGTAAACGATAGAGGTAGGTGGCTATGACTGCGGTGTCGGGCACGGACCCGGTGGGCCGCATGGACCCAACGCCGGAACCACCGGGCAGCCCTGCCGCGGTCGCCTCGTTGATCATGGATCTGCAGAGCGTCGGGTTGCGGGTGGAGGCGCCCATCGAGACCCGCCGCGGCGGGGCGGGCCCCTCGGACTCCGGCATGCTCTGGATCGAGGGCGTGCCGGTCACCTTCCCCACCCACTCCGAGTCCCCCTACGTGCTGCAGGCCGAGGATGACGGGCAGGGCATCTACCGTGACGGGCTCAAGCTGGCCTCGGTCGCCGCCAGCCGGCGGCCCCGGTTCTACGACCTGACCACGTTTGATGGCATCCCTTACTGGAAGATCGCGCTGCTGCACCTGGATTCGCTGGCCAGCACCGTGGTGCAGACTTGCAACTACTGGGGCAACTCCGACCAGTGCGGCTTCTGCGGTATCGGGTTGTCGCTGGCCGCTGGGCGCACGATCGTGAAGAAGACCCCAGCTCAGCTCGCTGAGGTAGCGGTGGCCGCGCGTGACCTGGACGGGGCGGTGGACGCCACCCTGACCACCGGGAGTTCGAATGCCCCGGACCGCGGCGCGCGCTACGTCGCGCAGTGCGGGCATGCGGTCAAGCAGGTCTCCGGGCTGCCGGTCCAGGTGCAGTTCGAGCCGCCGCGCGACCTTTCGGTGCTCCAGGAGATTGCCGACCTGGGCATCGACGCGGTGGGTATCCATGTCGAGTCCTTCGACCGCGAGGTGCTGGCCCGGGTGGCGCCGGGCAAGGCGCGCACTGGTATCGACACGTACTTCCGCACTTGGGAGCGGGCGGTGGCGGTGTTCGGTGAGGGCCGGGTGTCCACCTACGTCATCCTTGGCATGGGCGAGGACGCGGAGGTCACTGTCGAGGGCTGCCGGCGTGCCATCGACATCGGCGTTTACCCGTTCGTCGTCCCGCTGCGTCCGGTGGCCGGCAGCCTGATGGCCGACGTTCCGGCACCGGCCCGTACCTACACCGAGCCGATCTACCGCAAGGTCGCCGCGCATCTGGCGCTGCGCGGGATGAGTGCCGCCGACACCAGCGCCGGCTGCGCCCGTTGCCAGGCGTGCTCGGCGATCAACACTGTGCAGCCGCTGCTGCAGATCGGCCGCCGCCCGGAGGGGGCCGCGTGACCCGACTCCGGCCACCGGTCGACCTGCTGTCCTGCCGGCTGGTGGACGGGCCCGACGATTTGGCCAGCCACCACCGGATCCGGCACCAGACCTTCGTCCGCGAGCAGCGCATCTTTGCAGAGTCCGATGTGGACGCCCAGGATGCCCACGAGGACGTGCGGCACGTGCTGGGCTGCTGCGGCGGAGTGCCGGCCGGCACCGTGCGGCTTTATCCGCTCGATCCGGCCAGGCGCACCTGGCAGGGCGACCGGCTCGCCGTGCTGCCGGAGTATCGCCACGTCGGGCTGGGTGCGCCGCTGGTGCGCTTTGCGGTCGCGACCGCCGGCCGGCTGGGCGGGGTGTCGATGCTCGCGCACGTGCAGGTCGCTAACGAGCGGTTCTTCATCCGCCTTGGTTGGACCCGGCTGGGTGATGTCGAGCTCTACGTCGGTCGCCCGCACCTGCTCATGACGATCGCCCTGTTCCCTTGACGCTCCCTGTCTCCTTGACGTCATAGAGCCGGCCGTGGGCCAGGAACGTCGTGCGGACCTCGGGTGCCAGCGAGGCGGCGATCCGGTCCAGCGCCGCCCGGCTGGCGTCCGGGTGCCCGACCTGGGCGAGCAGCAGATCCGAGCCGGTTTGCGCCGCGGTGGTCGCGGCCTCCTCGTGGCGGCCGAGGTGCCATAACGCCAGCGACGCGTACTTCGTCGAGGAGTAGCGCCGGGCGTGCGCCAGCAGCTCCTCTGCCTGCGCTGGCTGAAAGCGGGCCCGCATCTCCATAAGCCTCATCGCCGCCCGCGGCTGGAATGGCAGCGACTGGTCGAGCATCGGGGCGGCCGTCTCCACCCGCGCCCCGGCGTCATCGACGCGGCCGTCGAGCAGGTCGCAGTCGGCCAGCGCGAGCAGCGCGTGCAGCTCCTGCTCCAGCTCCAGCGCCCCGCCGCCGCTGTGCGCCAGCTCGACCGCGCGCTGGGCGTACTCCCGGGCCTGCCCGACCTCGCCCAGCTCCAACAACAGCCACGCCGTGGTCGTGTCGATCCCGGCCCTGTAGAAGCTCACCCCGTACTCGTCGATCATGCGACGGGCCCGGCCAAGCGCGCGCAGCGCGCCCTCGAAGTCACCGACGTTGCCGCGGGCCAGCCCAATGAAGAACAGAGTCTGCAGCAGTGGGCGAAATTGCCCGGTGTTGCGGCACATCACCGCCGCGCGCTCCAGGACGGCGCGGGCCTCGGTGAAACGGTCCATGTGCTGCAGCAGCGCGCCCCGGTAGGCCAGCGCTACCGCCGTGGTGTTGTCGCCGGGCTTGGCGGTGATCACCTGCTCATAGGCCGCCGCCGCGCCGGAGTAGTCGCCATCCCAGTGCCGCACCCGACCAACGAGCAGCAGGGCGCTGGGCAGCGCGCTGGGCGCGGCGGCCGCCGACTCGGCGAGCGCCCTGGCTCGGGAGGCGAGATCGACCGCGCCCAGCGCGTCGCGGGCATACAGCGCGGTCCAGCCGAGCTGCTCCAGCACCCGGGCCTCGAACAGCTCGTCACCGACATCGCGGGCGATGCCCAGCGCAACCTCCAGGTCCTCGCGGGCCTCACTATGCCGACCGAGCTCGGTGCGGATTTCGCCGCGGCGCATGAGCACCCTGCCCACCAACACCTGCTCGCCGGAGCGTTGCGCGACGCTCAGCGCCTCGTCGAGCAGCCGCTGCGCCTCCAGGTTGGCGAAGGTCAGGTGCGCGGCGTGCGCGGCGAGCAGCCAGGCCCTCGCCGCCGCGGCGTGGTCCTGTGCGGCGGCGAGCTGGCGGGCGGCCGCCTCCGGGCGGCCCTCGAACAGCTTGGCGGCTCGGCGGTGCCGGCTGATCTGTACTGGCAGTGGTGTGGAGTCGTAGGCCACCTGGCGCACCACATCGTTGGCGAAGCGGAAGGTCTCCCCGCGCACCACGAGCAGTCCGGCGCGCAGCGCCCGACCCGCGAGGCGGGCGCACTCCTCGACGTCGATTCCGGACAGTGCCGCCACCTCATCCAGCGAGAACACCGACCCAAGCACCGCGCCCTGCTGAAGCAGTGCCTCCACGTCGCCGCCGGCCCTAGCGAGCCGCTCGGCGACCGCCTCGTGCAGCGAACCGGGAATGCCCAACTGCATCGCCCCACCGGGCTGGACCGGGGCCGGGTGGCGCAGCAGCTCTGTGACGAATAGTGGTGAGCCGCCGGTCCACTCGTGCAGCTGGGAGACGTCATAGGGTAGCCCGGAGCGCTCGACCAGGATACCGACGGCCTGCTCGGACAGTGGGCCGAGGCCGATGCAGGTCGCCAGGTCGCGCAGCGAGGCGAGTGCGTTGTCGTGCTCGGAAGTGCGCGTGAGGACAAGCACCAGTACCCGGCTGGCGGCCAGTCGAGCGGCCAGGACATGCAGTGCCTCTACAGTGGACTGTCCAGCGTGCTGGCCGTCCTCGATCATCAGCAGCAGTGGCTGACGCTCGGCAAGCCGGTCGAGGAACGCGGCCAGCGCCTCCAGGCTGCGGAGGTGCTCCAACTCCGGCGCGGCGCGCTCGTAGTGCACGCTGCCGGTGGACTGCGCCATCTCCGGTACCAGCTCGAGCAGAGTGCCCAGCCAGTCACCGGCCAGCTCGCGCAACACGGTGGGCCGGTGCCACGCGACGACGGCCCGCACCGCGGCCACCAGCGGCTGCAGGTAGAGCGAGCGCTCGGCCTCGAAGCACCCGGTGGCGAGAACTAGTCCGCCGGTCTGGCGCACCCGCGCGGCGAGCGCGGCGGCCAGGCTACTCTTGCCGATGCCAGCCTCACCGAGCACGAGCGCGGTAGCGCCCTCACCGCCGGCAGCCCGGGACCACAGCGCCAGCAGCCGCTCCAGCTCGGCGTCACGCCCGACTAGCGCGGAGGGCGGCGCAGGCGCCTCGGCGGGCAGCGGCCTGGCGCCGGAGGCAGACGGGTCGGCGCGCAGCACGGAGAGGAACACCGCGCGGGTGGCCTCCGACGGGTCGGCGCCAAGCGCCTCGACCAGTGCCGAACGCAGGGTGTGGTAGGCGGCCAGCGCCGCCCCAGCCGCCCCGGCCCGCTGGTGACCGACCATCAGCGCCCGACAGGCCTCCTCGTCGAGTGGGTCGGCGGCCAGCGCGGCGCCGGCGACCTCGATGGCCGTGCGGTACTCGCCGAGCTCCAGGGCGGCCCGCCACCGGCAGGACCGGGTCCCGCGCAGCTGGGCGACGGCCAGCCGGCGCAGGTTCTCGGCCCACGCCGAGTCGAGCTCATCGACCAGCGGCGGGCCCGCGGTGAGCAGCTTCTCGGCCTGCTCGGCACCAACCGCGGCCAGCGCGTAGCGGCCGTGCGCCAGCTCGCGCTCGGCGTTGGTGACGAGCTCCTCGGCCTCGAACAGGTCGACGACTGTGCTGTCGTCGAGCACCAGCCGGTACGCGGTCGGACCGCCGTCGATTCTGGCCCGGCCCAGCGACCGCCGCAGCCGGCTGACCAGCACCGCGACGTTGCGGTCGGCGCGGTCCGGTGGGTGGTCCCGCCACAGCGCGTCGACCAGGGTCTCCACCGGAACCGGCCGACCGTGCTTGGCGGCGAGCACCTTGAGCAGCCGCTCGGCCTTGCCGGTCGGCGCGGGACCGTCGAGATCGCCCTCGACGCCGAAGCACCCGAGCAGCCTCAGCCGCAGCCGGCCCGGTTCCACCTGGTCGACTGTACCGCCGCTGCGACCGACCGCAGGTGGATCAGCCGGGCGAAACAGGTTCGCCCGCATACACCCGGGGCGGGAGCGGACACACCGGCACGGAGCGGCACCCTCGGAGGCATTAAGGGCGTCGGCGCAGGCCGATCCGGCGGGTGCGGCCGTCCCGGGATACCTCGCCGTTTCTGTCCCCATTGCGCCTGCGGCGCACCGCGGCACCAGCTCGGGCGGCGGCACCGGCCACCCGCCGTCGCAGCGGCGGGCGCAACCCGAGGCGGCGCATGCTGCGTGCGGTGCGGCGGATCGCCCGACGCTGACCGGGTGGGACCTCCCACGCTGAGGGGTGCTGCGCCAACCAGCGGTAGCGGTAGCTCGCGTAGGGAATGTGGGCCACGTACAGCAGCGTCGCCAGGCTCAGTGATGCGAACGGGAAGGTGATCACCGCGGCAGCCAGGCCGGCGATCAGCACCAGCAGCGGCGCCACTGCCCGTGCCGGCACCCGGATCGCCTTCACCGACTGGGTGGGTAGCCGGCTTACCATCGCCACGGCCACCACGATCGTCCATGCCGCCACGGTCACCGGCGAGGACCACCAGCCCGCGCCGAACTGAAGGAAAACGGTCAGCGGGAGCAGCGCCAGCAGCGCGCCTGAGGGAGAGGGAACACCGACGAAGAACTCCTTGGCGAACGGCGGCGCCTCGGTGTCGTCGAGCAGGGTGTTGAACCGGGCCAGCCGCAATACCACGCAGACCGTGAACATCAGAGCCACCGACCACCCGGCGCGAATGTCGCCCAGCGCCCAGATGAACAGCACAACTGCGGGTGCAACGCCGAAGGAGATGCCGTCGGCCAGCGAGTCCAGCTCGGCACCGATCCGGGAGGTGGCATCGAGCAGCCGGGCAAGCCGGCCGTCGAGCGCGTCCAGCAGGGCGGCCAGCGAGATCGCGGCGATCGCGGCGGCGTAGTTGCCGTCCAGGGCGAACTTCACCGCAGACAGACCCGAGCACAACGCCAGCACGGTGATCGCGTTGGGCAGCAGGCGAACCCCTGCACCGGGCACGGCTCAGGACTCCCCGGCCGCGGGAAGTCGAGCCAACGGCGTCTCCCCACCTACGGTGCGCTGCCCGGGGCGAACCAGTACCGCACTGCCCGGCGGCAGGTAGAGGTCCACCCGGGATCCGAAACGAATCAAGCCGTAGGTGGACCCGGCCGCCACCACATCACCGGGACGAACCGAGCAGACGATTCGACGGGCCACCAACCCGGCGATCTGCACCACAGCAAGGTCGTGCCCGGTGGCCGAGCGCAGCAGCACACTGGCGCGCTCGTTGGCCTCGCTGGCCTTGTCAAGATCGGCCGAAAGGAACATCCCCGGTCGGTAAGCGACCTGGCGCACCTCGCCGTCAACCGGGATGCGTTGCACGTGCACGTCGAATACGGAGAGGAACACGCTGACCCGGGGCCGCACCTGATCGTCGAGGCCCAACTCAGTGGGTGCCGCGGCGAGTGCCACGCTGCTCACCGTGCCGTCGGCGGGAGCCACCGCGAGTATCGGATCCTGCGGCGGGACTCGATGTGGTTCGCGGAAAAACGCTGCGCAGCACGCGGTCGCGACGGCGCCGAGGGTTGCTGCGGTTGGGGACAGCCGGCGCAGCAACAACGTCGCGACGGCACCTCCGGCCACGAACGGTCTACCTGCGGGGTGCATCGGCGGGAGCGTCTCGCGGGCCAAGTCCACCAGGTGCCGCAATGTCGCGGGCAAGCGAGGGCAGGCCATGCGTTTGTGAGGTCCTCAGGTCGTGTGACGGGCGGATCAGTGCACGCCAGGCGCGCCCCACCGTACGCTGTGACGGGTAGTGAAAGACGCCGGGGATCCACCGTCCCCCGACGGCAGATCCCCGGCACCCATAAACCGTTCGACCGCTCCCCAGCTTCCCGAACGGTTCTTCCCAGCGCCCCTGCGCCCCCCGACGGCGCAGGAACCCTGCGCCTCTGGGATGACAACAGCTCGCCGAGCAGTTGCTTACTCTCAGTGTGCTTTGGCTCACCTGCGATCACAAGGTCCGTCCGGACGGTTGTGGGTTTCTCACACCCGCAAGATGTCGCTGATCACATGCCCCCGGTGCGCAATACGGCAACCTCGTCACCCGCCGCGAGGTGCGTCACGGCCTCCGGGATGTCGATCAGGCAGTCGGATCGGGCTAGCGCGCCGAGCAGGTGCGAGCCGGGACCACCCACTGGCGCGACAGTGCCCGACGTGACGTCCAGCGCGCCACGACGAAACTGCCGAAGGTCCGCTGGTGAGTCCAGTGCCTCGGTCAGCCGCGCGGTGACGCGAGGCCGCTGCGCAGGCAGACCCATCGCGGCACGCAGCGCCGGGCGAACGAACAGCTCGAAAGACACCGAGGAACTCACCGGGTTGCCGGGCAGCGTCGCCACCGGCACCCCACGATAACGACCGGCGCCTTGCGGACCACCGGGCTGCATGGCCACCTTGCCGAACTCCACGCCATGCCCGGTCATGGCGTCCTTGACCACTTCGTAGGCCCCCGCGCTGACTCCGCCGGAGGTCACCAGTAGGTCGATCCCCTCCAGCCGGGCGGCCAGCGCGGCCTCCAGTTCGGCGACGTCATCGGGCACGAAGTGCATCAGCTGTGCCTCGCCGCCGGCCTCCCGGACCGCGGCGGCCAGCATCGTGCTGTTCGACTCGTAGATCTGACCGTGCTGTAGCGGTGTGCCCGGCGCCACCAGCTCCGAGCCGGTGGCCAGCACCAGCACTCGAGCTCGGCGATGGACCGGCAGCTGGGCCTGGCCGACCGCGGCGGCGACGCCGAGCTGTGCCGGGCCCAGTACCGCGCCGGCCGCCAGCACCTCGTCCCCGGCCGCCACGTCGTCTCCGGCGAGGCGCACGCTCTGCCCAGCGGACCGTGGCGCGAAGATCCGCACCTGGTGCAGCCCGGCGTCGGTGAGTTCCACCGGCACGACGGCGTCCGCGCCAGGTGGCATCGGGGCGCCGGTCATGATCCGGTGTGCGGTTCCGGGCTGCAGCGGCGGCGAGTCGGTACGTCCGGCGGGGATGTCCTCAGGGACCGGGAGCTGCACGGGTTTATCGGCGGCGGCGTGTGCGACGTCCACCGAACGCACGGCGTAGCCGTCCATCGCGGAATTGTCGAAAGGTGGCAGTGGCAACGGTGCGGTGACCGGCTCGGCCAGGGCCAGGCCGGCGCACTCCACCAGGGGCAGCCGGATCACCGGAGTAGCGCTCAGCAGGGCGGCCACCACCCGGCTGTGCTCGTCGACAGATCGGGGTTTTTGCGCTACGGCCACCTCCGCATCCTGCCCGGTGCTGGTGAACTGTGCCGAGTCGAGGTCGGTGGTGGCTGCGTCGAGCAACTCACGGACGGTAGCGTGGTTGTCGCTATTGACTACCGCCGTAGCGGAGCATCGCCCGAAGGATGATGGCCGGAGGAGGACGACGTGGCCGAGGGCACGGTGAAATGGTTCAACTCCGAAAAGGGTTACGGGTTCATCGCGGCTGAACCGGGCCCGGACGTGTTCGTGCATCAGAGCGCGATCGAGATGGACGGCTTCCGGACGCTGGCCGAAGGCGACCGGGTCAGCTTCGAGATCACAGCGGGCCGGGACGGCCGGGATCAGGCCACCGCCGTCCGCAAGCTGTCAGGGGCGTGAACGCCACTCACGAGTCGTTCGCCGAGCATCTCAGCGGCCATGACCACCGCCCACGGGTACTCGCCGGGGCGCTATCCCTCGGCGTACTCACTCCGATGCGCTGGCGCACTCTGAGCCGTTGGATCATTTCGGCGGCGCTGGCCCTGGCCGCGGTGGTTGCGCTGATCGTGCTGGTGATCGTGCACGCTGGGTGGGTGATGGGGCGGACTCGGCGAGGCCAGGACCGGCGCAGCTGCTTGCACTCGCCGGGTGGGAGTGCTAAACACGGGTTAGCACTCGGCATCGTTGAGTGCCAGCTGTACCAACCCAAGCGACAACACTGAGGTCGGGACGGTGAGTCCGGCGATTGCCGGACGTCCGTCGCGGGCACCGAGCCTGGCCGAGCACTGTGTCCTTGCCGCGGACAACCGCGGCGCCCATGACCGGAGGACCACACCGCAATGGCCAAGATGATCGCGTTCGACGAGGACGCCCGCCGCGGTCTCGAGCGCGGGATGAACCAGCTCGCCGACGCCGTCAGGGTGACGCTCGGCCCCAGGGGCCGCAACGTCGTCCTGGATAAGAAGTGGGGTGCCCCCACCATCACCAACGATGGTGTGAGCATCGCCAAGGAGATCGAGCTCGAAGACCCGTGGGAGAAGGTCGGGGCCGAGCTCGTCAAGGAAGTTGCCAAGAAGACCGATGACGTTGCCGGTGACGGCACCACCACCGCCACCGTGCTCGCCCAGGCGCTGGTGCGCGAGGGTCTGCGCAACGTCGCAGCCGGCGCCAATCCGATGGCCCTCAAGCGGGGCATCGAGAAGGCCGTCGAGGCCGTTTGTGGGCAGCTGCTGAACTCGGCCAAGGAGGTCGAGACCAAGGAGCAGATCGCGGCGACCGCCGGGATCTCCGCTGCTGACCCTTCGATCGGCGAGCTCATCGCCGAGGCGATGGACAAGGTCGGCAAGGAAGGCGTCATCACCGTCGAGGAGAGCCAGACCTTCGGCCTCGAGCTCGAGCTCACCGAGGGTATGCGCTTCGACAAGGGTTACATCTCGCCCTACTTCGTCACCGATCCCGAGCGCATGGAGACCGTGCTCGACGATCCGTACATTCTGCTGGTCGCATCGAAGGTCTCCTCAGTCAAGGACCTGCTCCCGCTGCTGGAGAAGGTCATGCAGTCCAACAAGCCGCTGGTGATCGTCTCCGAGGACGTCGAGGGCGAGGCGCTGGCCACCCTGGTCGTCAACAAGATCCGCGGCATCTTCAAGTCGGTCGCGGTCAAGGCACCTGGTTTCGGTGACCGCCGCAAGGCGATGCTGGCCGACGTGGCCATCCTCACCGGTGGTGAGGTGATCAGCGAGGAGGTCGGTCTCAAGCTGGAGAACGCCGACCTGTCGCTGCTGGGCCGCGCCCGCAAGGTCGTCGTCACCAAGGACGAGACCACCATCGTGGAGGGTTCAGGCGACCCGGAGCAGATCCAGGGCCGGGTCAACCAGATCCGTAACGAGATCGACAACTCGGACTCCGACTACGACCGCGAGAAACTGCAGGAGCGGCTGGCCAAACTGGCCGGCGGCGTTGCGGTGATCAAGGCCGGAGCGGCGACCGAGGTGGAGCTCAAGGAGCGCAAGCACCGCATCGAGGACGCGGTGCGCAACGCCAAGGCCGCCGTCGAGGAGGGCATCGTGCCCGGCGGTGGTGTCTCGCTGATGCAGGCCAGTGCGCTGGCCTTCGAGAAGCTCGACGTGACCGGTGACGAGGCGACCGGCGCCAACATCGTCAAGGTGGCGTTGGAGGCTCCGCTGAAGCAGATCGCTATCAACGCCGGTCTCGAGGGTGGCGTGGTGGCTGAGAAGGTGCGCGGCCTGCCGGCCGGGCACGGCCTCAACGCGGCCACTGGCGAGTACGAGGACCTGATCAAGGCCGGCATCATCGACCCGGCCAAGGTCACCCGCTCGGCGCTGCAGAACGCGGCGTCGATCGCGGCCCTGTTCCTCACCACGGAAGCCGTGATCGTTGACAAGCCGGAGAAGACCCCGGCACCGGCGGGCGGCGGCATGCCCGATGGCGGCGGCATGGACTTCTGATCCGCTAGCTGGCACCTCACGGGGGCCGCTCCTTTCACCCGGGAGCGGCCCCCGTGTTTGTGCTGTGGGCGCTTCCCGTGACGTGCTGACAAGCATCCATGTCGCCGTCCCGGCTCGGCGGGATCAGGCGTGCTTGGTGGCGGCGATGGCGCCCAGCCCGAGTAGCTGCACCGAGCGCTCGCGCATCTCCACCTTGCGGACCTTGCCGGTGACGGTCATCGGGAACTCGTGCACCACATGCACGTACCGTGGGATCTTGTAGTGCGCGAGCTTCCCCGTGGCGTAGTCACGCAGTGCGTCGGCCGTCAGCTCGGGTGCGCCCGGTCGCAACCGCACCCAGGCACACAGCTCCTCACCGTGGCGCGCGTCTGGTACACCGATCACCTGCGCATCCAGGATGTCCGGGTGGGTGTAGAGGAACTCCTCGATCTCCCGCGGATAGACGTTCTCACCGCCCCGGATGACCATGTCCTTGATCCGCCCGGTGATGTTGAGGTAGCCCTCGGGATCCATCACCGCGACATCCCCGGTGTGCATCCAGCGGGCCTGGTCGATCACCTCGGCGGTCTGGTCCGGCTGTCCCCAGTAGCCGAGCATGACCGAGTACCCGCGGGTGCATAGTTCACCCGGCGTTCCACGCGGCACCGTCAGGCCGGTGTTCGGATCGATGATCTTCACCTCGAGGTGCGGGTGCACCTGGCCGACCGTGGACACCCGCCGGTCCAGCGTGTCGTTGGCCCGGGTCTGGGTGGACACCGGAGACGTCTCGGTCATGCCGTAGCAGATGGTCACCTCGGTCATGCCCATCCGCTGGATGACCTGCTTCATCACTTCGACCGGGCACGGTGAGCCCGCCATGATCCCGGTACGCAGCGACGACAGGTCATGGGATTCGAAACCGGTATCGGCCAACATCGCGATGAACATCGTGGGCACGCCGTACAGCGAGGTGCACCGTTGCTGCGCGACGGCCGACAGGGTGGCTGCCGGCTCGAACGACGGCGCTGGATATACCAGGCAGGCGCCGTGTGTGGTGGCCGCCAGATTGCCCATGACCATTCCGAAACAGTGGTAGAGCGGCACCGGCACGCAGACTCGATCGGCCTCGGTGTAGCCGCATAGCTCACCGACGAAGTAGCCGTTGTTAAGGATGTTGTGGTGTGACAGCGTGGCGCCCTTGGGGAAGCCGGTGGTGCCCGAGGTGTACTGGATATTGATTGGGTCGTCCGGGGATAGTCGCGCCTGCTGGCCAGCGAGCAGCGACGCATCACCGTCGCGTACCGGCAACGCATTCCACCCCGCGGAACCGATCAGGAGCACCCGTTGCAGGGCGGCACAGCCGTGTCGCACGTGCGAGATCATTGCGGCGTAGTCGGAGTCCTTGAACGACCGCGCAGCGACCAGCAACCGGATCCCGGCCGCCTTGAGCACGTATTCCAGTTCGCTGGTCTGGTACGCGGGGTTGATGGTGACCAGGATCGCACCGATCTTCGCGGTGGCGTACTGGGTGATCAGCCACTCAGGGCAGTTCGGTGCCCAGATGCCAACCCGGTCCCCCTTGCCGATCCCGACGGCCAGCAGCCCGTGCGCCATCGCGTCGACCTCCGACCGCAGCTGCGAGTAGGTCCAGCGGCGGCCGCTGGGTCGATCCACCAGCGCTTCCCGGTCGCCGTGCCGGGCAACCGTGCGGTCGAAGTTGTCGCCGATGGTGTCACCCAGCAGCGCAACCTCCGAGACGCCCGAAACATATGACGGCAACGCAGGCACAGCGGTCACGACAATCTCCTCCCGGGAACACTGGCGTCCTCAATATCACCATCCACGACCTGTCGGCACACACGCATGGCGGAGAGGACCGCCTCGGGCACCCGAGCAACGGCTGGGATTGCACAGTAGGTTCCGCTGCGACGTCGAGCACTACCGCGAAGCTCACGCGTGCCGGTCCCGTCGACTTCACGGCGATGATGATGGTGTGGCGCCGCCCGACCCTGATTTCAGACCGCAGTTGGCGCGCCGGTTGGGCCTGGCCGATGCCGTGGTACTCGGGCTGGGTTCGATGCTCGGTGCCGGGGTGTTCGCGGCGTTCGCGCCGGCCGCAGCGGCCGCAGGCGCCGGGCTACTGATCGCGCTGGCCGTAGCCGCGACCGTGGCCTATTGCAATGCCCTCTCCTGTGCCCAACTCGCTGCCCGCTATCCCGAGTCCGGCGGGAGCTACCGCTACGGCCGCCATCGGCTGGGACTGGCCTGGGGGTTCCTGGCGGGTTGGGGATTCGTGATCGGCAAGACGGCCAGCTGCGCGGCGATGGCCATGACCTTCGGCGCCTACACCTGGCCCGCCCACCCCACCTCGACTGCTGTCGCCGCGGTGGTGGGGCTCACCGTGGTGAACTATTTCGGGGTCACGAGAACCGCCCGGCTGACCCGCGTGCTGGTCGCGGTGACCGTGGTGGCCCTGACCGCCGTTGTAGTGGCCGCACTGGCCGGTGGACAGGCCGATCCGGCTAACTTCGGCGGCTGGACCAGCAGCGGGCTGACCGGTATCTTCCAAGCCGCCGCGCTGCTGTTCTTCGCCTTCGCCGGCTACGCCAGAATCGCCACTCTGGGCGAGGAGGTCCGCGAACCGGCGCGGACTATCCCGCTGGCCATTCCGATTGGGCTGGGCATCGTCGTCACCATCTACGCCGTGATCGGCGCCGCCGCGCTGGCCGCGGTCGGGCCCACCGAGCTCGCCACGTCCACCGCCCCGCTCGCCGCGGTCACCCAATCCGGCACCCTGAGCTGGCTCACGCCCGCGGTGCGGGTCGGAGGCGCCGTCGCGTCGGCCGGCGCGCTGCTGTCGTTGATGGCCGGCATCGGCCGCACCACCCTGGCGATGGCCCGCGATCGCGAATTCCCACACGTTCTGGCTGCTATCCACCCCCGCTACCGGGTGCCCCACCGCGCCGAAATCCTGCTCGGCGCCACCGTCGCAGCCATCGTGGTGCTCGCCGATCTGCGCAACGCCATCGGCTTCTCAAGCTTCGCCATCCTGACCTACTACGCCATCGCCAACGCCGCCGCATTCACCCTGCCCGGCCGCCAACGACGCTGGTTGCGCCCGCTTGCCGTGATCGGAGCCACCGGCTGTGCCTTACTTGCACTCACCCTGCCGCCGGCCACGGTCCTGACCGGTACTGGCGTCCTCGCGCTCGGGCTTGCCGGCAGGATGGCGCGCGGTGTCGACAGCCGACACTGACCAATCAGTCGCCGTTTTGGTGCGGAGCGGCGTAACTGCGCGCTTCCGGCGCCACGAACAGCGGCTTCACTAGCCGGATCCCACCAGGCAAGACAGCGTCGGGGACGCCGACGTAGACCTCTCGGGCAGCCGGGGCACCCGGCTCGGCGAAGTCCAGGTCCGCGACCAGCTTGTCGGTCGTGATATCAACGCTCTGCCGCAGCGCCTCCTGGATTCCGGCCCGGGTGAGGTCGCTGTTGGCGCAGGCCCGCTGCAGCAATTCACCCCAGATCTCACCAATCGCGTAGCCGTAGGGCACCCCGCTGTTGGGCCGCCCTTCGAAGCCACCCTGCTGGAACGCCTGGGCGATCTGCTGCGCCTGCGGCACGTCGGACGAGAACGGCACCGAGCTGGCCACCACGGTGAGGTTCACCAGGGCAGCTGCGGCCGGGCCCTCCAGCAGCTGCGGTGTGAACACCGAGTTGTTGCCGATCATCGGCACGTTGAGGCCAAGCTGCTGGTTGGCGACGGCGGCGGACGCGGCTTGCTCGGGAGTAGTGGTCAGCGCGATCGCTGTCACCCGCGGGTCACCGGCGAAACCGGCTACGATGTCGCGCAAATCCGAGTCGCTGGAAGTGATTTTGGCGTCGCGGACCGTGAGGTGATGCTTTTCGGCGAAGTACTGGGTACCACGCAGTCCATTGGCACCGTACTCATCGTCGATCCAGATATGGCCGATGATGTCGCCGTCGCGAAGCCTCCCGGTCTCCATCAGATATGAGAGGCCATTGATCATCTCGACGTCGTAGGTGGTGCCCGGAATGATCATATATGGGTTGGCCAGGAGCTCCGAGGACTGCGACAGCGCCACCGCGGTGGTCTCGTTATAGATAAGCTTCTTGCTCAACGCTGCGCTGACCCGGGATCCCATGATCTGCATGAAGCCCAAGACGTTGGGTTCCAGTGCTGTGTAGTAGGCCTGTGCTCTGTTCACGTCGTGCCCGTGGTCGCGGACCGCCAGCTTGATCTGCCGCCCGCAGATCCCGCCATCAGCGTTGGTCTCGTTGATCCAGATCTGGCTGCCCTGGACAACACCGAGGCCGAGCTCCTTGAACGGGCCCGAGTGGTCGGTCAGCGCGCCGAGGGTGATCTCGGAGCGGGTGACGCCGACGCCGGTGGCGACCTCTCCGGCCTTAGCTGGTGCTTCACTCGACTGCTGCGCCATGGTCGAACAGCCGGCCACGGCGAGCACGCTCGCCAGTGCCACCGCCGGGAGAGCGAGCACACGCCGCATCCCATCGTCCCTTCGTCCAGCCGTCACCGGATGACTGCACCGCCGTAGGTGCAACGCGGTGGAGATAGCTGGGGTGACGGTCCGGGAGCGCGCATTTCTCCAAGCGCATTCAGCGGGCTAAGCGGGGCAATCTACCCCTTTTTTGGAACGCTGAGCCCGCTGAATGTGGATCTGGCCGAGCAGGAACGCCAGCTGGAATAGCCCCGCGGTCATGACCGTGCCGTCGCGGCGCAGCGCCAGGACCACCTGATCACCGAGCTGGTCGAGGACGCCACAACGGGCTTGCCGACGCGCTGGAGGCGGCGCGCGACGCGCACCCGATCAGCGCGCACCGGGATCGCCTGATCGCGACATTGTGGGCATACCGGGACTGGTCGGTGCACCACCGCAGAGAGTTCCAGCTCATCTACGGCGCACCGATCCCCGACTACCAAGCCCCGCCGCCGAGCGACGCGCGTGTGCCTGCCGCGGCGCGCATCGGCGCCGTCTTCCACAGTGTGGTGTTCGCCGGCTGGTCCGCGGAGCAGTTGCGGGCGATGCCCGACGAGCACATCGATTCGGCCCTGCACGCGGAACTCGTTGCCGCCCATCAAAAGTTCCCGCCGCCGGGAAGCGTGCTGCCTCCCGCCGCGCTACACCGCTTCATCCGGTGGTGGGGCCAGCTGCACGGCTGATCACATTGGAGGTGTTCGGGCACCTGCACTGGCTGGCACCCGAGCCGGGAAGATCTACCAGGCCACGGTGTTGCAGCTGGCTGACGAAATCGAAGCTGTCTCGTCAGCCGTGGCAACTCGAGCACACCGAGCCCCACCGCGTCGGATCGTCCAGGCAGCGGGGATTCGTAGGGCTCCTCACTCAGGTTGACGGTGGGCTGCTGGCACTTATGACGGCTCAACCAAACCATCGGCGCTACAGCACAAAAATCCCCGCCCGGCACCAAAAACGGTACCGAGCAGGGAAGTGCCAAACCTCGGACTGCTGCGCCTGAAAAGGCGCCATGTGCGAGTCAGTGCGCGTGTTCGTGGATTTCCTCGAGGTCCTGCTGGTGGACATGCGAGTGGGCGTGTGACTGCCCATCGTGGCTGTGTTCATGCTCATGCTCAACGTGCTCATGATCATGCAAGCCGTGCGCGTGGGTGTGAGTCACATCCCCGTGGGTGTGCTCATGGGTGTGCTGCTCCATAGGTGTGCTCCTTTCTCGCTGTTCGTTCTGACGCCAAGATCTCGCAATAATCATGCGAAAGATCGGGCTTCATCAACGAATGGTACACGCCCAGAAGTGGTTACCAGCACGCGCTTTCGGTCTTGCAAATTAATGCGCCTATCTTGCAACTGGTCCTGTGGTGCAGATGCCTCCCCTTATTGTTGCGCAATAGCAGGACTCGCGGCTATAGGCTGCGGAATCTGCACAGTGCTTTTCGGCCTCGGCACCGTCGAGGCCGCGGTGCTGCCCTTCAAGGCACGCCTCCCCAAGTCGCCGGGTTACAACTTCAGGATCCACGACGATCGGCTGGTGCTGGTGAGACTCTGACCGCTGCGCTGAGCCTGCGCGATCCCGGAGGACATCGAGTTCTATTCCCGCTGTTCGAGCTGGTCTGGACGCGTCAGCCCGCGGCGACGACGCGATCGCGTTGATGACCATATTGGTGTGCAACTCCGTTCAATCTCCAGACAGCCATGAGAAGATGCGATCATGATCGCCGGACTGTTGCTGGCAGCGGGGGCCGGGCGGCGTTACGGCATGCCCAAGGCCCTGGTCGATGATGGGGCCTGGCTGCGCCGGGCGGTGACCACGCTGACTGACGGCGGATGCGACCCGGTGCTCGTCGTCATCGGTGCCGAAGCCGACCGGGTCGCCCCGTTGGTGCCCGAAACCGCTGGCACCGTGCTGGCCACGGACTGGGCCGAGGGCATGGGTGCCTCCCTGCGCACCGGCCTGGCCGAACTGATCCGCAGCGCGCCGCCACAGGTGCAGGCAGCGCTGGTGCATCTGGTCGATTTGCCCGACGTGGACGCCTCCGTGGTCCGCAGGCTCGTCGCGCTGGCCGGTCCCGCGGTCGTGGCCAGGGCCGGCTTCGAGAGCCAGCCCGGCCATCCGGTGCTGTTCGGCCGGCAGCACTGGGCCGACATCGTGGCATCGGCCCGCGGCGACCGGGGAGCCCGGGACTGGTTGGCGCAACGGTCTGACCTGGCGGTGGTGGACTGCTCGGATCTAGCCAGCGGGATCGACGTGGATCGTCCCTGACCCGAGCATCGCCCTGACCCGAGCATGGAACAGATTCGGTGGCCGGAGCGTCGATGTATGTCGGTGTTGTGAGTGAACCCACAAATCCAGTCAGGCCGAATAGTCTTTAAGTACTGGCCCGACACAGCCCGGCCACATGGGAAGCCCTGCTCGAGGAGGTCCGCGGTGCGTGAGGTGCTCGACGAACTGGTGGCGGAGTGGCGCGCGGGCAAATCGACCGCGGTAGGCACGGTGGTATCCACCTATCGCTCGGCTCCCCGCCCTGCTGGAGCGGCGATGCTGGTGACCTCCGATGAGCGGGCGGTCGGCAGTGTCTCTGGTGGCTGTGTGGAGGGCGCGGTTTTCGAACTGGGCCAGCAGGTGCTCAACGACGACATCCCCGTCCTGCAGCGCTACGGCGTCTCCGATGATGATGCCTTCACTGTCGGGCTGACCTGCGGCGGCATCATCGATGTGTTCGTCGAGAAGGTGGATCCGGTCCACTTCCCCGAACTCGAAGAGGTGGCCGATTCGGTGGCCAAGAAGGAGGGGGTCGCGGTGGCCACCGTGGTCGCCCATCCCGACCCCGAGCGCGTCGGGTCGCGCATGGTGGTCTGGGCCGATCGGCACTCCGGAACGACGGGCTCGCCCAGCGCTGACGAGGCGATCCTCGAAGACGTCCGCGGCGCGCTGGCCGC
Organism: Actinomycetota bacterium; assembly: GCA_030862525.1. Lineage (GTDB taxonomy): Bacteria > Actinomycetota > Actinomycetes > Mycobacteriales > Pseudonocardiaceae. The sequence goes on along the minus strand of JALZDN010000124.1, from coordinate 1,684 downwards.
CGGCCGCACGGCCACCCTGCACTACGGCCCCGAAGGGGAGCGCCGCGGCGAGGGCATGGACGTGTTCGTCAACGCTATGCAGCCGCCGCCGCGGATGCTGGTGTTTGGTGCGATCGACTTCGCTGCCGCGATGGCCCGGATCGGGGTGTTCCTCGGTTACCACGTGACCGTGTGCGACGCGCGACCGGTGTTCGCAACCAAGAGCCGCTTCCCCGACGCGCACGAGGTCATCGTGAACTGGCCGCACCGATACCTGAAAGAAGAGGTCGAGGCTGGCCGGATTGATCCACGGACCGTCATCACGGTCCTCACCCACGATCCGAAGTTCGATGTGCCGGTGCTCATCGAGGCACTGAAGCTCGACATCGCCTACATCGGCGCGATGGGGTCGCGCAGGACCCATAAGGATCGGGAGGAGCGGCTGCGCGAGGCAGGCGTGACCGATGAGGAGCTGTCCAAGATCGCCTCACCGATCGGGCTGGACCTGGGAGCCCGCACCCCTGAGGAGACCGCGGTATCCATCGCTGCCGAGTTGATCTCGCTACGCTGGGGTGGCAGAGCCACCCAGACCCGGCTTGCCGATGCCGAGGGACCCATCCACGGCGCGAGCCCTATCGCGGAACCCGAGCCTGCCACCACCTAGCCCTGGATTCTGGAGACCAACCCGGTAATCGCACGATCGCGAATCGTAACAGTGTTATGCTTGGTACCGAGGGGGTCGGCTGGAGGTACCGATGGATGCGATGACCGGCACTATGGGGACCGCGGATGGCTCGACGCCACGGGACCGGATGCGGGCTGCGGACACTGATCGGGAACGGGTGGCTGAGCAGCTAAGATCGGCGCATTCGGACGGTCGCCTAGACCTCACCGAGTACGATGAGCGGCTCCAGCAGGCTTGGGCAGCCCGGACCTACGGCGAGCTCGATGCGCTGACCGCCGACCTGCCGTCGGCTCGTCCACCGGTCGACCCGGCCAACCACGAGGTGCGGCAATCCCACTGGCAGTGTCGACATGGGCGCGGCGGGCGGGCTGTGGTCGCCGCCTGGGCCAGTGTGAGCGTGGTGAACCTGCTGATCTGGGCCGTGGTGTCACTGGCCACCATGAGCTGGATCTATCCGTGGTGGGTCTGGGTTGCGGGTCCCTGGGGTGCGGTGCTGCTGGCCGGCTGGATAGGCGAGCGGGCGCGAGCCCTCAGGCCCGCGCGGTGATCAGCGCGGGGGCGGTTTGTACCCGAGCGTGACCTGCACGTAAACTGTGTTATCGGCGTGAGCATCGCGCCGGTTTCTAGCGTGTCTGCAGGTATCTGCGCAGGTTTCCTGCTCAGCAGTGCGTCCCCGCACGCCGTACTGATGCCTCCCCACGTCTTGGAACTGGCCGGCGCCTGCGTTGCGGCAAGGCCGCCACCCGACGGCACGGCTAACCAGCAGGAACGCGGAGGATATGGGCAAGAAGGACGGCGCTATCGAGGTAGAGGGCAAGGTGGTCGAACCACTCCCCAACGCGATGTTCCGAGTCGAGTTGGAGAACGGTCACCGCGTTCTCGCGCACATCAGCGGCAAGATGCGCCAGCACTACATCCGCATCCTGCCCGAGGACCGGGTGGTCGTGGAGCTCTCGCCCTACGACCTGTCCCGTGGCCGCATTGTCTACCGCTACAAGTAGCGCACCAGGAGAGATGACG